>DATKZH010000788.1:0-4873 GCA_035528065.1 Thermoguttaceae bacterium | reverse complement strand
CAGGGTTTGCACGATGGCGTCGAAGACCTTCTGCACGATCTCTTTGGCCTGCAACTGGGGCAGGCCGAGATCCTCGGAGATAGACCGGGCGATCTCTTTCTTGGTCACGGCTGGATTCTCCTGGACGGCAGTTGGGGCTGGCGGCTGTTGACACCCGTGTCGCGCCTCAAGTCTGTGTTGCGCATGGAGTAGGGCCAAGATCAATTGGCCGTTCGGTGAGTGGTGGGGAGGACTGCGGGGTGCCGTGTGCGACGGAGAATCCGACTGGGCGGGAGGCTTTCCAGCGATCACGCGATCATCGTCTTGGGTGTTGGAGACTATGAGGGCATCTTTCCCAACCGCTTCAACGCCTCCTCCCGCCGCCGTGCCCGAGTCCTTTCCTCCGACCATTCCCATGCCCGGTACCTGGGGCATGTGGTCGATAATGCGACTGGCCGTCGTGCAGGCCGCGTAGACCACGGCAGCATCCAGAAGCGACGCTTCGATGGGGTCAGGCACGCGGTGCCCAGCCCACGTGTCGGCCAAACAGATCGACCTGCACCTGCATCGGCACCTGTTTCAGGAAGGGCACCTCGATTAGACACCCGGCCGGAGGATCGGGTTCTTCTTCAAGGTCCAGGTGCAATTCGATGTCGGAAAGCGTTTTCTGGAGGGCGAGCCGGAAGGCGAGGTATGCCAGATCGCCTCGCGGGAGTCGGACGCTATGGCCGTAGCAGGTGCGCATGGAATGGATCGTCCCAGATTCGCTGGGCACGTCAAGCCCCGAGGCTGGTCAGAGAAGAACAACGCGTGACCAGCCCTACGCAGACTCTCGCGGCCTTCGCACGGCTGCGGATTTCACGTACACGAACTTCTCGTCCGACAACTGCTGCTCGCCATCCCAGCGGTATCCCCGTCGACGGTCGTAGCCAAGCAGCTCCGGCAACTGGAGCAATTCATCCGCATGACCGCGGATGTCGCCGGTGAGATCGCACATGAGTGGCTCGTCCATGTCATGTGTCCGACTGCCCCTCGTCGAGCGAGGGAGTCCCATCTTTGCCGATAGGTCGGAATGCTCTGCAAGTATGCGAGGATCGACGGGCTTACCTTCCCGCACGGCGGGCACCAATCGCGTCGCCGGTTGATCCGCGATCATGTACAAACCCAGCGGGTCCAGCGTCCCTTCGCTGGAGCCGGGAGGATCGTAGGCGGTCAGGAACGGGAAGCTACTCGCCGAACCCATCGGTCAGACCAGCTTTCGCCTCACACAACTCGCTCCAACTGCCCCGCGGCCAATAACGCATCGAAATGCATCCCGATCTGCTCAGCAAGGGACTGCGATCTTGCCACAAGCCCGATCTCGATTCTTGGCCTCCAATCTGCGTTCCTTGTCGTCGGTCAACTTGCGACTACGTTGTCGTCGAGCCCGAGCTCCCTCAGCCCCGAGCGAGCCTCGTCCGCCTTCGCACGGGCCTGTTCGTCCTCAGCCGGGACCTCGAAGCTCACGGTGAGCCTCAGATCGGGCGCCGACGCGAATCGGCTCAGCACCTTCGTGTAGAAGTTCATCCACTTCTGCGGCGGGACATCGCCGCTCCAGCGGATCATCCCTTTGCCCGGTTGCTTCTCACGCTGGCGATCGTCTTCCTTCGTGACCCGGAGCTCGGCGATCGCCTCTGTGCCGTCGCCCGCTGCCCGCACCATGAACTGTCCGGGGCTCTCGGCTGCCGTGAAGAGCCCCTCGGCCGTGACTGTTCCACCCGTCGCTGACCATTCAAGCACCGGCAGCTCGAATGGCTGCCCGTACTGGTCCTCGGCACTGCACGTGAACGACGCCTGCTCGCCCGGCTTCAGGACCGTGTGCTCCGGCCGGACGGTCAACCGTGCAAGCCGCGGCGGCTCGAGCAGCTTCCTGGCGTCCGGCTCCTTGAGCAGGAAGACCTCGTCGCCAATCTCAACTTCCGCTTCGCTGAGGCTCTCGTTGAACCTGTCCAGGACGAGCTGGCCCCGGTCGTCTTTTCGGGCGTACCCGAAGACGCCCTGGCAAACGCCGTCGGCGATCGTGCGCTTGATCGTGTCTGCCTGGACGAGCCTAGGCAGTTGCGGGGAGGAGTAGAATGCGTCGCGAACGCCCTTGGTGGACCATTCCGTCAAAGCCGGTGGCCAATACTTGGTCAGCTTGCTGGGCCCCACCGTAGGCGTGATCTCGTCGCCCCGGCTCAACTCGCGGAGGATCAGCTCCACGATGTTGCCGGCCATGCTCGACGTGATCTGCCCGAGGTCGATCTCTCGCAAAGTGTTGTCTTTCCCGAGAAGGTACAGGTGCCGATGGGCTCTCCAGAGCGACTCCTTCAGATCGCTCCTGGCCCGCCCCAGGTTTCGTCCCAGGAGTCGCTTCTGGGCCTCGTCGAGCTGGCCGACCGTCTCCTCATCGTCGTTGATGTCTTCCCAAGCCAGGCAGCTCCGCGCCATGTCGCGGACGGTCTCGGGGGACTCGGGTGCCACGAAGATCAACGCCGACTTGTACGTCCGCCCCGAGCTGCCACACTCGCGGACTACCGACTCCATCAACTTCATCGTCCCGGGCGCTTCGGCGGGCGTATCCAAGCCGAGCACGACCAGCGTCAGCACGGGCCGATTCGGCACGTCGTTGCTGCGCTTCGGCCAATACTTCCGGTCCACGTCCTTCGTGCCTTCGTCAAAGAGCTTCTGCGTCTCCTGCTTGATTCGCTCCTCGACCACCTTCGGGCGGACCGCCCCCCGCCGCACGACGAGGATCTGGTTCAAGTTCGGCGTCAGTCCGAAGCGGTAGCGGTTGCGGTCCCAGTTCAGGTAGAAGCACTGTCCGACGAGCCCCTCCAGCACGTTGTCCAGGTCTGCCAGGTTCACGTCCGGGCCCGCCACGCCGGTCTTGATCTCCGGCACGGTCGCCTCCGCCTTCGACCGGCTCATCCCGCCGTTCGACTCGAAGAAGATCGTCGACGCCACCTTCCGGTGCAGTTGCGCCTTGCGGATTGCCTCCGGGGCCTCCTTGTCCAGCCGCACGGCGTGGGCGTCGCTCTTGCCCGCGATGTCGGTCGTCACCGGCACCTCCAGCTCGCTGGAGCCGAGCTGCTCGAACATCGCCGCCCGGAAGGTCGAGTTCTCCAGCGGGGCCGAGCCGAGCGTGATCAACGGCTCCCGCAACGCCTTGCGATGCTCCTCCTGATACGCATGGGCGACCCACAGGGCCAACAGCCGCAGCACGCCGCGCGTTCGCTGGAACCGCGGCAGGCTTTGCCATTTCCGCTCGAACACCGAAAGCACCGACGGGTGGAACGGATAGCACGCCTGAAACTTCTCGAACGCCGTGTCGGCGTCGATCCCGGTCAGCTCGGCCGCGTGGTCGACCGCCCACTCGGCGTAGGCACTGGCCGTCTTGCGTCCCTCGTCGGGCATCCCGTACCACTCGAACAGCCGCCGGCGAATGATCTCCGCGATCTCCACGTCGGCCGACATGAGGATCGCCTTACCCAGCCGGTCCAAAAGCTTCCTGAGCGATTCGTGGTCCCGCTGGTCGTCCGGGTTCATCTCCAGCTCAGACGACGGGATCGACACGCACAGCACCAAGTTCTTCCTCGCCCGGGCTTCCTCCGACAGGTTCTGGAGGAAATCGAAGAACTGGTCGCGCAGCCCCATCTTCCGGCCGCGGCTGACGTAGTTCATCAGCTCGTCCATCAAGATCACGGCCGGCCCGTCGGGCAGCATCTTGCGGATCACGTCGCCCGCGGGCGCGACTCCCCGCTTGTCGTGCTCGGCGACCGCGGCAAACGCCGGCTCGCCGCCGAGCTGCCAGGCGATCTCGCCCCAGGGGGTCTTGCGAACCGGCTCGTCGCCCCCGCCGCGGCCCTGGATCACGTCGAACTCGGTGCCCACGAACACGGCGGTCGCCGCTTCCGGCACGTTGGGCACCTCGGCCTTCTTCAAGATCCGGTCGACGCCCTTCCATGCCTTGGCCCTCTCTCCGTTCCGGGCCAGGTGGTAAAGCACGGTGAGCGAGTGCGACTTCCCGCCGCCGAACTGCGTGGCCATGTTGAACACGGCCGAGGTCTCCACCTGGATGCCCGAAAGCCGCCGCACCGCCTGCGCGGCCAGGTCGAGCAGACTCCCCGTCAGGTAGGTCCGCTCGAAGAACCGCTCGGGCTTGACGTAGTCGTCGTGCGCCCGGCCGTGGCGGATGTGGTCCAGGTGAACGGCGAACTCCGACGCATCCAGCGGCCGATTCTCGCGAAGGTCCTCGCGAGGGGTGACGACGTTATACCACGGTTGCAGTTTGGCCATATCAACAGCACCTCGGGGGGTCGCTACCAGAGCCTTGCTACAGGATAGGCGTCCAACGCCGGATCACCGCTGACGATAGGGATTTGTTCCACCATCGCTTGGGCGACCAGCAGCCGGTCGAACGGATCGCGGTGGTGAAGCGGCAGAGTCGAGAGGGTCGCCGCATGTTTGACGGAGATTGGCAAGACCGACAAGTCGTTATCGAGGATCGCCTTGTCCATGAAGACTTCGTAGGGCTCGGCGATTTGCAGCTTCCCCAGGCCGACCTTGATGGCGATCTCCCACAACGTGCCCGCGCTGAGGAGCAAGTCATTGGACCCATCCGCCATAATGGCTTGCGCCTTGGCACTGAGATTGCCGTGGCCCCAGATGAACCAGAGAATCGCGTGGGCATCGAGCAACGCTCTCACTGCATGTACTCCTTGAAGTCCTCCAGCGGGTCGCCGTTCACGGTGCGGTGAACTGCTATAGGTGAGTTTCCGGGTTATGGGGTAGATTGTCGCGTCATGAGTACGCGACGTGGGCCTTGTAGAAACTGTGCGCGGTTGGCCGACCGTGTGGCAGAGCTGGAAAAGCA
>DATKZH010000787.1:0-3449 GCA_035528065.1 Thermoguttaceae bacterium | reverse complement strand
TGCTTTTCCAGCTCTGCCACACGGTCGGCCAACCGCGCACAGTTTCTACAAGGCCCACGTCGCGTACTCATGACGTGACAATCTACCCCATAACCCGGAAACTCACCTATAGCAGTTCACCGCACCGTGAACGGCGACCGGACCATGCACGAGTGCCGTTGGGAGCCGTCTGCCGAGCTGACCATCCCCGCCGACTGGCCAAGCGGCGTCTACCTGGGTCGGCTCACCACGCTGCCGGACGCCGACGACCAGCCCTATTGGCAAAGCTATGTGACCTTCATCGTCCGCGACGAGCGACCGGCCGACGTGCTCTTTCAATGCAGCGACAACACCTGGCAGGCCTACAACGGCTGGCCTTATAAGTCGTCCGTTTACACGCACCCCAAGGGCGGCCAGGGCCCCTGGGCCGACGTGAGCTTCGATCGGCCGTACGGCCGCGAGGCCCAGTATTCGGGAATTGTCAACGATCCGCTTTCGATCGGTTCCGGCGGGTATCTGACGTTCGAGTTTCCCTTGGCCTATTGGCTGGAGCAGCAGGGCTGCAACGTGAGCTACTGCTCCAACAGCGATCTACTCACTCCCGATCGCGGGCTGAAGTGCAAAGCGTTCATCAGCGTCGGCCACGACGAGTACTGGGACATCCGCCAGTACGAAAGCGTCGTGAAGATGCGCGACGCAGGTGTGAATCTGCTGTTCCTGTCGGGCAATGCCGTCTGCTGGGTCAGTCCGTTCAAGCCCAGCAGCGACGGGCGGGCCAACCGCATCATCTTCCGTGGCGGGCCGTACGGCGGATCGAACCAGTGGATCGAGCCTCGCCTGAAGAAGCACGGCCCGTTTCCCGAACGTGGGCCGGACGAAGGCTACCTGATCGGCGCCCGTAACTCGAGCCCGATCAACGGCGGCGGCGACTGGATCTGCGTCAAACCGGAGCACTGGATCTTCGCCGGCACGGGCATGAAACGCGGCGACCGCGTGCCGGGGCTGATCGGTTGGGAGTACCACGGCGACCCGCCCACCGACCTGCCCGGCCTGGAGATCGTCGGACAGGGCACGGCCTTTCAGGGAGGCGTAAATCCTTCACCATGGGCGGCCACCATCTATCCTGGGCCCAAGGGGAACTACGTGTTCAACGCCGCCACGATCTTCTGGTCCCAGGGCCTGAGCATGCCGCCGGGGCACACGCTTCCCTGGTCCCACTGGAGCCGGCCCCACGGCCCGGATCCGCGCGTGCAACAGATCACTCGCAACCTGCTCGAACGAGCCGGTTGCCTGCCGTGAGCTGACGAAGAATTCCACCAACGCCATCGAAAAGGAAGCACCTGTGAAAGACCTCCCGACGCGCCGTTCGGACGCCCGAACGCATCTGCTCCACCTGTCGGCCGTGCCTGGCATCGCGCTGGCCGGGTTTCTTCTCGCAGGGTCGCTCGCTGCCGCGGAACCCGAGACCGGGGAAACCGAGTATGCCCTCGACAAGGACGTCGCTTACCTTCCCAAGAGCGACCAGCCGGCTTCCGGGTACGCCGACAAGATGTGCCGCCTGGATCTCTATCGTCCGCAGGGAGTCAAGGGGTTCCCCACGGTCGTCTTCTATCACGGCGGCGGATTGAAGGCCGGCAAGCGAAGCATTCCCGCCCCGTTGACCAACCGCGGCTGGGCCGTCGTGGGCGTCGGCTATCGCCTTCACCCCGAGGTCCGGCATCCGGTCTACATCGAGGATGCGGCGGCAGCCCTCGCATGGACGTTCAAGAACATCGAGTCGATGGACGGCGACCCGAAGAAGATCTTCGTCACCGGCATCTCCGCCGGCGGCTATCTCACGGCGATGGTCGGACTCGACAAAACCTACCTGGCCGGGCACGACGTCGACGCCGATCAAATCGCCGGACTGATCCCGGTGACCGGCCAGATGATCACCCACCAGACCGTTCGCAAGGAGCAAGGCATCGAGCCCAGCCAGTTCCGGCCGACGATCGACAAATACGCGCCCCTGTATCACGTCCGCAATGACACGCCGCCCGTCCTGTGCATCACGGGCGGCTGGGGGGTCGATATGCTCATGCGAGCGGAGGAGAACCTCTATTTCGTTTCGATGATGAAGCTGGTCGGCCACAAGGCGATCCGGCACGTCGTGATCGAAGGCGCCGATCACGGGCGATGTGGGGCGGAATGCTGGCCGCACGTCATCGCCTTCATCGAAGCAAGGCTCGCCGAGATGAATGCCGCGCCTGAGCCGGCAGGGACATCGTATCAGCAGTAGCGAGGGTCTTGGCGAATTCTCTCCGAGAAATCCTGCACATTGCGAAGGAGCCGTCTCCCATCAACCCGCTTTTCGTCTGCTCCTTCTTTCCAGGTGCCCTGCTTGCCGCTGATGGCAAAGCCCGAGACGCAAAGACGGCGTCGGGCTGGGCGGATTCCGCTCCCTTGACCAGGCAAAACCTGACTCTCAACTGAAACAGATCCCTGGTGCGATGCAGGAGGCCCCGAAGGCTTCCCGGTATTCCCAAGACAGCAGACCAACGATGAATCCGACCTCCTTTTCCGCTGCATGGATTCGTGCCTCGATGGCAGGCCTGCTGGTACTGTGGTTGGCGTTGCAGTTGGCCGCTGCCGAGCAAGCAGGCAACTCGCGGTGGCCCAAGAGCGAGCGCTTTGAAAAGGCGATCCTAGCCTATGAGGCAGCCGACAAGACCAGCCCGCCGCCGCAGAATGCGATTCTCTTCACCGGCGCGTCGAACATCGTGGGCTGGAAGACGCTGGTCGAGGACTTTCCGGGGCTGGCGGTGATCAACCGCGGCTTCGGCGGCTCGCACATCGCCGATTGCGTGTTCTATGCCGACCGGATCGTCATTCCCTCCAAGCCCCGCATGATCGTGTTCCGCGCCGCGGGAAACGATATTCAGGCGGGCAAGACGCCCCCGGCTCCGCGATCCACTTCTTCAGCGGCGCAATCGCTTTAGCGACCGCCTCGGCCGCCATCTGCCGCGTCTCATCTTCCGCGAACCGTCGCGCCATGCCACGTTCATAACCGATTCCGCGTGCCTCCTTCTGTCAGATTACTCCGCTCCGATAAGCACGACGCGGTCGACGAAGATTGCGTCCAGCTCGGAATTGTGTCCGTGGGCGAACCAGAAGTACGCGCCGGCGACGAAGTCGATAACGCCCAGATCAATCCAGCGGAATCTCCTGTCGAACGAACCGTCTTCGGTCGCGAAATCCTTCGGGGAGAGGAGCATGGTCTTAAGCGATTTCTTGCCCTGCGCGTCGTAGACGCCCCAAGAGCCGAGTTTGCCCTCCTTGATTGCTCCTTCGCAGCGCAGCGAGGCGAGAACGCGGTACTTCCCGCGAACCGGCGGGGTATAGCTGGTGTTCCAGTCAACCTTCGTTCCCATGCGGACGCTTTTGCCGTTCCAGCCTTCCGTGTCGTCGATAATCGTGGCCGCGTCGCGGTA
>DATKZH010000786.1:0-5427 GCA_035528065.1 Thermoguttaceae bacterium | reverse complement strand
CCGGCATGCCCAGTGGGCCTCCGAAAAAAATCACAGCCTCGCCGTGTGCCGTCCGCCGGTTACGGCACACGGCGTGTGCCTACTACTTCGGAAATGCGGGAGTTACTTTTCGGGCGCTCCTTGGAGACCTGCCTGCAATCTATCCCAAACGGGTCGCTGCCGGAACCCTCTCTCGGGGGTACGGGGGCTTGTGGACTTGAAAACGGATGGCTTGGAGGTAGAGTGGGGTCAGCCAGCGGACTGCCGGGAATCTAAGGAGCCAAGCCATGCGCAAGCCCCAAGCCACGTCCCACGCGACCCAATTGCGACGAGAATTCCTGGGGGCCGCGATGCTGGGGGCCGGGGCCTGGTCGTTGGCCGGGCGCGGTCTCGAGCCGCGGGAAGCGTCGGCCGCCGAGAAGCCCGACGACGGCGCGATCGACGCCCACGTCCACGTCTGGACGCCCGAGCTGGACCGCTATCCCCTCGCCCCGGGCTACGTGAAGGACCGCATGGCCGTGCCCAGCTTCACGCCCGAGGAGCTGTTCGCCCATGCCCGCCCGTGCGGCGTGGGCCGGATCGTGCTGATCCAGATGAGCTACTACGGGTTCGACAACTCCTACATGCTCGCAATGATGCGGAAGCACCGGGGCACGTTTTCCGGCGTGGCGGTGATCGATCGGGAGGCCGAGCCTCGCCGGACGATGCTCGAATTGGCCCGGCAGGGCGTGCGCGGATTTCGCATCCGCCCCCGCGACCGAACGCCCGACCGCTGGCTCGAGGGCGAGGGCATGGCCGCCATGTGGAAGTGCGGGGCGGAAGAGGGCCTGGCCATGTGCCCGCTGATCGACCCGGAATGCCTGCCGGCGGTCGATCGGGCATGCGAGAAATCGCCCGACACGCCGGTCGTCGTCGACCACTTCGCCCGGATCGGCGCGGACGGCGTCATCCGCAAGGCCGACCTCGACAAGCTGTGCCGGCTGGCCCGGCACAAGAACACGCACGTCAAGGTCTCGGCCTTCTACGCCCTGGGCAAGAAGCAGGCCCCCTACCTCGACCTCGGTCCGATGATCCGCCGCATTTTGGACGCCTTCGGCCCCGAGCGCCTGATGTGGGCGAGCGACGGCCCGTTCCAGGTCCTCCGCGGCCACACGTACCGAGACTCCATCGAGCTGATCCGCACCCGCCTCGACTTCCTCACCCAGACCGACCGCGAGTGGCTCTTGCGCAAGACGGCCGAGCGGGTGTTCTTCTCCGGAGGAGCGCCGCGGTCGGCATCGGCGTTGATTCGGTAGCGATCTCGGGTCATGGCGGTGTGCTCTTGGGACAGAGGGACGCGAAGCGTCCGTTCGTGCGTTCCCACGCAGAAGCGTGCGCGACACGACGGGACAAACACATTCTGCGGTTCACGGCCGCGGATCTCAAGGAGGTGTCCTGATTCGGCCTAGGCTATCGGTTCGTCGAAGGGCCCCACCCGACCAAACCGGACCAAACCGTCACCTACGAGAAGCCCGACCCGCTTCAGGCGGCCGTGTGTCTGGAGATATGGCTCCGCCGCAGTCTCGGCGAGTCCTGGGCGCAGATCGGCAACTACCTGGACCGGCACGACGTCCGCCGCTGGAACGGCCGGAAGTGGGCCGTGCCCCAGATCGACCGGGGCAAGCGCGTCACCTGCTGGCGGTCGGTCAAGAAAGCCTACAAGGCGGTCCAAGAGGCGGTCGACCGGGGTGACACGATGTTCGCCGGGCTACCGATTCCGATTGAACAACGGGCGAGTGCGGACCGATCGGCTGGTTGACACGAGGCCCCCCGGGGATAGGTGCCCCCATCGGCCTTCGTTGTTATGTAACGTTCCCGTCCGCACATTTTTCGAGGTTTTCGCATGCCAAGATGGCTTCCGGGCCAACCTGGACGGCCGGCCGTCCACGGTTGCGGCCAACCAGGCAAGGGCGCTCCTTCGTCGAACGCGGACAGGGCAAGCTGTGCTCCGGAATGTAAAAAGCAGACAAAGACGACGTCCTGTGAGCTAGCCTCACTCGGGCGCCCCGGAGACGGCGTTTCTTACAAATCCGGGTTCGACGCAGACCCCCCTTTACTCTCCCACCGAGCGGACCCGGATGGCCTCCACAGCCCCTTGCCGCGTCAGGCCGCACCCGGCCCCGCCACGACGGTAGAGTTCGCCGGGGTTTGCCAACGAAATAGCTCCGATACCTCCGCCGCCACCCCTCGCCAAGGGGGTACTGGGCGTGTGAACCAGATGGTCGCTTGAGCCGAGCGGCTGGTCTGATCGGGCGAGTCGCCTCTGCCAGATTGGGCCGGAAGCGTGTCTGGTAAACCTCGTCCGCCACGGGTTCTTGAGATTTTGATTTGCGAGATGGCAAAATGGGACTCGGGGGCAGGAAGTTACGCTGGCGTCCACCGCGGGGGCGACTGTGCCGGAATGCGGAGTTTTCTCGGACTCGCTACGTCTCGACTCTATCCGGTCCGCAGCCATTTGCTGGTAACGGGGCGCCATCCCTTGGGGAAATCGGCGATCGTCTCCGGCTCGAAGACGACGGTGGTGGCGGGGTCTATCAGTTCGCTTGGGTTGACGTTCCCCGGGTCGAATTCGGGGTTCGGTTCAAACGGCAATTTGGCCAGGACCAAGGCTGGCACGAACACGAATGCAATTGCGGATAGAGACCCCGCGGCCGCCTCACTTCAAATCAGATTGTTCGACGGGGAATGATTGGCGAGTATGTTACCGCTCTCATTTTGCCCGCACATCAAATGCATACAAAAAATCGCCGTGGCGAACGTAAAGCCGGCCGCCGCGGACCACGGGGTGGGCCCAGGTGGGGCCTTCGCCGCCTTCGGGAATCTCGGATTGGCTGACTACCTGGTGGCCGGCGGGGGCGGGCCTGACCAGGCCGATCTTGCGGCGTTCGTTCAGGATATAGAGCATCCCGTCGGCGCAGGTGAGTGAACCCTGGCCCAAGCCCCGCTCGGCATACGTCATCCGGCCGGTCTTCCATTCGAGGCAGGCCCATTTGCCGTTGCTGGTCTTGTGGGAAGCGCCGTATATATGCCCATCCAGCAGGACCACGCCACCGTGGCGGTTGTCGAGGTCCTCGGTTCGCCAAACCGGCTCGATGACGGCCTTTTGGCCGCCCACGTTGATCGCCAGTAGCACGCACCCTTTCCCGTATCCCCCGGTGACGAAGACGTGGCCGTCGTAGTAGATCGGCGTGACGCAGTTTGCCACGTAACGTTCGGTGTAGTGCTCGAACCGCCAGAGCAGATCGCCGGTGTCGGCGTTTACCGCGATGAGACATTTTTGGGACATGGTGATGATCATCCGAAGTCCCTGGTACTCGGTTACGATCGGGGAGACGTAGCTGGCCGGCTCGCCCACGCTGGGTGACTTCCAGACGGCTTGGCCGGTGGTTTTGTCCACGGCGGCCACGGCCGTCTTGCCGCCGGGAGAACAAATCAGATGGTCGCCGTCGATGAGTAGTGATTCGGCCCGGCCGTAGCCGCCCTTTTTGCCGCCGAATTCGGATGCCAGGTTCAGGCCCCAGATTTTCTTGCCTGTTTTGGCATCGAGGCAGACCACTTCATCGTGGGCGTTTTCGTGATACAGCCGGTTGCCGTCGATGGTGGGCGTTCCCTGGGCACCGCGAGTCCAGGAATCGCCGTTGTTGAACTGCCATTGGATCCGGCCGTTCATATCGAGGGTCGTGATCACGTTGTGGTCGCCGATGTCGCCGGCGGTGTAGATTAGGCCATTGGCGATGGTGACGCCGGCATAGCCTTTGCCAAGCGGTTGGGCCGTCCAGAGGAGTTGGGGACCTCGTTCGGGCCATTCGGCCAGCAGCCCGGTATCGGTGGAGATGTTGTCTCCCTTCGGCCCGTGGAATCGAGGCCAGAAGGGCGCATCGTCCGCCGGCAAAGGGCTATTGGCGGAAAGGGCGACGAGGACGGGAATCGAAGCTAGCAGAGGGGCGAATCTGGGTGGGGCGTGCAAGGCTGTGGTTCCTTGGGCGTGAGCGTTCCATCTACCGGGTCGGGAGGCCATCATAGCAGCCCCGGGCATGATTCGCTAGCGGCGAGCCCGGAGCGCGCACTCGGCTGAAACGCCTCGAAGTGGCCGCACCATGCAAATCCAACGACCTATGGATGATCGACGACCATCTCCGCAAGTCCACGGTAGAACGTTTGATGCCCGCACGCTTCGCACACAGAAGCATCACCGGCGTAGAGCGGGCTTGTTGTTCTTGGCTTTGGGAGAGAAACGTCTTCAAGGCCAAGTCGTATACTTTCCGGTCCCACTCGGAAAGCTCAGACCATCTCGCCGTCAGCGGTGAGAACTTGTGCGGCTCCCGCCCATCGACCGCGGCTGCCATCATCGGTTTTTCTTCGTCCCCGTTCCACATCAGTCTGAGCCAGGTGTTGGCGATCCGCGCCATGTCTTCCTCAGTGAAGATGACGCCACGGCGGGCCGCCACCACGGCCAGGCTCATGGTCAACGAGGCGTGGCTGGTGTCTTCGTAGCCGGAATAGCCCGGCTGGCCGTACTCGATCCAATCCCAGTAGTGCCAGCGGTACGCGTTGTTTTCTTTGTCCAACTCCAAGTGGCTGCGGAAATAGCGGACCATTTGTTCGGCTCGCCGCGCCATCAGCGGATGGGCACCTTCGAGATCCTTCAGCACGAGCCACGCCCGGGCCAGTGCGGCGAACTGGTTGTGCGGCATGACCCGGTTCGGGTAGCGGTCGGTGATCCTGGGTTGGAAGCGATACCCTCCGCCCAACTCACCCATGTCCAGCCAGTCCCGCTCGTTCTTCTCGAACACGTGTTTGTTGATGAACGCCAGGAACTTTTCGGCATCGGCCCCGAAACGCTCGCGCAACCCGGGTCGGGTCTTCACGGCTTCGATGAAGAGGGCCGTCGGATAGACGAACATCCCTTGGTGTACGGCGTACTCGATCGGTTCCGGAGCGACCGTGCGGACCATGAAGCGGTCGCCCTGGTGAGGCCGGCCGCTGATCGTGAATCGAAACGGCGGAATCTGGATGATCGCCGCGCCGTCTTCATAGGCTACGTCGGCTGCAACGACTTCGTGCGTGTTCCCGTCGAGGACGCGGAACTGCTCCGGCCCCGCGTGAAACTCGAGGACGTAGGTATGCCCCGTACACTCGGCGGCCGCCTTGCCATCCATGTTCTTCTGATAGGCCGGCTCGATGTCGGCCTCGGAGACGTTGTGCAGCCTCTCGGCGCGGGCCACGGCGCAGGAGTACGTCTTCGTGCTCCAACTCAGAAAACCGTCGCCGGTCGCCGTTCACGGTGCGGTGAACTGCTATAGGTGAGTTTCCGGGTTATGGGGTAGATTGTCACGTCATGAGTACGCGACGTGGGCCTTGTAGAAACTGTGCGCGGTTGGCCGACCGTGTGGCAGAGCTGGAAAAGCA
>DATKZH010000785.1:0-3250 GCA_035528065.1 Thermoguttaceae bacterium | reverse complement strand
GGCAGCCGTAGTCGGTCTCCAGGCAGTCGTCCTGGGCAAAGGAAAGGTCGTTGCCGTAGAAGTCGATCGCCACGCAATGCCGCCGGAGATCCTCGACCGGGACGCCGAAATTGGCGATCGCCAACGCGTCGCTGAACCGCGCGATGCGGTTGTAACAGACGACGTGCCCCCGGCCGTAGATGTTCACGCCCGTGTGCGCCGGCTCCATGTACTTGTTGTCGCCCGGCCGCGGATACCAGGTGGGGTTGATGCCTTCCAGCTCGTTGTCGGCCAGATACCAGTCGCGGGAATTCTCCGAGTAGGAAAAGATTCCGGTGACGACGTCGCGGATCTTGCACCGCCGCACGACCAGCCCGACCGCGCCCGGCTCACCCCGCTTTCCGGCGCGGATGGCCGTGCGGGCGTGGCGGAGCGTGAGTCCTTCGAGGTAAACGTATTCGGCCCCGTTCAGATCGAGCAAGTCGGCGTCGTGGCCGGTGCCTTCGAGGATCACTTCGCCGTCGCCGGCCGCGCGGAGCACGATCGGCCGATCCGCCGTGCCCTTCGGCTGCGCCGAGAAAGGCCCGCGATGGACGCCGGCCTGCAGCAAGAGGATCTCACCCGGCCGGGCGGCCTTCAGGGCGTTTTGCAGCCCGAGGATCGCGCCCTTCGGCAGGGGGCCTTGGTACTCGGCCGTGTAGACGTGTCGCGTGGGCGCGTCGCTTGGCACCTCGGGCACGTTCCGAGTAGCGACCGCCAGCGTTTTCGGCGGCGGCGCCCCGCCGTCGGGATCGTCCATCGTCAGCCGGACCTCGTAGGGCGTGCCCGGCTCGAGGAACATCACGCTGCCGGCGAACAGGTTACCGGTCCGATACGGCTCATAATCCTGGTTGGCCACCTCATGCCGCACCCGGAGCATCGGCAGCGCGTCGCGCCAGACCGTTTCCCCCTCCCGACGATACTCCACCTTGACCGACGCATTGCGGTTGCTATCACCGGCGATATACCACCGAAACCCCAGATTCTCCAACGTCGGCGGATCGACGAGCAACTCCCCCGGCACGATGTGGTCGATCGGTGGCCCGATCTGAAACCCGGGGATCGGGTCGTTCTCCGCCACTTCGGCCGAGAGTACCGGCCTCTGCCACACGATCACCAGAACTATCCCCGAGAGTACCGCAAAGAGGTCTGTGGGTTTCATGGGTCCCCCCTTTCCCGATGTCGCAGTAAGGTTGCACTGGTAACTTGAACACCAGTATCACGCCATTGCGTCGATAGGAGTTGACGACCAGCCAGCGTCATATTGTACCACTCATCAACCGTCCGATGCCGACAAGAACCCGTGGGGCGGTCGCTTCCTCTTCTCGGCAAGATCTTGGAGGCCAGTAAGCTGCTGCTCAATGCGTTGCCATGTGGTTCCTTCCTGGAAACGTGAGTCGCGGCGGATAATGGCGATGGCCTTATCGTAAAAACAAACAGCCTTGCGAAACTCCTCATCGAGATGATGATTAAAGCCGCGCGCGGCGCAATTCTCCCAGTGGCAATCTCCTTCAAACGCTTCCAATACTTTCGCGAGCTTCTTCCGAAACTCTTCGTTTTCCGCGTCCATTTCTTGAAGGAAGATGATCGAGAGTGCTGCTGTGCGCCTGAGCTGCTGTAAGATTTCTTTGCGAAACGAGGATACAGGAAATGAAGTAAACTTCTGTACGTATTGCGGTTGAAGCGTGGGGCCGGGAGCGACTATTCCATGTTTCAAGAGAATGTGGGCGTGCGCTTCCGGGAGTTCTTTCTCAAAGAAACGACGGATGTCATCTGGTTCTCTCGGCCTCCAACATAGGTCTGACCGCAGCGTGACAGTCTTGGTCTCTCGGCCTCCCTTCTTCGGAGAACGCCCGTTCGGATTGCGTTCGAGAAACTTGCGGGTCAAGTTGACAACGTACACAATCGGCTCTTCCTGTGGGGGCCATTCCATCGGGACCAGAGCGGCAAACACTGGTACCGGCTGTTTCTCCCAATATCTGAGATCCTGTTTCTTGAAGGAGTATGTCGCAGTGTTTCCGCTTCCGTCTTTGCTCAATTTGCATTTGCCACCCGTCTTGACCTGGACCCAGAAGTGCAGAAATGGCGTGTCGTGCTTCACAGACTCGCAGTATAGATCAACACCAATGTCTGTGCCTTGTGCAACGGGACGGACGAGACAGTGAGCACTTAGAAGCGCGGCTACGTATGCTTCTCCATAATTCCCTTTCAAGTGGTCATTCAGAATAGTCTTCATCCTCTTCATTCCATTGCGTGGAGGGTCGGCGGAAAGAACACTTCGTCGAACAACTCGGCGAGGGTATATAGAAGCTGCAGGTGCGCCAACGCACGGACCGGCGATGTGTCGCTCACCACGACTGCCATTTCACAACCCCAGCCGGCCGAGGGTTTCCAGGTCTTGCTTCAAGTCCTCGGTGGTCGGGCGGCAAATGGCGATCTGGCGGCGCAGCAACTCCTCTTCGAACTCCGTGCGGCTGAGGCCCGCCCAGCGGGTGGCGGTGGGCATGGTCAGCTTGCCCGCGTCGTAGAGACGGCAGGCGATTTCGATTCGGGCGTCGCGCTCGCTCAGCCCGGCTTCAGCCAACCATTGGTCGGGGATCGTCAAGGGCATCGTTACGACTCCGGATCCTAGAGAATGCGTGGCCAACCGTCTCTGTCCTATCGCATTTTACCGCGTGACGCCCGGCTATCCACCCCCGCTTGCGGGGATTCTTACCGCGACGGCACCACCACCTCGAACGCCGAACCTTGGATCTGCCGAAGCTCTTCGTGGAGGTTGGGGATCCGCGGGTCGGGGGCGACGGAGATCGCCCATTCGATCCCGTTGTCGGCGACGAACATGCCGTACTTCTTCAGGCCATCGAGGATCGCTCGCACCTCCGGCGAAAAGCCCGAAACGTCGAAGTCTTGCTTCAGCCGCAAACGCTCGCCCATGCGCGGGTACTCTTCGTTTTCGTGCGGGCTGGCGAAGTGGGTGGCCGGCGCCACGTACGCCCGGCGGGTGTTGCGGACCGTGACCCGCATGGCGTGCTCGACGACGCCCCGTTTCAACTCGTCGTAGCGGACCACGGCCGGGAAGATCGGCAGCCCCGCGGCGTCGGCCGAGGTCCAGCCGTCGGGGCGCAAGGCGTTCGTCTTCAGGTCGAAGATCGACGCCTGGGCCGCCTGCCACCCGTCGTCCGTCCTGCGAAGCACGAAGAACTCGTAGAGCATCCGGTTGACCGGATCGACG
>DATKZH010000784.1:0-29226 GCA_035528065.1 Thermoguttaceae bacterium | reverse complement strand
CACGAGACCCACGCGTCCGGAATGAGCGCAAGGCATGCGCGCGTGGGTCTCGTGCCTCGACCCACCCTACAGAATTACATGGATTGTTTAACCCTGTTTCCGGAAAGGGACCAGACGATGATCCGAAACAACCCACACCGGGCGATGATCTTGGTCGGGGTCGTGCTGCCGGCCTTGTGCGTGGCCTGCGGGAACGAGCACGCATGGGCGGGCGGGACCGTGGCCACGGTCCATCCGCTGGGCACCGACGCCGGCATCGAAACGCTCGAGCAGGGCGGCAACGCAATCGACGCCGCCGTGGCCGCCGCCCTGACGCTGGGCGTGGTCGACGGGCGCAACGCCGGGATCGGCGGCGGCTGCTTCATCCTCATCCGCCTGGCCGACGGCAAGCTGGTGGCCATCGACGGCCGCGAAATCGCGCCCGCCGCCGCCACCCGCGACATGTACCTCCGCGACGGCAAGCCCGACCCCGAGCTGAGCCTCACCGGGCCGCTCGCCTCGGGCGTGCCGGGGGCGCTGGCCGCGTACGATCGGGCCGTGCGCGAATATGGCAAGCGGGACCTGCGCGACTTGCTGCTCCCCGCCGCCGAGATCGCCGAGCGCGGCTTCCCGATCCAGCGGGCGTACGCGGGCGCGATCAAGCACCTGGCCGAAAAGCTCGCCCGCTTCGAGGGCTCGCGCGCCGTGCTGCTCAAGCCGGACGGTTCGCCGTACCTGTCGGGCGAGGTCTTGAAGCAGCCCGACCTGGCGCGAACCTATCGGGCGATCGCCGACGAGGGCATCGACTGGTTCTACCGGGGGCCGCTGGCTCGGGAGGTTGGCCGGTGGATGGCCGAGCACGGCGGGATCATCACGGCCGAGGATTTCGCCGGGTACCGGGCCCGCGTGCGCGAGCCGGTGGTAACGACCTATCGGGGGTACACGATCGTCGGCTTCCCGCCGCCCAGCTCCGGCGGCGTGCACGTCGCCCAGATCCTCAACATCCTGGAGCGGTTCGACCTGAAGGGGCTCTACGAGCGCCAGCCGGCGACGTTCTACCACGTCGTGGCCGAGGCGATGAAGCGGGCGTTTGCCGACCGGGCCCATTGGCTGGGCGACCCGGACTTCGCCGACGTGCCCCGCGGGCTGGTCGACCGAGAATATGGGGCCGAGCTTTCGACCCGGATCGTGCTCGACCGGGTGACGCCCGTGGCCACGCACGGCGAGCCCCCTCGATGGCAACAGGACCATTTCGGCAAGCACACCACGCACATCGCGGCCGTCGATTCCGAGGGCAACTGGGTGGCGATCACGGCCACGGTGAACGGCGGCTTCGGGTCAAAGGTGATCGTGCCCGGCACCGGCGTGATCCTCAACAACCAGATGGACGATTTCTCCGCGGCCCCGGGGGCCCCCAACGCCGCGGGTCTCCTGGGCGCCGAGGCGAACGCGATCGCCCCGGGCAAGCGGCCCCTATCGAGCATGAGCCCGACGGTCGTGCTCAAGGACGGGAAACCGATCCTCACGCTCGGCGCGGCCGGCGGCCCGAAGATCATCACCCAGGTCCTGATGACGATCCTCTACCACCTTGACCTCGGCATGGACCTGCCCGAGGCCCTCGCCGCCCCGCGCATCCATCACCAATGGCAGCCCGACGAGCTCGTGGTGGAGCAGTCCCTCGATCCGGCGATCGTGGCGGCGCTTGAGAAGCTGGGTCACAAGGTGAAGCGCACCCGCTCGGTCGGCGTCACCCAAGCGATCGGGGTTTCGTCCGAGGCCGGCGGGCTCATCGGCGTGCACGACCCCCGGGTTGAGGGCAAGGCGGCCGGGTTCTGAGCGCCTGCGTTCGGGCTGTACTTGCCCGCGCCCGACGTGGATAATGTGGGCGAAATAAGGAGAGCCGACCTGGTCACTCCGCTGGAACTTCTGGGAGAAAGCGATGAGCCCGAATCAGAACGATCCGGTGATTGACGAGATCCGGGAGGTGCGGCATCGCATCTCCGCCCGTTTCGATCACGATCCGGCACGGCTGGTGGCTTACTACATCGAGTTGCAGCAGGGCTACCGAGAGCGGCTGATCGATGCCGCGAAGGCTGGGAAGCATGAAGACCAACCGGCTGGCTGAGCACACGCCGGGTGCCACTGCTGGCTTGTCCACCAGTGCCCTGCGCAGCCAGACCAGGCAGAGGAAGCACTGCCAGACAAGCTGGCAGTGCCACCCGCCGCGGTACGACACGTCAGCAACCCCACGGTGAAACGATGGGCCTGGTCTTCGAATGGGACGATCGCAAAGCCAAACAGAACATCAAGAAGCACGGGGTCTCCTTCGAGGAAGCCAGCACGGTCTTCGCTGATCCGCTCGCCGTGACGATCGACGATCCCTTGCACTCGGACGACGAAGACCGGTACGTCACGCTTGGCCAGTCGCAACGGCGACGCTTGCTGGTCGTGGTGCTCACTGATCGTGATGAGCGAATGCGCATCATCAGTGCACGGGTGGCCACGCGGCGCGAAAGGAGAGACTATGAAGAAGGCCGCTAAGAAGAAGCGAGCCCCCGACATGCTGGAGGAGTATGACTTCAGCGAGGGCGTTCGCGGAAAATACGCAAAACGCTATGCCGAGGGCACCAACGTGGTCGTGTTGGCGCCCGACGTGGCCGAGTTCTTTCCCGACTCGGACTCGGTGAACGCGGCGCTGCGGGCGCTCGTGGAGGTGGCACGCAAAAGCGTTACGAACGCTGCGACCTGATACGCTGCGGCGGCTCGCCGAACTACTGGTCGTGGCCGACCGAGGTGGCCCGTCGGAGTCAAGTGGTCACGGCAGGTCGGTTGCCAGCCGTGTGCGGCGGCTCATCCTGACCGTTGTACCCGTACCGTTGTCACGGGCCGTGTGAGGTTTGCCACGGGCGCTTCGCCGACGCGGCCTCGTCGCCGTAGGTGAGCGAGACCTGGAGCCCGCTCGCCTGGGAGGTGTAGAAGATCCTCCCGTTGGAGACGACGCTGGCGACGCACTCGCGGCTGTCGATGGCCGGGCCGGTGATGATGAGCTTGTTCTCGTTCGACATGTCGATCATGTCCATGTTCGAGCCCAGCACGTAGGGCTCGGAGACGGTGAACCGGGTGCAGGCGTACTTGAAGTTGAACCGGGAGAGGATCTTGCCGGTCCGGCGGTCCAGCACGTGCCCGTCGCCCCCGGAGGCGTTCGAGAAGAGGTAGTCCTTGCCCGCGGCGATCACGTTCACCGCCGACTTGACCGGGTCCGACTGCCAGATGAGCGAGCCGTCCCGGGCGTCGAGGCACCAGACATAGCGGTCGTTGGTCGCCTCGCTGGGCTTGTTGTAACCGCCCACGTAGAGCCGCCCATCTCTGCCGGAAATCGTGCAGCCGGCGGTCACGTAGTAGTCGGTCGTCTGCCAGAGGACCTTGCCGGTCGCCGGGTCCAGGGCGGCGGTGAGTCCGCGGGGCCCCGGCTCGCCGCGTCGCTTGGCCGCGTAGCCGAAGAAGGTGGAGTAGTAGAGCGTGCCGTCCATCAGGCACAGGCCCGAGTCGTTGCCCCCCGTGCCCAGCTCCGAGAAATCGCGGCTCCAGACCTCTTCGCCCGTGTCGAGGTTCCAGGCTTTGATGAGCGGCCGGTTATCCTCGGGGTAGTAGGGGTTGTTGTGGCCGTAGATGAAGCTCATCACCTGGCGGCCTTCCGGATCGGGCACGGGCGTTCCTTTCTGCAAGAAGAACTTGTCCGTTCCCTGGGCGGCGTACGAGCCGGAGCCGAACATGTAGATGGCCAGGTTGTTGTGGACGACCGGCGGCGCCTGCCGGCTCCAGCTCGGCGAGCCGGAGAAGGGGGCCTCCCAGAGGAGCTTGCCCGTTTTGGCGTCGAGGCAGCGGAGGCGCGACTGCTTCATCCCCGCCTGCGGCACGAGCAGACGCTCCCGGTAGTAGAGCGGCGCGGTGAACGAGAGATGCACGTTGGGCCAATAGCGCCGCCACAACAGCCGGCCGGTCTCCTGCTCCACCGCGAAGATCTGGCCTTCGGAGATGTGCGTGTACATGCGCCCGCCGCCGCACGTGGGCAGGTGCTTGAACGTCCCCTCGTAGCGGCGGATCCACTTGATCGCAAACGGCGGCCCGACCGCCTGGTCGTTGGCGTTCGTGTTGGCGAAGTCGCCGTGGTTGGTGAACCAGTCGTACTCGGGACCGGCGAGCTTGCCGGCCAGCGGACTTCGGATCTTCCAAAGCCCGAGATCTTTGGTCGGAAGCGGCGCCTTGCCCTCGGGCCCGAGCACGTACAGGTATCCGTCCTCGCAGCCGAAGTAGACGCGACCGTCGCAGACGCACGCGGGGGCGGAGATCGGGCAGTCCAGCGCCGTCCGGAACGACCAGACGTCGCCCTTGCCCGATAGCGGCACGATGTAGAGCTTGCCGTCCAGCCCGCCGTACACGCCGTGCTCGCCCGCCAGGATCGGCGGCGCAATCGACGGGTAGCCACCGAGATACTGCGGCTCCTCTTGCCCCGGAGTATGCTTGCAGAACCCGAAGCCCCGCTCGGGGCGGCACCGAAATACGTCGTCCCCCCGCGGGCTGACCGAGCAGAAGCTCAGAAGCCACGGCAGGTTGATGGAGGTCTCCGTGCCGCGCACATAGTCGGTCTCGACCTCGCCGTCGCGAAGCCGGAGGATCTCCACGCGGCCGCTGTTGTCGCGCCGGTGCCACTGCCGATAGACGGCCCCGTCCTCGCCGATGCTCTGCCCGAACGTGGCCGGGTACTCCTTGCCGGCATAGGCCGGAACCAGCCCGATGGCCCGCATGGCGGCTTCCGGGCCGAGGTCCTCCAGAAAGACGGTCCGCCCGCCCGCCGGAAGCACGATCATCTTCCCGTACGCGGCCAGGTTCATCGAGCAGCAGAAGGAATCCTGCCAGTTCACCCGGGCGTGCTTGTGCGCAAGCCAGTCGGCGCCGCTCCAGCGGTCGCCGTCAAAACCCATCACTTCCTTGACGAAATCCCAGGTCCAGCACGCCTTGCCGTCCGGCTCGACGGCATAGACCCGCGAGCCGAGCGTGGCGAAGTAGACGCGGCCGCCGGAGACCACCGGCGCGCTGAAGACCGGCTCGCCGCAAGGGATCTCCCGGACGACGCTGCCCGTGGCCGCGTCGAGCACGTAGTAGACGCCCGCAGTCGTGCCGAAGTGGAGGAAGCCGTCGACCAGCGCCGGCGAGGAGACGTTGTTCACGTTGGCCGGGCCGCCGCGCGTCGTCTGCCTCCAGATCACTTCGAGGGTGTTCGCGTCGAACGAGAAGGCCACGCCGGAGCCGTCGACCGCGTAGATACGCCCGCCGGCCACGACCGGGGCGGTGAGCACCGCGTCCGATAGCGGCACGGCCCCCACGAGGCCCAGCGGCGGCGCCACGCTTCGCTCGGGCACGTTCCCCGAGTGACGGCAGTCGTACTTGAACTGGAGCCAGTCCTCCGCGGCCGCGGCCGACGCCGCGATCGACACCGCGATTGAGAGAACGAAACCAAGCGACAGGCTGCGGGTCTTCATCGCTGGCGAACGGAACATGGTGCTAATTCTCCTTCAGCGTAGGGTGCGTGAAACGCACCACACTTCATGCCAGGTTGGTGCGTTTCACGCACCCTACTTACTCGTCTCCCGTAGGTTGTTTGCCTGATTATCACTTCAGCCACCGGTCGAGCCACTCGTAGGCCTCGTCGCGAACCGGATCGGGGAAATCATGGCCGCAGTCGGGATAGACCGCGTGGAGCTTCTTCTCGGCACCGCTCAGCTTGTACACGTCCAGGGCGCCGGCGATCACCTTCTTCACGCCGGAGACCTCGAAGTTGCCGTCGCCGAGCGGGGAGTTGGCGAAGAACGCCCGCGGCGCAAGCGCCCCGACCAGCTCGTAGAAGTCGAACGGCACGCGGTCGGGGTCGTTCCCGTAGACGTCGCGAATCCGCGGCATGTAGCGGTCGCTCGTCCAGCCGGCCAGCTTGCCCTCGTAGTAGTGGTGAAAGGCCGTGAACCCGCAGCTCGACACCACGGCCTGGATCCGCTGATCGAAGACCGCCGTGAAGATCGCGTTGTGGCCCCCCAGCGAGTGGCCGATGCAGCCGATCCGGTCCGGGTTCACCGCCGGGAGCGCCTCCAGCAGGTCGACCGCCCGAAGGTTGTTCCAAATCGCCTTCATCGACCCGCTGGCGTAACGATCGCTCGCCCGGCCGAAATCGAAGGAGTAGTCGCCGAACGAGGGATAGTCGGGCACGAGGCAGACGTAGCCCCGCGAGGCCAGCTCGTGGGCGTAGTGCAGGGTGGGCCGCCCGCCCAGTCCGGCCGGCTCGTCCTTGCCGATCCCGGTGGTCTGGTGCAGGCAGAGCATGGCCGGGGCCTTGCCTTCGAGACCGTTTGGCACGAGCAGATAGGCCGGCACCCGGTCGCCCGGCTCGGCCGCGTAGGTGAGCTTGATCCGCTTGTACTCGGGCGTCTCTTCCTCGCGGAGGATCTCCACGTCCAGCGGCACCCGGCGGCTCGGGTCGGGCAGCTCGCCCATGGCCATCTCCATGCCGGCCAAAATGTGCGACCGGCGCAAGGCCCACTGGGCGGGAGTCTCGACAGGCTGCTTGCCACCGGTCTCGTCCTGGTAGACCAGCAGCTCGGCGTGATCGTCGTAGGTCGGTGGAGGAGTTGAGGGTTGGTCGAGGGTTGAGGGTTGATGGTTGAGAGTTGAGGGCTTGGTTCGCGGCGTTGATCCCTCAACCCTCAACCCTGACCCCTGATCCCTGACCTCTGAACCCTCAACCCTCAACACTAAACCCTCAACCCTCAACTCTGATCCCTCAACCCTGAACCCTGACCCCCCAACCTTCAGCAGGTTCTCGAACCAGAACAGCCCGCTCCGGCCGGACACGACCAGGTCGACGTCGCCGTCGCCGTCGAGATCGGCCGCCTTGGGGTCCAAGCCGACGCCCGCCGGACCGCCCGCCGAAATCAGCCCGCGGCGCCAGGTCCTCGCGTCGCGGTCGTAGTCGTACCAGTAGATCGCCAGCGGGTCGAGCTCGCCGGGGTCGCGGCCGTCGTGGCCCAGGTAGCGCTTGCCGGCGATCAGCTCGGGCTGGCCGTCGTTGTCCACGTCGGCCAGGAGGAGCGAGTGGGCCTGGGACCAGCTTGTGTCGATCGCGCGCGGGACCCAGCGGGGCGTGTCGCCTTCTCGTGCCTGTTCCATCCAATAGAGCCCGATGCGGTGGCCGCGGCCCCAGACCAGGTCGCTGTCGCCGTCCTCGTCCACGTCGACGACGAGGATGGGGATACCGGCATCGCGGTGCAGCTCGAAGTCGGCGTGCCACTGCCAGGTCCCTTGGCGGCGGTCCTCCGGGGCTTCGAGCCAGCCGCGCGGCGTGACCACGTCGCCCCGCCCGTCGCCGTTCAGGTCGCCGAAGCCCAGGCTGTGGCCCGCCGCCTCGATCGGCAGGTCGTGCCGGACCCAGCGTAGCGCCGGCCCGTCGGCCGCCGCGGACCGAACGACCTCCCACCACGCGGCGAACTTGACCGCGTTGGGCAACACGTCCGGCTGCCCGTCGCCGTCCACGTCCGCCAGCCGTCCGGTCTCCATCGCCCCCGGCTTCTCGATCGCATGGGCCGTCCACGGCCCCAGCGACGGCCCGGGGTGCTCGATCCAGTAGAGCGTCTCGCTGCGGTAGTTGGCGCTTACCAGATCGGTCCAGCCGTCGCCGTTCACGTCCAAGGGCAGGTTGGAGTAGTCGTCGTAGCGCCCGCGGATCATCTCCACCTCGCGGAGGACGTGCCGCTCCCAGGTCGGGGCCTCGTACCAGAAGCCGCCTGCGACCACGTCGAGCCGGCCGTCGCGGTTCACGTCCACCGCCGCACAGGCGCAGTAAGTCGACTCGGGGTTCAAGTCATGTCGACGGAATGCCGGCTCGCCGGCGCAAGCCGAAAGGGCCCACGCCCCAAGAAGAGCGACCGTGCACCACGGCGTCGCGATCCGGCTCCTCAAAGCCCTCAAGCGGCGGGGATCGGTCATGGCTGGGCTCCTCAATCAACGTGGAGGTCGGTCGAGGGGGGACGCCACGGGCGGCGTGCCCCGGACGCTCCGCCGCGCGGTCCCCACGTCGGCCTTTCCGCCTATCATAATCCCCGGATGGGGCGAGGCCAACGCGCAAGCCGGCCGATTCCCTCGGGCCCTTCCCGCGGTTGCGTTCCCTCGCCACCCTGCCGCCATTACAATGGGGCACAGTGCGTGGCACGGGCATCTTGCCCGTGCTTTCACGGCCGCACTGGCGGAACGCCAGTGGCACCCAACTCCGGAGGCAACGCTTGCCGGACTACTGCGGGCACGGCTGCCGAAAGACGCGGCCCGAGTGCAACGGCCCCGACTTCGATCGATCGCCATACGACGGGAGCAAGCCATGAAAACCCATTCGCGGCGGGATTTCCTTCGAGACGCTGCGGGCACGGTCGGCGCGGCGTTGGGCATGGCGGGCGCGAAAGCGTCGGCCGCGGAGCCCGGGGCGGAGAAGCCCTTCCGCCCCCGGTTCTCCATCTGCAACGAGACCTTCCGCGATTGGCCGTTCGAGAAGGCATTCGCCTTCGCGGCCGATTGCGGATACCAAGGCGTGGAGATCGCGCCGTTCACGATCTCCGACGACGTGACGGACGTCCCGCCCAAGCGGCGCTCCCCAATCCGGCGCCAGGCCGAGAAGTCGGGCCTCGAGGTCGTGGGGCTCCACTGGCTTCTCGCCCGAACCGAGGGCTTCCACCTCACCAGCCCGGACGCAGAGGTCCGCCGGAAGACGACCGAGTACCTCGGCGCGCTGGCCGAGTTCTGTGCCGATCTTGGCGGGAAGCTGTTGGTGTTCGGCTCGCCCAAGCAGCGGAACGTCCTGCCGGGCGTAAGCCGCGGCGACGCCCTGAAGCACGCCGTCGAGGTGATCCGCGGCGCGCTTCCGCAATTCGAGGCAACGGACGTGACCTTGGCCTTCGAGCCGCTTTCGCCCAAGACCACCAGTTTCGTGAGCACGGCGGCCGAGGCGGTGGAGTTGATCGACGGGGTCGATTCGCCCCGCTGCCGGCTGATCCTCGACTGCAACGCGATGTCCCACGAGTCAGACCCGATCCCCGCGCTGATCCGCCGCAACGCCCCCCACCTCGCCCACTTCCACGCCAACGACCCGAACCAGCAGGGCCCGGGCATGGGGAAGCTCGATTTCGTGCCGATCCTCGCGGCGCTGGGCGAGATCCACTACCAGGGCTGGGTCTCGGTCGAGGTCTTCGACTACGCCCCCGGCCCGGAGCGCCTGGCCCGCGAGAGCATCGAGTACCTGCGCAAGTGCCTTGCTCGGACGGGCTCGTAGATTGCCCACGCGCCGCGGGTCCCTTCTTGTAGCCGCGCCTCCCGAGCGTGGGGTGGCCGCACGAGACCGTCACGGAGAAAGACCTCCCGATTCGCCTCCCGGGCCGAGAAAAGTTGGAAGCACCCCGGGCCGCCCGAAAATGGCCTTGCGGCTCGGCGCTAACATGGTAAGATCGAACACGTTAGGCCGAAAACCGCATGCCCGGAAGCCCCCGAAAAAGCCCGTCCAAGTGTCCAGCAATGCCGTCCATGAAGAGCCCTAAGTCCCTGTCTCGAAACGCCTTGCGTCGAAATCATTTGTTGGGCGGTTTTTCTTGGCTCGGCCGAAAACTCCAAGTGCTTTCGTACCCACGGCTTGCGCGAGTGACCGCGTCCAACAAAGCCCGCGACGCACACCCGTCGCCAAAGGGCACGACTTGACGGAGGGCAGCTCGCTCGGGAAGCGGTGCGCGCATCCGGGCGCGCGCGGGTGCCACTGCTGGCTTGTCCAGCAGTGCCCGACCTGATGCGATCTTCGCGATGCGAGGCGTGCAGCGACGTCGACGACGAACTGGAGACGATCGAGTACGCGGTTCTCTCTGAATGACGGCAAGCAGGAGGATGACGCCCTGCGGACCATCCACGGTCTGCCGTTTGTGGTCCTGCACGACAACCTTTCACTCGCCATCGAAGAGGGCACTGCTGGACGAGCCAGCAGTGGCACCCGCGCGCGGTGGTGGTCACTTGTGGTGCGGGTGGGTGTTGGTACGTCTCGGACGCGACGGGCAGGGCCGCCCGGCACTTCCCCGCCTTTGCCGTCGACGTGGTCGACACGACCGGCTGCGGCGACGTGTTTCACGGCGCGTATGCCGCGGCGCTTATCGCAGGGCGAAGACCTCCCGCGCCGCGTCGCCCTGGCCTCGGCCACCGCCGCCGTCAAGGCCACGCGCCGCGGCGGGCAAGCGGGGATTCCGTTTCGCCGGGCCGTCGACGAATTCCTGGCCGGCAACCCGCCGACGCGGTGAGACCGTCAACCCAGTGACGCGGTCACCCGGACGTCCCGTTCGGTTGACTTCTCGCTCGCCGGGCTGCACACTGGGCGCCGTGGAGGGGGCGGTATCGAGCAACCGGGTATTGGGGGAGGGATCGTCATGGCGAGTCGTGGCCGCGGAAGACGCCGTCGGACGGCGACGATGCTGGTCCTTGGCCTCGTGTTCCTGGCGCATCAGCCCACGATGCAGGGCGATGAGTTCTACAGCGACCCGAACGCGGTGCTCGTCGAGCGCGACGGGCGGGTCGTCGACCGGCTGGCCGCCGAGCGGATTTCGTTGGCCTATCCCGAGCTGCGCGGCAGGGCGGAGGTGAACGCGGCGTTGGACTCGGCGGGGGCCATCTGGGCGGCAATCGGCTACTCGGTCGGAACGCAGCACCAGCCGCCGGTCGGCGTGGAACGGCTGTTCTGCTCCTCCGACGGCGGCCGGACCTGGACCTCGCGGCCGTTGCCCATGACCGAGAAGCGCAACTTCCTCGCCTTCACGGTGCTGGCCGACGACGCGCTATTGCTGGTCGCCGGGATCGCTCCGGACGATCCGGACTGGCGCAAGCGGGTCACGGTCTATCGCTCGAACGACCGGGGCGAGACGTGGGCGACGACGTGCGAGATCCCCTGCGAGCCGTTCGAGCACGTCGGCGAAGGCTTCCTCTCCGTGACTCAACTGGACGACGACACGATCCTGTTCCCCGTGGCCCGATGGACCGACCGGCCCGAGGGGCGCACGTTGTTGCATGGCGTGTTCGCCTCCAGCGACGGCGGGGACACCTTTCCCGCGGTGCATCCGACGTTTGCCGACTGCTGCGAAGCGCACGTGATTCAGCTCCGGTCGGGCCGGCTTCTGGGCGCGTTTCGGTATCAGCGCCCGCCGCACCCGGACGAGACGCCGGACCAGATTCGGGCCCTGGGCGGCGATCCCGACTGGTCCCACCCGACCAGCGGCAAACGAGCCAAGAGCGCGTTCAAGCACGTCTTCCTCGGCGAGTCGGACGACAACGGCCGGACGTGGCAGAACCTCCGCGCGATACGGGACCGCGAGGGCCGCGCCCTGCTCGAGTTCGGCGAGACCCACGGGCAGCTCGTCGAGGCACGCGACGGGCGCGTGGTCCTGGTGCACGATCGCCGCTATCCGTACGAGGAAGCGCACACGCGGGCGCGAGTCAGCCTGGACGAGGGGCGGACGTGGGAGCCGGAGATCTACCACGTCAGCCAAGGGATGGGCTACCCGGCCGGCGTCGCCCTGCCCGACGGCACGCTCGTCACCCTCACCGGCAGCACGCGGCTCGACAAGTCGTTCCGGCCGATCGGCGGGTGGCAAGTCCAGGCGGTCCGCTGGAAGCTGCCGCCCCGTGAAGAGGCCGAGCTCCGATGAGTCGGTTGCCCGCGTAGTGTGCCACTGCTTCGCAGAAGCAGTGCCTTCCGTGCTCTTCGGTGGGCCACGGCAAGCAACACTGCTTCTGCGAAGCAGTGGCACACCGCCCGATGGGCCGGCGAAACGCGCTCGTTCTCACTCGACCCGAACCCGCGCGTAGCTGATCTTGTTCGGGTAGGTCAGGCCGTGGAGTTTGTAATCGGGGGGCGCGCCCGGTTTCTGGACGCGATTGCCGAGCAGGTCGAGGGTGTTCGAGGGGGGAGAGCCGCCGCGGGGCGTGGCTGTGAAGAAGCCGAGGAACCCGCCCAACGGGTGTTGCATGGGCACGGCCACCGGCTCGCCGACGCGGCCGTCGGGGAAGATCTCCAAGAGCCGGTCCTCGCGCACGGCGTTGCCTTCCGGATCGGTTCCTTCGGCGTAGTAGAAGACGAGCAATCGCCCGTCGGGCAGCACGTGGAACCGGGCGCCGTTGGGCGTGATGCCGGAGAGACCCTCGCCGCCCTCGACCAGCGTGCGACGCGACGCCACGCTGCCGTCGACGACCACGGCGTACCGAAGCGACGTGACCCGCGGGACGTCGGGGAAGTGCTGGTCGCGAAGCTGGCGGTTGATCGGGTATTCCATCCAGAGGAGGTGGACCCGGCCGCCGGCGTCCAGCCAGAGATCGGACCCGAACAGGAATCCGCCCGTCTTCTCCGTGCTGGCGATTGTCATCCAGGGCTTGAACTCGCCGGTGGTGACGTCGGGCGTCCAGGTGTAGTAGAGGCGCCTCCAGCGGCTGCCCCACTGGCGGCCCATCAGCTCGGGGTCGTCCCGCACGCGGTCCCACTTGTTGAACGCCGAGGCCCCGCAGAAGTGAACGGCCCGGTCGCGCAGGAGCACGTTGGGGTAGCCGACCCTCGCCCGCGTGGAGTCGTACGGGGCGAACTTCGGGTCCTCGCGCTCGGGCCAGACGAGCTTGCCCGTGGCGGCCCAGTGGCCGTCGCGATCGAGAAACGCCCACTGCGAGTGGGTGTAGCCGACGTTCTGGAAGAGGACCAGCTCGCCCCGCTCGCCGTCGGCCGCGAAGCTGCGGTAGGAGTGCTCGGTGAACGCGGGCTTCTCCTTCCAGTCCGGAAGCAGCGTCCGGAAGGGGGCCTTGGGGTCCGCGGCGCGGAACTCGAGGATCCCGGGCCTGGCCGGGCCGACGCGGGCCTCGCGGTCTTCGACGAGCGTCGGGTTGACCGACATGAACAGCCGGCCGTCGCCAAAACACCCCAGCGGACAAGGCTCGCGCGTGCGATCCTTGGGGTCGGACTGCTGGAGCTGCCAGCCGTCGGAGGTGCGCTTCCAGAGGATCCAGCGGACGTTGTTCAGCGGCTTCGCGTCGGCGAGCGTCTCCAGGCCGCCGGCGAACACGTCGTCGCCGACCCGCACCAGGCACGTGGAGCCGTAGCACCACATGGGGCTGGCCCCGTTGTCGGCCGGAAAGAAACCGAACACGTCCTCTTCCACCTCGACGACCGGCCGGAGCGGACGACCGGCTTGTGCTCCGGTCTCGGCGGCCGATGCCCACCCGACGGGCAAGACAAGCATCAGGAGACAGATGGCGACTCGCATGGCTACCCTCATCTCAATGGGAACTGTTCGGATGGAGCCGTTTCGGCAAAACTCCGTGACCGGCAGTATGACGGAGAGACCCGGGCCGGTCCAGCATCGACGCCGTCGGCTCTCGGTCGGTCCTCGGTCAGCCCGACCGGCGCGGCGGGCTGGGCTTCTTCGCCGGCGCGGGCCGCTCGGGTTGGGGAAACACGCTCGTGCGATGGGCCCAGGACTCCCACATCGCGGCGAGCTCTTGGACTCTCTCGGGATGCTTGTCGGCGAGGTTCACGGTCTCCGAGGCGTCCGCGGCGACGTGGTAGAGCTCCCACGGTCCGCCCGGTTGGGCGACCAGCTTCCACTCGCCGCAGCGGACCGCTTTGGCCCCGAAGTGCTCGAAGAAGAGGGCGTTGTGTCCGGCGCGGTGCCCGCCTCGAAAGATCGGCACCAGGCTCTTGCCCTCCAGCGGCACGATCCGGCGGCCCTGGTGCTGCTCGGGATAGGGCGCCCCGGCCAGCTCGACGCAGGTCGCCATCACGTCGATGACGTGCCCCGGCTGGCGCGTGACGCTGCCCGGTTGCACGCTCAGGCCCTGGGGCCAGTGGACCACGAGCGGCGTGCGGGTCCCGCCTTCGTGCTGCGTGGCCTTGAACAGCCGGAACGGCGTGTTCGCGGCGTTGGCCCAGTGCGGGCCGATCCCGGCGTAGGTGGTTTCGGGGCCGGGGGGAATCTGCTTCGGCTTGCCGCCGCCGTAGTAGGTCACGTCGCGCCCGTCGCGGGTCTGCGAGACGCGGTCGAACCCCGGCCGGCCGGGCTCTTCGCGGCTTGCGCCGTTGTCGGAGAGGAACAGGATCAGCGTGTTGTCCAACTCGCCGAGCTCTCTGAGCTTCGCGACGATTCGGCCCACGCCCTGATCGACGCGGTCGATCATCGCCGCGTGGCAGGCCATCGCCCGGGCGTCCCAACCGCGGGTCGGGTTGTCGTCCCAGGAAACGTCCGCCGAGAAAGGGTCGCTGAGCTTCGCCGTCTGCGGATCGACGAGCCCCATCGCGACCTGTCGCCGATAGCGGGCCTCTCGGATCGCCTGCCAGCCGACCCGGTACGTCTCTTGGTACTTCGCGACGTCCTCCGGCAGGGCGTGCAGCGGCCAGTGCGGCGCGCAATGGGCCAGGTAGAGGAAAAACGGCCGGCCGTCTCGGGAGTACTTCTCGATATACTCGACCGCGTGATCGGTGAAGGCGTCGGTGATGTAATAATCCTCCGGCACGGAGCGTACGGCGGTCGTGTTGTGGACCAGGCTGAACGGGTCGAAGTAGCTCACCACGCCCCAGATGATCCCGTAGTGCTCCTCGAAGCCGCGGTGAACCGGATAGGTGGCCGGGTCGGAAAACTCCTGGCGGATCACCTGGTTGTTGAGGTGCTTCACGTGCCCGTCCAGCTCTTGCGTGAGCGAGAGGTGCCACTTGCCGACCATGGCCGTCCGGTAGCCGGCGCTTCGCAGGACCTCGGCGATGGTGACCGCGTGGGGCGCGAGGCGTCCGCGGTAGCCGGGCTGACCTCGATCGAAGGTCATTCGCCCCACGCCCGCCTGATGCGGATAGAGCCCGGTCAGAAGCGACGCCCGCGTCGGACAGCAGCGGCCCGTGTTGTAGAAGGCGGAGAATCGCAGACCCCCGGCGGCCAGGGAATCGACGTTCGGGGTGCGGATCTCGCCGCCGTAGCAGCCGAGGTCGCTCCACCCCATGTCGTCGACGAGGATCAAGACGACGTTGGGCCTGGGCGGAAGGTCGGGCGCGGGCGCGTCGTCCGCCGCGCGGATCGCGCCCGCCAGGGCTGCCACGAGAAGCAGCACACCGCCCGAGCCCCCCCGGGCGAGCACGGGCTTGGGGATATTCGATGGGAGTTCCGCAACCCGTCGCATGGGCTTGGCCTTTCGTTTCGGTGCTCGATCTCGGCGACCCGCGGCCCGGCCGTTGGCGGGGGCCGGGGTTCTCATTGTAATCGCCCGGGAACCGCAGCGTAATCGATTCTCGTCTCCCCCGACCGCGGAGCAGGGCGGCGCAAAAGCGTCTTCTTGACGGGCCCTTGCGGCGCAAGGAGAATGGGGGCGCTTAGAGTAGCAGCCCACACGCCGTGTGCCGTCCGCCGGTTGCGGCACACGGCGTGTGCCTGCTACTCCGCCTATGCGGGAGTCATTCTCTGGCCCGTCCTTAATGGTGAAGCACGTTTCCAATCCTTAGGAGTGACAACATGAGCTATCGATGCAGCGTGTTGGTTTTGCTGGGGGCGTTTGTGGCCGGCCTCGCGCTCGGCCGGCCGGCTTCGCTCGGCGCGGAGGCGGAAGGCTGGCGCGACCTGCTCGGCGGCGGGGACCTGTCGGGCTGGCAGGATGCCTCCGGCAAACGGCCGAGCCCCGGCTGGGCCGTCGAGGAGGGCGCCTTGGTGCGAAAAGACCGCGCCGGCGACGTCTGGACCAAGGAGCGGTTCGGCGACTTCGCCCTCGAGATGGAGTTCAAGACCGAAGGCAACAGCGGCGTCTTCATTCGCACCGACAACCCGAAGGACCCGGTCCAGACGGGCATCGAGATCCAGGTCTACACGCCCGCGAAGAACCCCACCAAGGGGAGCTGCGGAGCCGTCTACGACTGCCTGGCCCCGACCAAGGAAATGTGCCGCGCCGGGCAATGGAACCGAATGACGATCACGGCGCTGGACAACGAATTGACCGTGATCATGAACGGCGAGAAGATCATCGACATGGACCTGAACCGGTGGACCGAGCCCCACAAAAACCCGGACGGCACGAAGAACAAGTTCCGCACCGCGCTGAGGGACTTCAAGCGAGAAGGGCACATCGGCCTTCAGGACCACGGCGCCCAGGTGGCCTACCGCAACGTGCGGATCAAGCCGCTCAAACGCGAGCGGTGACCCGCGCCGGTTTGAAGGAACACGACATGCCGACCGAAACCCGCAAGCCGCAGGACCTCTTCACGCTCAACGTCGTCGCGCCCCACCTGGAGGGCTTTCGGCCGCCGCAAGGCCCACACGACCCGCGCGGCGACTGGACGCTCGCCTACGTCGTCTATACGCTCGGGGCGATCGGCGGGCCCGGGGGCCGGATCGGGAGCCTCGTCGTGCGGCGCAAGGCGGCCGACGACGGCGGGGCAATCCTCGCCATCGAGTACGAAAAGAGGGTGAATCCTCAGTACGTCCAGAAAGTGGTCGCCGAGATCACTTGCCGCGGCGACGCGCTGGCCACGCCCGTGCGCTGGACCTTCTCCTCCGAGATCGCCGGCGGTGCCAGTGGCGCGGACGGCCCCGTCGAGAACACGCGGATCGAGCAGTCGGCCACGGCGGAAGATGGACACGTCGAGATCCGCGACGGCACGCACTCGCGGCGGCTCGCCGCCGGCCCGCCCTTGGCGATCAACTGGGCGCTGTTCGAGGCCGTCGGCCGGCTGCCCCGCGAGGCGTTCGACCCGATCCGCTTCACCCTCGTCGACCACTTCGACCAGCTCAAGCCGGGCCAGGTGCTCTCGTACCGCCTGTCGACCGACGTGCTATTGGCCGGGCAGCCCGTCCGGCTCCATGCCTACGACCACCTGGGAGAGGGCGTCGTCCCGTGGATCTACTGGGTCGACGACCGAGGGCGCCTGCTGTTCGCCGTCTCCGGCCTGGAGGCGTATCTGGTGGACTCGTTCCGGCCGTCGTGACAGGCCGGCCAACGGCGTGAGGGGGACGCGGTTACCGCCGCAGCTCAAGGAGCGAAGCCAATGAAACGCAATCGCAACACGGAGCGATCGAGCCCGCGCGGCGGGACGACTCGCCGACGGTTTCTGCAAACGGGCGCCGCCGGTGCCGGGGCGTGGATGACGGGCCTGGCCGGCGGTGCCCGAGGGACGCTTGCCGCCCCCGCGGTGCATACGGGTCGCCGGCCCAACTTCCTCCTTCTGGTCTGCGACCAGTTGGGGCTGGACGCCCTCTCCGCCCACGGCTGCCCCGACGCGCACACGCCGAACATCGACCGCCTGGTCGCCCGCGGCGTCACGTTCCTCGAGTCGCACAGCACGAACCCCGTCTGCTCGCCCGCCCGAAGCTCGCTCTTTACCGGCCGGATGCCCGTCGAGACCGGCGTGATCAGCAACAACCGACCGATTCACCCCAGCCGGCCGAACGTCGGCCAGTGGCTCGGCGAGTCGGGCTACGAGACGATCTACTGCGGCAAGTGGCACCTGCCGGGCGGATACCCGGACCAGATCGACGGCTTCCGCGTCCTCCCGGTGGGCGGCGGACAGGGCGACCTGGTCGACACGGCCGTCTCCCGCACGTGTGAAGCGTATCTGAAAAGCCGCGGCCGCCAAAACCCGTTCCTCCTGGCCGCCTCGCTGCTTCAGCCGCACGACATCTGCTACTGGGCGATCAAGGGCAAGGCGCTCGTGCCCGAGGAGCTTCCCTTCCCGCAGATCGCCGACCGCCTCCCCGAGCTGCCGCCGAACCACAAAATCCGGCCCCCCGCGCCCCAGAAGCTCGACGGCATCGTCTACCGCGGATTCTCCGACGAGCAGTGGCGATACTACATCTACGTCTACTACCGCCAGGTGGAGATGCTCGACGCCGACGTCGGCCGCCTCCTCGACGCCTTGGAGGATTCCGGCCAGGCGGAAAACACGGTCGTCCTGCTCACGGCCGACCACGGCGAAGGGCGCGGGCGCCACCAGCACGTGCAGAAGTGGTACCCGTACGAAGAGTCGGTCAAGGTGCCGATGATCGTCTCCTGCCCGGGCCAAGTCGCCGAGGGCCACCGCGACGCCGAGCACCTCGTCTGTGGCCTCGACGTGATGAACACGGTGTGCGACTACGCGGGCATCAAGCCGCCGGCCGAGCTGGGCAAGAGCCTCCGCCCGCTCCTGGAGCAGAAGCCGACCGAGTGGCGCGAGTACGTGGCGTCCGAGCACCACATCGTCGGCCGCATGATCCGCACCGACCGGTTCAAGTACGTCCACTACCAGGACGACCCCGTCGAGCAGCTCTTCGACATGCGGGCCGACCCGTGGGAGACCAAGAACCTCTACGACGACCCCCACCACGCCGACACGCTCGCCGCCCACCGCAAGCTCCTGGCCGAGTGGCAGGCCCGCCTCGACCCCGTGGAGCCGACGCCCGACGCGAGCAGGCGGCCACGGAAGGGGTGAGAGCGCAAGCGTGGCGGCCGTACCGGCCGGTGAGCGTGCTTGCTTTGCGATGTTCCGGAAGCACCAAGCGCGGCGTGCCACGCGGCGTGCTACTTCCCCTTCCCGACTCCCACGGCGGTGGCCCGTTTCCGCAGCTCGGCGGCGGCGGGCGTGGGGGAATCGGCCAGGGCGCGGAGCAGGCCGGGGTATTGCTCGAGGGCCTCCACCGCCTGCGTCCACTGGTCGGGGGCTTGGCGGCGGAGCGGCTCGGCCAGGTCGAGGCAGATGGCCAGGTAGACGGCCCGGGCCCGCGCTTGGGGCTTCGCCTCACCCGTGAGCGCGGCTTCGATCTCGGGCTTCAGCTCGGATCGCAGCTTGGCGAACTGGTCGGCCGGGTCGGGGAGCGGCTCGACGTTGCCCGGCTCCTGGCGGCGAATGCGATAGATCGTCTCGCCGTCGGCGACGATCTTCTGCCCGCCCTCCTGGCGAATCACGCGGTCGGCCACCGACGCGAGGCGATCCGCGAAGCGGGTGATGGTCTCGTCGTCGGGCATTCCCGGCCGGGTGGTATTTTGGTAGCGATCGACGATCTCCCAGCCCTGGGCCCGCATCCACCGGCGGCCCCGGATCGCGCCGACGATCGTCCCCGCGGTGGCCGCGTTGTTGTCGGCGTCCCACCCGAAGTTGAACGCCGTGCGCAGCGTCTCGACGAAATCCCCCTTGCCGTAGAGCAGGGCGGCGAGGGTCGAGGCGGTGTTCAGCTCGTAGCCGTTCCGGTCGCGCATCGCCCCCTCGTAGCGGCTGTACTTCTCCTTGATGAGCCGGCGCGCAGCCCGCCAATCGTCGGGGTGCTCGGCGTGCCACGCGCGCACGTCGGTCGCGATCCGGGCGATCTGGCTCTTGGGATCGACGGCGGCTGCGCCGGCGTCGAGGATGACGGGGATTTGGTCGGTGACGAAGGCCGTGGCGATCATCGCGGTGAACATCTGCGTGGTCTGGGCCGGCTCGCCCTCGATCGTCACCCGGGTGTAGTGCAACCCGATCCGAGCGGCCGACTGCGGCATCGCCGGGGCGACCAGCCCGAACGTCTCGCACACGAACTGGCCGGAGATGTTGAAATCGGACCAGGGATTGACGGCCACGTAGCCGGTCAACGGGGGCTCGATCCCCAGGTCCATCAGTTGTCGGGCGTAGTGGTTGGCGCACCAGATCCGGTCGTTGACGTGCCGCTTCCAAAGCGCGGTGATGTGCCCGGGCGCAAGCAGCACGGTCGGGCTCCGCTGGATCGCGCAGACGTAGACCCACTCCAGGTCGGTGTCGTCGTCGGTGCGGGCGCCTTCGGGCAGCGCGGGCGTGTACTGCTCGACGTCGCCCGGCTCGTCGATGTACTTCATCTCGTGCGGAAGCCCGTTGAGGTTCCCCAGAAGCTGGCCGAGCAGCCCCCCGTGGATCTTGTCCTGGAGCACCTCGGCCGGGATCTCGGCCCAAGGGCCGGAGGGGCCCTCGGCCCGGGCGACCACGGTGCCGGCGCACACGAGAACGACGAACTGGAGTAGGCTTCGTCCGTTCATGATGACCTCCCGTGATCGTGTGCCGCGGGCGGGACCCGGGCAAGGGCTGGCCCCTGCCCCTATTGTGAGCTACCCACACCGGTGCAAGCAAGAGCGCAGGTCGCACAGACGCCACTTACGACCGCCGCGGAGATCGAGTATGCTCGTGGACGGCTCGTGGACGATTTCGTCGTCCCGGAGTCGCCAACGAGATGACAGGCCCGTGAAACCCCCTGAAAGGAGCCGTGAGCGATGATAATGCGAACGCTACTTGCCGCCGTCGTGCTGGGCTCGCTGATCGGCCCGGCCGGCTGGGCGGCTGAGAGGAACGTGGTGCTGATGGTGGTCGACGACCAGGGGCTCGACGCCGGCTGCTACGGGAATCCCGTGATCCAAACGCCGAGTCTCGACCGGTTGGCGGCCGACGGCACCCGCTTCGACTACGCCTTTTGCACCACCGCCAGTTGCAGCGCCAGCCGCTCGGTGATCCTCACCGGGATGTACAACCACGCCAACGGCCAGTACGGCCACCAGCATTCCTACCACCACTTCGTGAGCTTTCCGAACGTCAAGAGCCTGCCCGTGTCTTTGAGCGAGGCGGGCTACCGGACGATGCAGATCGGCAAGTATCACGTGGCCCCGGAGGAGGTGTACCGGTTCGACCATCACGTGCAGGCGGACACGCGGAGCCCGGTCGAGATGGCCGAGGAGTGCCGGGAGTTCGTCGCCGCCGGGGACGACCGGCCGTTCTTCCTCTATTTCTGCACGTCGGACCCGCACCGGGGCGGCGGTCGCGTGGAAGACTCGCCCTACAAGCCCGACCGGTTCGGGAATCGCCCGCAGGGCTATCCCGGCGTGAAGACCGTCACGTACGACCCGAAGGACGTGATCGTGCCGCCGTTTCTGCCCGACACGCCCCCTTGCCGGGCCGAGCTGGCCCAGTATTGCCAATCGGTCTCGCGGGTCGACCAGGGGCTAGGGCGACTCGTGCAGCTTCTCAAGGACGCGGGTCGGTACGAGGAGACGCTGGTGATCTACATCTCGGATAACGGCATCGCGTTTCCCGGCGCGAAGACGACGACGTACGAGCCCGGCCTGCGTTTGCCCTGTGTCGTGCGCAACCCCTATAACGAGAAGCGGGGAATCGCCACCGACGCGATGGTCACCTGGGCCGACCTCGCGCCCACGATCCTCGATTTTGCCGGCTGCCTGCCGAAGAAGTCGCCGATTCAGGGGCGGTCGTTTCTTTCGGTGCTCGATCGGGAGAAGCCGGACGGATGGGACGAGATCTACGCGTCGCACACGTTCCACGAGATCACGATGTACTACCCGATGCGGGTGGTGCGAGGGCGCCGATACAAGCTGATCTGGAACCTCGCCCACGAGCTGCCGTACCCGTTCGCCTCCGACCTCTGGGCGTCCTCCACGTTCCAGGACCGCTACCGGCACGGCCCGGCCACGCTCTACGGGAAGCGGGCGATCGGCGCGTACATCCACCGGCCCAGGTTCGAGCTGTACGACCTGGAGAAGGACCCGGACGAGGTCCACAACCTGGCCGACGACCCCGCGCACGCCGAGATCCTCGAAGCCCACCAGGCCAAGCTCAAGGAGTTTCAGAAGCGGACCCGGGACCCGTGGATCCTCAAGTGGGAGTATGAGTGAGCGCCGGCTTCGATCGCGGCGCCCGGAACGAGGCAGCAGGGCCAACGTATCGTTCCCTCGCTTCGCGTGGGAACGCGATTGCCGCGACGCTTTGCGTCGCCGAAGGTCGTTCCGACGCGAAGCGTCGGAACGATGCGCGTCGTGTTCCAAGGCTAACTGAAACGGCCCCGACGACCGTTTGGTGCTAATACCTCCTGAGCATCTCCTCCCGATAGCGGCGCATCACGTCGACGCGGAGGAGGAGGCCGACGACGCGGCGGTCCTTGCCGCGTCCGGACTCGACGGGCAGGGACTCGATTTCGCTGGCCCCGAAATCGCGGAGGGCTTCCAGCAGGTTGGCGTCGGTTGAGAGGGCGATGGGGGCCATCATCGCGATGTCTTCGGCGTTGACCAGGTGGGGCGACATGTCGGTGTCCAGGGCGCGTCGGAGGTCGCCGGGGCGGATGATGCTCACCAACCGGCCCTCCTCGTTCACCACCGGAAGGACCTCGAACTCGGGATTCGCCCGGGCCACACGGATGATCTCCGTCAGGTCGTCGCTGTTGGTCACGCTGGGGAAGTGGCGGCGCATCATGTCGCGGACCATCACGTGCTCGAGGCGGTGGACGTCGTGTCCCCGGGCGATCGACTGCTCGCGGCGGCTGAGCTTCTTGAGGTAGATGCTGTCTTGATCGATGAGCCGGGCGACCACGCTCGCCAATCCGGCCGCCACCATGATCGGCAGAATGATACGGTAGTCGCCGGTCATCTCGTAGACGATGAGGATCGCGCTGAGGGTGCCGTGGGTGGTGCCGGCCACGACGGCCCCCATCCCCACGATGGCATACAAGCCGGGGTGCGCGCTCAGGCCGGGAACGAACAGGTTGCAGACGATCCCGAACGAGGCCCCCAGCGTGGCGCCGAGGAAGAGCGAGGGCGCGAAGATGCCCCCGGAGCCGCCGCCGCCCAGCGTGAGGCTCGTCATCAAGGGCTTCAAAAGCGCCAAAGGCAATAGCCACCAGAGTTGGGCCAGCATCCCGCCGGCGTCGAGCCGTATCGCCTTGCCCCGGTCGGTGCGGGCCTGGTCGGCGGCGATTTCGGCGGGATTCGCCGCCTCATCGTGGTGGCCGTTCTTGGCATCGTTTTCCAGCCGCAGGGTGTGGGCCACCACGCCGTATCCCACCCCAAACAGCGGCGGCAAGGGCTCTTCCTCGACTTCGGCCGCCTGGGCAGCCCCGCCGACGGCGGCCGCGGGCTTGGGCGGCTCGCGCGGACAGACCACGCCGCCGAGCCCCACGAGGGAACCGAATATCAAGGCTCGCAGCCACCACCGCGGCAGCCAACGGTTTCCCGCGTCTTCGATCCAATAGAGCAGCTTCGTGAACGACACAGCGGCCAGCCCGCAGAGGAGGCCCAGGACGAAGTAGCTGGGCAACTCCTGCCAAGCGCCCCCGAAGCGGTAGTAGACGTTGGGGAAGGCCGGGTTCCCGCCGTGTTCCCCGTGGCTCCGCTGGACCACGTCGGCCACCACGCTGGCGATCACGATCGGCGTCAGGCCTTCCACCGCAAAGCTCCCCAGGATGATCTCGCTGGCGAACATCACGCCGGCCAGGGGCGCATTGAACGTGGCGCTGATGCCCGCGGCAGCCCCGGCGGCGACCAGGACCTTGATGTGCCGAGGCGAAAGCCCGAACCACTGGCCCGCCATGCTCCCCAGGGAGGAGCCGATCTGCACGATCGGCCCTTCGCGGCCAATCGAGCCGCCCGTCCCAATGCACAGGCCGCTGGCCAGGATCTTCACCAGCGAGACCCGGGGCCGGATCACGCCGTCGTGCCGGCCTATGGCCATGATCACTTCCGGAACCCCGTGTCCCTGTGCCTCGGGGGCAAAACGCCGGGTGAACCAGGAGACGACCATCAGCCCCGCCGCGGGCACCGCCACCAACACGAACAGCCACGCGCGGTTGCCCGTGCTCGCCTCCAAGGGCGGTCGGACCGTCCAGTCGGTGACCAGTTGGATCAGGTAGGTGAACAAGACCGCCCCATAACCGCCGAGCAATCCGATCACGCAGGCAAGCCCGATCGAGAGCGGCATCGGGGGGACCTTGACGGTGCGGAGTCGTTCGCCCAACCGTCGGAGCAAGCCGCTGGGCGATTCACCTTCGGCGCTCGGCCGGCAGCGGCGGAAAACGCCTGCCAACTTGGCACAAGCTGCGCCCAAGGCAGGCAAGTAGTTGACCGAATTGGGCACGTCAAGGTGCTCCAAGCGGAGGGGAGGGCATGCCAATCGCCCGCAGCCAGCCCCTCGCTGCGACATCGGAACGGCTTCCCCCCCGGGGGTTGCGCGGAGGTGCCGCTTTTTGCAGCCCAGACAGACCAACCCGGTGCTCAGGTCGGACCCGTACGGCCGTAGGTCGTGGGGCGGGGGCGAAAGGCAGCGAGCCACGAGTGGACAGAAACGTCCTAGTTTACCAGGCCCGCTGCCCGTATTCAAGTACGGCCCCAAGAAGCAGCGGCCGAATCGTGCCGCGTTGGCGCGGGGCATCATGCCCGCTGCGCGTCACCGCTCGCCCTTGGCTTCCGCCTCGCGGTCGGCTTCCTGCCGAAATGCGTGCCAGACCAGGAGGATCGCCCCGCAGACGAGCATGCTGTCGGCCAGGTTGAAGTTGGGCCAGTGGAAGCTGCCGATCATCACTCGGATCCAGTCGCGGACCGCGTAGACCGGGTCGCCCACGTCGTGCAAGGCGTTGGCGTAGTTCCACGCCAGACCGGACAGGCCGAGCCGGTCGTAGAGATTGCCCAGGATCCCGGCCGTCACCAGGCCCAGGGCCACGGTCAAGAGCAGGTCTCGGGCGGCGCCGGCCACGAACAGCCAGCAGAAGATGACCGGGACCACCAGAATCGACAGGACGGCGAACAGCACGACCCAGCCTTGCCCCAGTCCAAACAGCGCCCCCTCATTGAGGCTGGTCTGGAAACCGAACACGCCCTCCCAGAGCCACCAGGTGGGACTCACGCCGGGCATGTCCAACCGATGGAAGATCCAGTGCTTCGTGGCCAGGTCGAGCAGGCAGCCGAAGATGGCGATGGTAAAGAAGATCGCGTAGCGGCTGGCGGAAACCGTCGACTTGCCGGCGGTCTCTCCCGCCTCGGCGCGGCCTCCGACGCCACGTCTGGCGGAAACCGCCGTCATGGCCGTCCTTTCGCTACGGGGCACGTCGCGGGCGCCCCCGTTGCCTCGGGTGTGGTCAAGGATCTCCCCCCGCTCAGAGTCCTTACACCAAAACGCCCTAGTCGTACTGCGAGGCACACTTCACGCACATGGTCGCGTAAGGAATGGCGTTCAGTCGCGTCTTGGGTATCTTCGCCCCACACTCCTCACACTCGCCGTAGGTGCCGTCCTCAATCCGCTCCAGGGCCCCTTCAATCTTGCCCAGGATTCCAGCGTCGCTTTCCATCAAGCTCAGGGTGAACTCCTGCTCGAAGTTGTCCGTGCCCAGGTCTGCCATGTGGATCGGCATGTTCGACAGACCCCCGTTGGCTTGCGTGCGACTTTGCTTCAGTGCGGTGTCGGCCATCTGGCTGACGTCGCCCCGGAGTCGGGCCCGCAAGGCGAGAAGCCGCTCTTTGTAGACCTTCGCGTCTGCCTTTTTCATCGCTTGTTCTCCGGGTAAGCCCTTCTCGCCCATCGCCAAAAGCGAAGCTGGCAAACTATTAATTTTAAGCACCCGACCTGGGGTTGTCAAAGGGATACAACCAGCCGGCGCACCAAGAGCCCCGAGATTGCGTCACGTCGCCACCGTCCATTCCACAATCGCGCCACAGCCCGCAACCCCCCCCGCCGCGACCCAGTTTCGCCAGCACGAAAAACCAGCCTTTGTCGGAAAACGAGTCTGGACGTTCGGATGGCTGGGGTCGAGCGCCAGCGAGCCCCCGGAAACCCGCCGTGCTGTGGGGTCGCTTCGCTCCACCACGGCCACTCAGAGTGGGTTTTCCGACAAAGCCTAGCAAGGTGCTCGACGAAGTACACTCCCCCTGGCGCGGGGTTCATGCAATCGTTCGCGTCGGGAGCTTAGGGGCGAGCCGGCCGTAGATTGCCCCAGAATCGCAGCGGGGCGCAATCGCCGCCCCGCCGGTTGGATCTTGATCTAAAGTGTAGTCTGATTTAGGATTATGGACACGGGCGTCTCCGCACAATCCACCGGACACGATTCTCCAGTCAGCGGGAGAGACGAGAAGATTTCCCAGACCGATACCTGCCTCCAACAGTGCATTTCCCCCGCGTGCGGGGCCCAATACGGCATCGACGAGGTCCTGGTTGCCTGCCCGAAGTGCGGCAACCTGCTCGACGTGATGTACGAGTGGGACCGCCTGCGCGTGCCCGGCTCCCTGGCCTACTTCGAAGAGAAGTGGGCACGCCGTCACTGCTTGCACTGCTTCAGCGGGGTGTGGCGATTTCACGAGCTGCTGCCCTTCGCCCCCGTCGATCGGTGTGTGACCATCGGCGAAGGACAGACGCTCTTGCACCCCTCCGAAGGGGTAGCCAACTACGTCGGCATCCAGCCCGGCCGGCTCTACTTGCAGTACGAGGGGATGAACCCCTCCGGCAGCTTCAAAGACAACGGCATGTCGGCCGCGTTCACCCACGCCCGCTCGATCGGCGTCCGGCGCGCGGCGTGCGCCTCGACCGGCAACACCAGCGCCTCGCTGGCCCTGTACTGCTCGGTGACCAAGTTGATGCGGGCGCTGATCTTCGTCGGGTCGGGGAAGATCGCCTATGGCAAGCTATCGCAGGCGTTGGACTACGGCGCCCTCACCGTCCAGATCAGCGGCGACTTCGACGACGCCATGGCCCGCGTCCAAGAGGTCACCCAGCAGTTGGGCATCTACCTCGTCAACAGCGTCAACCCCTTCCGCCTGGAAGGGCAGAAGACGATCATGTTCCGCGTGCTCGAGGCCCTCCGCTGGCAGCCGCCCGACTGGATCGTCGTCCCCGGCGGCAACCTGGGCAACTCCAGCGCGTTCGGCAAGGCGTTCCACGAACTCCACGAGCTCGGACTGATCGACCGCATCCCCCGGCTGGCGGTCATCAACGCCGCCGGCGCCGACACGTTGTACGAGCTGGTCGAGAAACGAGGGCTCCGCTGGAACCAGGGGGCGCCCACCGAGTCCCTCACCCAGACCTACTACGACGAGATGGACCGCCAAGGGCGCCGGGCCTCGACCATCGCCAGCGCCATCGAGATCAACCGGCCGGTGAACCTCAACAAGTGCATCCGCGCCCTCCAGTGGTGCGACGGCGTGGTCCGCGAGGTGAGCGATCAGGAGATCCTCGACGCCAAGGCCCAGGTGGGGGCCGGCGGACTGGGCTGCGAGCCGGCCAGCGCCGCCAGCGTCGCCGGCACCAAGCTGCTGGTCGAGGAGGGCGTCATCGGCCCCGATGAGCGCGTCGTCTGCATCCTCACCGGCCACCAACTCAAAGACCCCAACGCTACCGTCGCCTACCACACCACCGACCAGAAGATGTTCAACGACGTCCTCGGCAAGCGCGGCGTCCGCCGCGCCGCCTTCGCCAACCGCGCCGTCGCCGTGCCGAACGATCTGGATGAGATCATCAAGGCGATCCAGCTCTACAGCTAGCAAGCCCGAGCCCTGCTCGCGTGACGGGCCGTCCGGTCGCCGCTACTCGCCGATGATCTTGACCAGCACCCGCTTCGGCCTCCGCCCGTCGAACTCGCCGTAGAAGATCTGCTCCCAGGGGCCGAAGTCGAGCCGGCCCTCGGTGATCGCCACCACGACCTCGCGGCCCATCACCTGGCGCTTGTGATGGGCGTCGCCGTTGTCCTCGCCGGTGCGGTTGTGGCGGTATCGCTCGGGCGACGGGTCGAATGGGGCCAGTCCTTCGAGCCAGTCCTTATAGTCCTGGTGCAGCCCCGGCTCGTCGTCGTTGATGAACACGCTGGCCGTGATGTGCATCGCGTTCACCAGGCAAAGCCCCTCCCGGACGCCGCTCTTCCTGACGGCTTCCTCCACCCGGGACGTGATGTTCACGAAGTCCATCCGCTGGGGGACCTTGAACGTGAGGTATTCGGTGTGGGATTTCATGGTCGTGCTCTCATGGAAAAAAGGATTGCACCGATTCGGGGGCTCCGGACGCATCGGCTGATTGCCGGCGAGTCTCGCCGCCCTTTCCGTGGCGGCGCATCGCGGCCTTCCGCCATTCGGCCGCGGTCCGGTTCGGCCAAGTAACCCACAGAACGCCGCCACCGCATCAACTGTGGGAAACGCCGGAAGTGTAGCCGCGGCGCCGGCGATGTCAAGCATTCTATTGAGCAGCTTGCCCATCTTGTCGACGCATAGGGCCCCGGGGTATTGAGCGTGGAGGTTCGCGGAAGAAGGGCCACTTGCCTTTCGGGGGTGGAAATTGGCGTGGGGAAAGGGCAAAATGTGGGGGGAGGCCAGGGACTTCACGCCGCGACGTCGGTGACGTCAAGATCCGCTTCAGCCCCGATGACCATTGGGTGGACGCACTCCCGAACGACCCATTTCAAGCGCGGTGGACGATCACTGCGGGCTCTCGGAGGCCAGCGTAATGCCGTACGAGCGACAAATCAGTCGGCAGCACAAGGGATGTTTCCTGTTCTTGGTGAACCAGTCGCGGACCATGCTGGAGCCGATCGGCGGCGGCGGGCGGCGCAAGTGCGACGAAGCGGCGAGCCAAGTCAATGCATGGCTCTACAATATGACCATCCGCGCGACCGGAAGCGACGGCATCAGGGACTGGATGGACGTCGGCGTATTGGGATACCGGACCGATGACGAGGGCAAGCCGATTATTGAATCGGCGTTTCAGGGCGCGCTGGCCGACCGGTCTCTCGCGTCAGTCGTTGACTTGGGTGAGCACCCCGCGAGAGTGGAGCAGGTCATCCGCCGTTTTGTCGACGAGGAGACCGAGGAGATCTTGGATTGGTCAGCCGACCAGCCCGTGTGGGTCGATCCCAAGGCCGAGGGAGGCGCGCCCATGTGCCGTGCGCTCCACGAGGCCTTCCAGTTGCTCCAGGGATGGATAAGCCACCATCGCGACAGCTTCCCGCCCATCGTCATCCACGTCACGGACGGCCAATCGCATGACGGGGACCCGACTTCCTATGCCGACGCGTTGAAGAACCTCGCGACAAGCGACGGCAACGTGCTCCTGTTCAACGGCCACTTCTCCCGCAGCGCGGTCGATCCGGTCATCTTTCCCAGCAGCCGCGAGATGCTCCCCGACGCAGCGGCGCGTCTTTCGTTTGACTTGTCCAGTAGGCTTCCGGCACCGTTGTTCAAGATGGCCGTTTCTCAAGGATTTGAGCTTCAGCCCGGGGCGCGTGGGATGGCCTTCAACACGGACATGACGGCCTGCATTAAGGGGCGGCCGATAAATAACTTTCCGGAATTCAGTAGTCGGTTGGGACGACGGTATAGTTCCAGTCGGGCAAGAGCTTGTCGAACCGGATCGGATAGGATTCGAGGAACCGCTCGCTCGCTTGGCGTTTCAGGTGGTAA
>DATKZH010000783.1:0-34855 GCA_035528065.1 Thermoguttaceae bacterium | reverse complement strand
CCTCCGTCCGCCGGCCCCGTCGCACAACAACGCAAACCACGATAACATGTTTATGGAGGTCGACGCCGACATACTTCATGGCTTGGCTCCTTTTGTGGAAATCGCTGGTTTGAGACTCGTACAAACCCCCGGTTTACCACGTGTTCAAGGACCAAGCTAGTTCGGCTCGGCCTCCGCTTCCATAGTATCACCCTACTGGCTTCGCCAGAAGCGGGGGACGAAGAGGACGAGGATGACGAAGACTTCGAGTCGGCCCAGGAGCATCAGCCACGTGAGGACGAACTTGCTGCCGGCGTGGAAGTGGGCGTAGTTCTCCGACTCGCCGACGACGCCCAGGCCCGGCCCGACGCCGTTGAGCGTGGCGGCCACGGCGCTGGCGCAGTCGGTCAGCTTCTCGCGGGGCGAGCGGCCGTCCCGGACCCAGGTCTGATCCGGCTCGATCGCCACCAGGGCCATCCAGGCGATCGAGAAGATGGTCAGGATCATGCCGAAGTAGACCAGCACGTTGTGGCGGAGCTCGGGGGCCTCCAAGGGTCTGCCGCCGAGTCGCACGTGCCGGACCACGCTGGGTCGGAACACCCGCTCCAGCTCCAGCCAGAGGATCTTGGCGAAGAGGATGTGCCGGATCACCTTGATGCTGCAACTGGTGCTCCCCGCGCAGCCGCCGATGAACATCAGCAAAAACAGCGCCGCCCGGCTGAAGCCGTTCCACTGGTCGAAGTTGTGCGTGCCGAAGCCGGTGTTGGTTTGGATGGAAACGACCTGGAAGACGCCGTAGCGGGCACTCTCGGCGAGGCTGTAGTCGATGGTGTGTCCTTCGGCGTCGATGCCGCCCACCAGCCACAGGGCCAGGATCACCACGGCGGCCACGACGGCCATGATGATCAGGTAGGTGCGGAACTCCACGTCGGCCAGCAGCTTGCCCGGCTTCCACAGCACCAGGTAGTAGAGCAGCGTGAAGTTGGTGCAGGCGAGGATCATGAACAGGGTGATGGTCATCTCCACGGAGAGGCTGCCGAACGCCTCGACGCTCTTGTTGTACGTGCTGAAGCCGCCGGTGGCGATCGTGCCGAAGGAGTGGCACAGGGCGTGGAACAACCCGACCCCCTGCAACATCAGCAGGAGCGTCAGCAAGACCACCAGCCCGACGAATATCGATGCGAACACCCAGGCGGCGCGTTGCGTGCGTTCGTGGCCGGTCTCCTGCCCGGGGCCGGGCATTTCGCTCTGCATCAGGGCCTTGCCGGCCGACCCCATCCCCAGGATCGCCACGAACAGGACCATGATCCCCAACCCGCCCAGGAAGTGGGTCTCCGACCTCCAGAAGAGGATCGCCCGGGGCACCATCGCCGGACTCTCCAAGTCGCAGAGCACGGTGGCCCCGGTGCCGCTGAAGCCGGAGGCCGACTCGAACAGGCCGTCGAAGAGGTCCATGTGGACGCGGTTGCCGGCGTCGTCCAGCCCGCGGCACGTCCCGCTGAGCCAGAACGGAAGCGCGCCGAGCAGCGTGGCCAGCAGCCAGCTCAGCCCGACCACGGCCATCGCCTCCTTGCGGAAGAGCCGCTGGCCCTTGGCCTTGCGCCCGGCGTACATCATCAGCCCGCCCACCAGCCCGCAAACGACCATCGCCCCCAAAATCGCCCAGAAGCTGCGTGCGTCGAAGTGCTCGGTTTCGCCGCACCAGGGCAGCGCCCAGGGCAGACTGAGCGCCATCGACGCGCCGATCAACAGCGCGATCACTCCCAGCAGTCGGCAGATCAGGAGCTTGTTCATGTTCGATCGAGCGATCAGGGCCGGCCGGTGTCTCTCGCGATCGGACGTTGCGGATCGTAGGGCTGGTAACGTCCGTCGCGAGCGGTGGCTTCTACCAACGTATATAGGCCCGATAGGGCATTATGCAAAGGGGGCCGCCGGGGCGGACGAGCGGAAAACCTCGCATCAATCGACCAGGGCAGCGCGGACGTCCTCGGGATCGACGTCTCCCACCAGCTCCACGTGCCCCACAGAATCGGGCAGGACGAAGCGGAGCCGGCCGTGCTGGACTTTTTTGTCGTGCATCATGCTGCGCAGAATCCGGTCGGCGTCGAGCCGGGGGACCTCGGTGGGCAGGCCCAGCGCCGAGAGCAGCTTGTGCTGCCGGGCGGTCAGCTCCGCGTCGACGCGGCCCAGGCGCTCGGCCAGCCGCGAGGCGCAGAGCATGCCGATCGCCACCGCCTCGCCGTGCAGCAGCTCGCCGTAGCCCAGGAGCGCTTCAAAGGCGTGGCCGAACGTGTGCCCGTAGTTGAGCACCGCCCGGAGCCCGCTCTCCTCGCGCTCGTCCTTTTCGACCACGTCGGCCTTGAGTTGGCAGCACCGGGCGATGACGTGGCGGAGGACGTCGTGATCCGCCCCAACGAGCCCGGCGACGTTCGCCTCCAGATACTCGAACAGCTCGGCGTCGAGGATCACGCCGTACTTGACGACCTCGCCCAGCCCGGCGCGGTACTCGCGCGGGTCGAGCGTCTCCAGGGTGGCCGTATCGATCAGCACGCCCAGCGGCTGGAGGAACGCGCCGACCATGTTCTTGGCCTCGGGCAGGTTGATGCCCACCTTGCCGCCCACGGAGCTGTCGACCTGGGCCAACAGGGTCGTGGGCACCTGGAAGAAGCGAATACCCCGGGCGTACGTGGCGGCGATGAATCCGGCCAGATCGCCGACCACGCCCCCGCCCACGGCGACCACCACGCTCTTGCGATCCGCTCCCACCGCGAGGAGCTTCTCCCAGAGCGCGGCGGCCGTCTCGATCGACTTGGTCGCCTCGCCCGGCTCGACCACCACCAGGTCGACCTCGACGCCGGCCGCGGCCAGGCTCTCGGCGGCATTCGCGGCGTGCGGCTCCTCGACGTTCTCGTCGGTGATCACGACGGCGTGGGTAACCCGCGCCCGCTCGGTCAAAAGCGGCCCGGCCCGATCGAGGTTGCCCGCGCCGATCTCGATATCGTAGCTCCGCTCGGCGAGGTGGACGCGGATGGTTTGGGTGGAATGGGTCACAAGAAATCTCCTCGCGGACAGTCGAGACGGGCGGGAAGTCGGTTCCTTGTTTTGGATCGGCGGGCCGGTCCGTGCGTTGTCGTTACTCCAAGGGAGGCACCACCCCCGAATCCTACGCCCGCTCAGACGGAAACGCAATCACCTCGTCCAGGCTCTCGGCCCCGGCGGCGAGCATGACCACGCGGTCGAACCCGAGGGCGACGCCGGTCGAGTCGGGCAGTCCCGCCTCCATGGCCGCCAGAAGCCGGCTCGCTTCGGGCAGCGGCCCTTTGCCGTCGGCCCGGCGCAGCCGGTTGGCTTCCGTGTTGCGGCGGCGAAGCTCGTCGGCATCGACGAGCTCGTGGTAGCCGTTGGCCAGCTCGATCCCGGCGCAGAACAGCTCGAACCGCTCGGCCACCGGCGGCTCGTCGGGGCGCACCCGGGCGAGCGCCGCCTGGCCGGCCGGGTAGTCGTAGACGATCACCGGGTGCTCGTGCCCCAGGCTCGGACCGACCCGCTCGGCCATCAACAGATCGAGCCACCCGTCGCGGTCGTCCGCCCGCAGGCCGGCCGGAGCCTCGATCTGGTGCTTTTGGGCCACCGCCGCCAGGGTCTCTGCGTCGGCCGTGTGCGGGTCGATGCCCGCGTGACGCTCGAACGCCTCGCGGTAGCTCGTGCGCTCGGCCGGCCCGCGGTCCAAGAGCACCTCGGCCAGATCGCTCAACCGCGTCATCCCTTCCTTCGTGCCGTCCCCGACCCGATACCACTCGACGAGGGTGAACTCGGGGTTGTGCAGCGGGCCCCGCTCATCCTGCCGAAAGGCGCGGGTTACCTGGTAGATCGCCTCGCCGCCGTCGGCCAGGAGGCGTTTCATGGCGAACTCGGGCGACGTCTGAAGCCAGAGCCGGCGGCCCCGGCTTGGGTTGCCCGGCTGCGCCAGTGCACCGTCAGGAGCAAGAAAGAACGGGTCCAGATGCCGGTCGACGACCGTGTCGGCCGACAGGATCGGCGTTTCGACTTCGAGGAACCCGCGCTGGTGGAAGAAATCCCGCACCCGTCGCAACAGCCCGGAGCGGAGCCGCAAGTTCTCCCAGTTGGCCGCCGGGCGGAAATCGTCGGGGCGCGACTCGGCCTCGGCGAGCATCGAAAGCCGAGAGGTGGAACGGCCGGGGCCTTTCATCGATCGCCTGGGACGTCTTCATCCGCTGCTGATTGGGAGCACCGAGCCGCCGAGCGCCCGGGAAGCGATGTGAGTCTGCGGTCATCCGCGGGCGAAGCCGCGAGCGGCTTGGTGAGGCTGCCGACAGACTCCCTATCCGATACTCCGCCCTCCCCACTCCCCACTCCCTACTCCCTACTCCTTACTCCTTACTCCCTACTCCTTACTCCTTACTCCTTACTCCTTCACGCGCTCGACGTACTGGCCGGTGCGGGTGTCGACTCTGATCAGGTCGCCCATTTCGACGAACCCGGGGCAATCGAAGTCGGCGCCGGTCTCCACCCTGACCGGTTTGGTGACGCTGCTGGCCGTGTTGCCCTTGGCGCCGGGCTCGCAGTACTCCGCCTTCAGGACCACGTGGTTGGGCGGGGTGATCCCGATCGGGTTGTTGTTGAACAGGAGCATGCTACAGATCGTGCCTTCCTTGAGGTACTTCCAGGCGTCGTCGACCTGCTCCGCGGTAAGCTCGTACTGCTCGTAGCTGCTGGTGTCCATGAAGACGAACGTGTCGCCCTGGCGGTAGAGGTACTGGGCCTCGATTTCCTCGACGTCGGCCGCCTCGATCGAGTCGCCGCTCTTGTAGGTGCGGTCGAGCACCGTGTTGCGGATCAGGTTCCTCAGCTTGCACTTGTAGAGGGCCTGGCCCTTGCCCGGCTTGACGAAGTTGCACTCGATCATCAAGTACGGATCGCCGTCCAACTGGACCTTGAGCCCTTTGCGGAAATCGCTGGTGTTGTAGGTAGCCACGATCGTCTTCCTGCTTTGGCTTTTTGCAGAGCGAAATGGTTTTGGTAGGATTCGTTTGTTATGTCGACTCTCGCTTCCCGAGCCAATCCGACGAGCCGCTCGTCGCCGGGCGCCGGCCGCCCCGAGTGGCACGCGATCCTGGCGGACCCGGTCACCGACGCGGCCGAGCTTTGCCGGTTGGTGGGCGTGGCGCCGCCGGACGCCGTTGCGGCCGGCCAGGTCGAGCGTGGTTTTCCGCTCCTGGTGCCCCGAACGTACCTCGCTCGGATTCGCCGCGGCGACCCCCATGACCCGCTCTTGTTGCAGATCCTCCCCCGCGAGGAGGAGCGGGATCAACCGGCCGGGTTCACCACCGACCCGGTGGGCGAGGCCCACATAGCCCGAACGTGTGGGCTCTTGCGGAAGTACCGGGGCCGAGCCCTTATGGTAGCAACTCCCGATTGCGCCGTCCATTGCCGCTTCTGCTTCCGCCGCCATTTCCCGTACCCCAGCCTGCCTAAGCCGCCCAATCGCTGGGAGCCCGCCCTCGATGAGATTGCCGCAGACCCCTCAATCCGGGAGGTGATCCTCAGCGGCGGGGACCCGTTGACCCTGGACGACGGACTGCTGGCCCAGCTTGCCCAACGATTGGCCGAGATCCCCCACGTGCGCCGCCTCCGCGTCCACACCCGGGTGCCGATCGTGATCCCCCAACGGGTGACCGAGGAGCTACTGGCGTGGCTGCGGGGGACGCGTCTGACGCCGATCGTGGTGGTCCACGTCAACCACCCGGCCGAGATCGACGACCAGGTCGCCTCCGCGCTGGGCCGCTTGGTCGACGCGGGCGTGCCCGTGCTGAGCCAGTCCGTCCTGCTCCGCGGCGTCAACGACCGCCTCGACGTGCTCGCCCGGCTCTACGAGCGCCTGGTCGACCTCCGGGTAATGCCCTACTACCTCCACCAGCTCGACCGGGTCGCCGGCGCCGCCCACTTCGAGGTGCCCGAATCGACCGGCGTAGAGCTTATCGAGCAGCTCCGCGCTCACCTCCCCGGGTACGCGATCCCCCGCTACGTGCGCGAGACGCCGGGGGAGGCGAACAAGCGCGTGTTGGGGTGAGGGAGGGTTGTCTGTGACGGCCAGGATCTGGTTGGTGGCGCAAGGATGCGGGACGGAGCATCAGGGTGGATTTGCCGTCCGACCTGTGTCGGCTGCCACGCGCATGTCCGCGACGGCTTGAGAAGTCCAGCAGCAACGCGAGGGGCAGCAGGGGCACCGGTGTTGCGGAGGGTCTATTCCCGAGTGACCGACGTGTTCACACTGCCCCGTCACTTGGTATTGAGGCACACAAGCGAAGGGCGTCCCAGGTGTCGATGAACCCCCCGATGATTGTGGAATAGTACAGCTCGTAGGGGGTGCCGCGGGCCTGGAAGAGCAGTCTTTGATACTCTACAGCCGCGTGCAGCAACTGCTGCCTACACTGTTCGACGAGTGTCTTGCATTGAGCTGCCATACTTGACGAATCACTGCGGAATCGAACCATGCACTGGACCAAGTTGAGCACAAGCCTTACATAGAGTTCGCGGTAGTGCTTGACCAGGTCGTCCTTCTCCGATTCGCCTACCGGACTTAAACGCGCAAAATCCGCCAAAACGGCCGGAGTGGCCGCTTGATCAACGAATCCGACAAAAACAGGGACGCCCGAGTCTCTCGCCAAGTTTTCGAAGTGGGCAAAGGAATGGCAGGCAAGAAACACCTGGCCCGCTTGCGACGCCGCGCGCACGACGTCCTCGTTCACCAACGTGTCGCGTGGGCCGTTCCGTCTGTTGAATACTTCTCTTGGGGCAGGCGGGCGCTTTCCGTGGCCGAAGATCACCAGGGCGTCCAGATCCGGGTCCTCTCCGACGGCCTGCAAAACGTCCTTCAAGCAGAAATACGGCCCCCTGCGATGGTCCACCTGGACCCCGGCACTACGAAGGCGATGAACCACCTCGCCAACACATTCATCGTTCCAGAAGACCAGGGGATGGTCAGGCCGCCTGGGATCCTGGGGTGGACCTGGTTGTCGGTCCGAGTCGAGCGGCTCGGCGTGGCAAATCAGGATTCTCGTCATCGGCGAATCAAGGAGAGTTGGGTAAGGCGTTCTCAAGAAGCTGTCCGCTTAAGAGCTTGGATCAAGTCCACTTCAGGATGCATGGCGAGCAGGTAGCGGCGGCCGCGCGCGGTTCCTCTGGCCATCTCAATGAGCATCCGCCGAGGCGACAGCGGCCCTTCACCGTCGTCCACCACAGACTCGTCGCCGTGTTCGGCCTTGCGCACTTTTTCCGCGAATTGTGTGATGAGAGCGAACTCCACCGTATCCTCGAAACTTCGGATCGCATCGAGCACCGCGTCGATAAGCGCTGAGAGCGGGTTTTCCCAGGTACTTCCCACGACTCGGTCGACCAGGCGTAACCGATCCATGGTGTCGCGCTCTTGCATCGAGGCGCTGAAAAAAACGCTCCGGCATCGGGGTACCAATCGCTTCACCCGGGCGAACACGCCTTCCTCGACGTTGGGTGTCCGGGCGGCAGAGTCCGCCACCACCACCAAAGGGACGCGCCAAGGATTTGACGTGAGCGTGTCCAACAGCTTATTCGTAGAATCGTACCCTGCCGCCACGTAACGGTCGGGCAGAGCCTTCTGGAGTGAGGCTTCCAGGCTCTCAACACGGTTCCGGGTGGGATCTACCACATTCGCTTGGAAGAGCAATTCCGGGCCCATTGCCGTCCTCCTAACGGTATCTCACGGCTGTTGCCCGCCTGCTGGCGCAAGCGGTAGCCTTGTAGTGAACGTCGTTATCCCACTTTGCTCATCATAGTTGTGGCTGATCTTACCATCGTTTGCTTCGATCAGATCGTAAGCGATGATCAAGCCAACACCGTTTCCGCCGGGCTTCATAGTGAATTGCACGTTACCCAGCAGGGCCACTTTGTCCTGGCGCACGTTTTGCCCGTTGTTTGAGATGGAAACGATCGCTTCGACGTCGGTTCGCCTCGTTCCCACTTCAACCCGAGGTCCCGATTCCTCAGTCTTGGCCGCGTAGATGGCGTTGTCCAGAAGTGCAAGCCAGGCAACGAGAAGATCTCCTTGCCGTACTTCTGCGTAGAGTGGTTGGCTGTCCAAACTGTCCTCGATGGCCACTTTCGCCCTTGAAGCGGTAAGTCCAAGGGCCCGGATGGCTGCCGTAATAACTCTATTGAGATCGACGCGCTCCTTGCCTTCCCCTTCGGGGAAACGAACGGCCTGAGTGACCGCCTCAGAGAAGGACCTCAGGTCACGGGCAATTGTCTCCTGGAACTCTAGAGCGACCACCAGACGCACCAAACGTTCAAGAATGCTGCTCCATTGCCCCTCGTCTACGTGTTTGAAAGCGGCAACGCAGGTCTCAACGACTTCCTCCGTTTCAGGCAGCACACGCGCCAGTTGTGCCAATATGGCGGGGCGTACGGCGACCCCCGCGTCCCGGAGCGCGGATTCCAGCCTTGCCGCCCATTTGTCAACGTGTCCTGTCGGTGGAATATCGTCGTCCGATCGGACTTTCGACGCGGCCGCGTCAAAAGTGGTGGCCAGCAACTCCGAAACCGGCCCGCGCACGAAGTTCCGCAGGTGGTCTGCACCCATACAGAGCAACTCGTTGAGGTAGGTGGCCGGCCCAGTGAGGGACGGCAGCTGAATCTCCGCGGGGCCCGACGCGTTGCCTGCCGGGCCGGGCAGGTCGACGATTCGAGCCAGTGTGTGGGCCAAGCCGGCCGTAGCTTCACCCAAAACGACTAACTTCGAGCGGAGCTCGCTTTGCCGAACGCTTTCCAAGGCCGCACAGGCGAGTCTAGAGTAGATGGTAAGCGCCTGCAAGTCGTCGTTGGTGAACTCCCTTCCAGACTCTTCCGAATGCAGCCAATCGAGGCACAACAATCGGCGCTGCTGGCCCACAAAGAGGGGGACCGTCACGATTTCGTTGACCCGGGCGAGTTCCAACTTGCCGTCGGGGTCGAATACGCGCGTCAGCCATTCTCGTGGAACGCGTGCTCGTTGAAAGAAGAACGACATCTCCTTCTCAGGCTTCTGGATATCATCGGTCAGGCACAGAAGCCCCACGTTATCTGCGTTATCTGCTGCGACAAGGACATTTTCTAGCTCAGGAGGGATGCTCCGCTCGATTCGGGAGAACTCCTCCTGGGTGGTTTCGTGCTTTCCGACAAACCTAACTCCCAGCAGCCTGCTCCCCTGATCGTTTGTTTCAATTCGATAAAGCCGAATCCTGCTATAGCCAAGATCGTCACGAAGAATAGCGACGATGGATTCCAATGCCTTCGGCTCGGTCGGGCGGTCCCGCAGTTTTCGAGCACACCCCAACACCTTCTGGCGCATCGTGACTCTTCTCGCCGTTTCCACGCACCCCGCCGTTTTCCTGTCCCCTCTTGACCCCGACGAGGAGAAAAGCGGCGCCGCTGACAACTCGACCATGAACGGAAGCTTCGGAGGGTTGTACACCACTCCTTCCACCAGTTGCCCCGACATCATGGCTCTATTGCAGACACACCACTCACATCGGTCTTCTCTGCGTTCAATGATCTCGAAACACGTTTCTCCTTCCAAAGGATCGGGCCATTCGTGTCCCGAAAACAGTGCAGCGAGATTCCGTTCGGATTCGCGACGCGCCGGAAGAAAGCTGCCCAATCGGAGCTGTTCTCCGTAGCGCCGTTTGACGCCGTTCGCCCAGATCGGTCGGAACTTCTTGTCGATGACCATGACTTCGTCGGGCAACTCCCAAAGAACCTGCATCGCCGCGGTCCGCTCCGCAAGCGTCCCACGGTATAGCAGCATCAAACGGCCCAGATTCTGTAGGAGTTCTACGTCGTCGACCGAGAAGAAGCACATCTTCGGAGACTCAACGTTGATGACTGCTTCGACCGAATCGCGGTCTTCGTCCAAGATCGGGACCGCCAATTCGGATGTGATGGTCGTATCGGCCTCGAACTGATAGTAGGCATCCTCGCGGCCAACGTCCGGAACCAACTGGTGTAATCTTGTCTGAAAAGCCTTGCCAATGACTCCCCGGTCTAGCGAAAAGTCCTCATCAAGCCCCATCGTGGGATACCCGTGGCATCCGGCGACTGCAAGTCGGCCAGGCGCCGCCGGCAGCACGACAATCGCGTGTTTGGAGCCGGTGAGGTCGGCCGCGGCCTTCGCCACCCGGAAATAGAGGCCTCCGGAACCTTCAAGACGATCCGCACCAAGCATGTCGGCCACGGACTCGAAGAAGCCTTTCGCCCAGACACGCCGACGTTGGGTTGTGAATAAGCGACGGACGGCCGAGAAGAGGCGTGGAGGCAACTTAGATCCCTCCTGTTGGAAAAAAGCCCGCCGGAGGCCGGTCACGCTGCAAGTCCTGAGCCTCGATACCGGAACATCAAGCGGGCGTCAGCGAGCCGGCCCCACAGGTTGCTACCCAGGCGTCCTTGACCCGATCAAACCACCTCAGCGTGTTCACTTGTAATGCCCCGCCAACAAGCTGTCAAGGCGCAAACGGTGGAATACCCCAAAACCGTCTGTCATTGCCGGAATGTCCAAGCAGTTGGAGCGTGCCGAGTGGAACTCCGGCCAGCCTCTGTCGAGTCCAACTGCCCAGCGTGATGCTCTATTTGCCAAGAACGCCACAAAGGGTTTTGTAACAACAACTTAAGACTACGCCAACGTAACCGCGAGATGTGACAGCCGACACAGTCGCCGGCTTTCACGCCCCCACAGAAGGGGTACTGTCCTACCCAGAGGTAAGTTCCCGGGATCTTGATAGGGTGCATACTTGTCCCAGTCCGCACCGTCAGGACACCCGCGGACCAGGCGTCTGTCTTACCAAAGCGTTTTGTATCTGCCCCTTCTAACCTGATTATACGAACCGTTTGCCTACGGCGACAATGGCTTCTCTGGCCGCGGCTGGCGGTCCCGGTCACCCAGAGCGATTGCGTCACACTGCATACGATAAGGCAGAATAGGCCGTTTCGCAGACCTCCTGTTCTCTCTTGACCCTGAAGCTCACAATGTGGTATGCGGCGCCGCGTTGCCGTCGCGCCAGCAGAAAACGCGTTGTGTGTCAAGAAAGCCTGGGTAATCTACGAGACAACGCATACCCCGCCATCGCGCGCATTTTCGTGCAATCGCCCTGCCCGGTCACCCTGTCCAACGATGTCTTCCCCTCCCGATCAATCTGAGGCTATCCCGAGCACCCTCCGCACGTAACGCACATTTTCGGCAACTTGGTCTTTGTACTTCTGCCACATGCCCAGCAGCACGACGTCGGTCGGCTTGACGTTCGCAAGCGCGAAGCGGATGGCCTGCTCGACGCTGGCTGGCGTGGCGCAGTGGCGGTTGGCGGCGAGGATCTTGAAGGCGATTGCCGGCTTGGGGAGCCGCCGGATGGTTTTGACCATGGCCTGGCGGGCGTCTTCGCCGAAATCTTCGCCCTCGGTGTTCTCGGTGCGGTTCAAGCCGAACCAGGAGCGGTAGAAGCAGCACTGGTAGAAGTCGAGGTCCCAGTCCTTGCCGGCCACGCAGTCGATCGTCTCGTGGTTGTGGGCGCCGAGGCCGACCAGGAGTCCGGCGTCGCGGAACATCTGGAGGTTCTCCAGCGACAGGTCGATCTTGCCCTCGCGCATCAGCGCATCGCTGGTGTTGCCCAATTGTTGGACGCCGATCGGCTTGGGCCGCATCCGGAGGATTCGGGCGAGCTCCTCCTTGCCTTGGCCCGGCTTGGAGTAGAAGGTGGCGATCCACTGGAGCCGGCCTCCCTCGGCGTAATGGGCGCGAAGCAGCTCCTCGATCTGCCGGCCGCCCATCTGGCAGGTGTTGATGCCCAGCGATTCACCGCGGCGGAGGAGCTCGAGCCCGCGGGTGCCGTCCTCGGCGAACCACTCCCGCATCTCCCGGCTCAGCTCGGCGCTGTAGTGAGACTGACCTTTGATCGGGTTGTGTCCGACCAGCACGCGGGTGATCTCGTGCTCGTTCCAGCGGACGGTGGGGAGCTTCGCCTGCGGGGCCGGGTCGGCCGACGCGTGAGGCGGCACGATCGTCGATCCCCAGGCCGCCAAGGTTGCCCCGGTGAACTCCCGGCGGTTGATTGCCCGCATGCTCATCCCCCGTCGCGTGTTCGATTTTCGGCTTTCGACGAGAAGAGGGCCGATCCACGAAAACGGGATCGGCCCTCCAAGGATCGCACGCCGGACGCCGCTTTTCAAGCGCTACGGGCGTTACTGGGCGGCGGGCTTCTTCTCTCGCTTCTTGCCCTCGCCGCGGGCCTTCTTCATGTTCTCCTTGACGACCTCTTCTTGTTCCGGGGTGAGGAACTCCATGACCTTCTCGCGGATCTGCTTCTGGACCTCGGCCATCTTCTTGCGGGCCTCGGCCATCTTGGCTTTCTGCTCCTCGGTGAGCTCGACGGCCGCGTCAACGGCCTTCTGCAACTCTCGGCCCTTCTTGCCGGCTTCCTTGGCCGCCTTCTGCGCTTCCTCGCGCGCCTTTTTCTGCTCTTCCGTGAAGATGGCTTGCACCTGCTCCCGGGCTTCCTTGAGCCCCGGGCCCAGCTCCTTCGTCAGCGCTTCGAGCGTGGCCTTCTGTTCGACCGTGAGCTCGACTCCAATGAGCATCTCCTTAGGAACGATCGAGAATGCTTCTCGCGCCTTCCGGCCCTGTTTCTCCCCCTTCCGTCGGGCTTTCTCCTGCGCCATCAGGGGGGCCGTGATCGCCAGCACAAGGGCCAGCACCAGGACGTTGCGCACCGCTCTCATCATCAAATCCTCCTCTGGTGTGTAACCAGGCACAAACACGCGGAGCCGTTGCCCGCCCGGACCGGGCGAGTCCCACAACGACTCAGCAGGGGGGCATGGGGAATCTCGTCGTGTGCCGGAAACGACGGCACTCAAGGCGCGGTCGAACCGCGGTCACCCGGCTGGCGCCGGTCGAGGGTATCTCAGCAATTTAACCCCGGCGAACCTTTCAGGTTCCGCGGGCATGGAGGGTCGCTTGTGGTTCCGGTGGCGCTTGGTACGATAATCACCAAACAACCTTCAGGGTCCCCCCCCAACAAGGGAGAAGGAAGAATACTATCGTGGCATTTCGCCTCGACCGAGTCCACCACGAGGACTGCATCGCCGGGTTGAAGACGCTGGACGACGGGACGGTCGACCTGGCGTTCGCCGACCCGCCGTTCAACATCGGATACGACTACGACGTGTACGAGGACAAGCTCGAGCGCGAGCGGTACCTCGCCTGGAGCCGGGAGTGGACGGCCGAGGTGGTCCGGGTGTTGAAGCCCGACGGCACGTTCTGGCTGGCCATCGGCGACGAGTACGCGGCCGAGCTGAAGGTGATGTTGCAGGCGGAGCACGGGCTGGTCTGCCGCAGTTGGGTGGTGTGGTACTACACGTTCGGGGTCAACTGCACGAACAAGTTCAGCCGGTCGCACGCCCACCTGTTCTACCTGGTCAAGGACCCGAAGCGGTTCACGTTCAACGCCGACGACCCGGCGGTCCGCGTGCCCTCGGCCAGGCAGTTGGTGTACGGCGACAAGCGGGCCAACCCGAAAGGACGCCTGCCCGACGATACGTGGGTCATCCAGGGCAACTGGCCGGACGACACGTGGATCTTGCGGCCACAGGACCTGCCCGAGGGGTTCCGCGCCGACGCTGACACCTGGTACTTCTCGCGGGTGTGTGGTACGTTCGGCGAGCGGGCCGGCTGGCACGGCTGCCAGATGCCCGAGCGGCTGCTGGGCCGGATCATCCGTGCGTGCAGCAACGACGGCGATTTCGTGCTCGATCCCTTCGCGGGGAGCGGCACGACGCTGGCCGTGGCCAAGAAGTTGAAACGGCGGTTTCTCGGATTCGAGATATCCCGCGACTACGCGGAACGTGTCAGGAGCAGTATGAGGAAGATCCAAAGTAGTTATCACGCTCCGCGTGATGTGCAACGTCACGCGGAGCGTGACGAGTACAATTTGCCAAAGTAGTCATCACGCTCCGCGTGATGTGCAACGTCGCGCGGAGCGTGACGAGTACAATTTGCCCACGGCCAACTCCCCGAACGAGTCTGCCATGAAATTCGCCATCTGCAACGAGACGTTTCAGGACCGGCCTTTTGAGAAGGCGTTCGCGTTTGCCGCCGAGTGCGGGTACACGGGCCTGGAGATGGCCCCGTTCACGATTGCCAACCTGGTGACCGACATCTCGTCGGAGAAGCGGGCGGAGGTCCGGCGGCAGGCCGAGGCGGCGGGCTTGGAGGTCGTGGGCCTGCACTGGCTGCTGGCCAAGACCGAGGGGCTCTATCTCACCAGCCCGGATGCCGAGGTCCGCCGCAAGACGGCCGCGTACCTGGGCGAGCTGGCCCGGTTCTGTGCCGACCTGGGCGGCAAGGTGATGGTCTTCGGGTCCCCCCAGCAGAGGAGCCTGCTGCCGGGCGTCTCTCACGACGAGGCGATGCGGCACGCGGCCGACGTGCTCAGGGCGACCCTGCCGGCGTTGGAAGAGACGGAGGTCACGCTCGCCTTGGAGCCGCTCGCGCCCTCTGAGACGGACTTCATGCAGAAGGCGACGGATGCGGTCCGGTTGGCCGAGATGGTCGGGTCCCCCCAGGTCAGGCTCCACCTGGACTGCAAGGCGATGTCGTCCGAGTCGATCCCGATCCCCGAGCTGATCCACCAGAACCGGTCGCTGTTGGCCCACTTCCACGCCAACGACCCCAACCTTCAGGGGCCCGGCTTTGGGGACCTCGATTTCCTGCCCATCCTCCAGGCGCTGGGCGAGATCGACTACCGCGGCTGGGTATCCGTGGAGGTGTTCGACTATACGCCGGGGGTCGAGCGGCTCGCCGCGGAGAGCATCCGGCACATGCAAAGCTGTCTGGAGGAGCTCGCCCAGTAGTCCGGGAGGGGCACTGACTGCCATTTTGACAGGCCCCTGTTTATTCTTGCCTCGGTGCCCGGCCAAATCCGTCAAAATGTAACAGGCGGAAAAATCTTCCCCACGGGTCGACGAACACCTATCCAGGGTGTGGTGTCCTCTGGATGCCCGGGGCTCGGAATCGTAACCCTAGGCCGTCCCACGTGTTATCAGCTCGTCTCCGGGGCATGGCAGGCCGGTTTCGACCCCCGATGTCGAGGATTGGCATGGCAATTGCCTCCATTCCGGCCGCCGCCCCTGTGAGGGCCTGAAAATCACGGCCGAACCGGCCGGAAATCGGGAACTCGACGTAAGACGGCAACGGCGAAAGCTGCTAGAATGGCGTTTACGAGGGGCTTTGCGGGGCTGTCGGACACATCGTGACGGTACGGCTTCTGCAAAACCCCTTCGAACCGGCTCGTCGATGGATTCGTATTGCAAATGAACAGCACGATTCAGCGAACGCACCCGCCTGCCGCGGACCCTCACCCCTGGACCGACTGGTCCGACGAGGACCTATTGCTTCGGTACCGGGCCGAGGGGGACCGGCGGGCGTTTGAGGAGCTCGTGCATCGCTACGAGCGGGAGTTGTACAACTACCTGCGTCACTACCTGGGCGATGCCGAGATGGCCGAGGACGCGTTCCAGGCCGCGTTCCTCCAGGTGCACCTGAAGTGCGACCAGTTTGAGCCGGGCCGGAAGGTCCGTCCTTGGCTGTACACGGTCGCCACCAACCAGGCGATCGATGCCCAGCGAAGAAACCGGCGTCACCGGATGGTCAGCCTGGACCGCCGGTCGAGCGCCAACGGAGGGGACGAAGAGGCGGGAACTCTGGTGGAACTACTGGACGGGGACGAGCCGGGCCCCGTCGACCGGTTGGAATCGGAGGAGCAGCGTCGGTCGGTTCGGGAAGCCGTCGACCGCCTGCCCCTGCCGCTCCGGCAGGTCCTCCTGCTGGTCTACTACCAGGGCCTGAAGTACCGGGAGGCCGCCGAGGTGCTCGCGATTCCGGTGGGAACGGTAAAGAGCCGGCTGCATGCCGCGATCCGAAAACTGGAATACACCCTAACGCACGCCCAACTTCCCGCCCATGGTTGACCGCACGCAAGCGCAGTTGCTCGGGTATCTGCTTGGCGCGTTGGAGGAGTCCGAGCAGGATTCGGTCGAAAACGAGCTGGACCAGAATCCGAAGCTGATGCAGGATCTGACGTTGGTGCGCGAGAGCCTCCAGCCGCTTTGGCTCGCGCAACCCGATTACGATCCGCCTCCCGGCTTGGCCAGACGAACCTGTCGATTCGTCGCCTCGCGTCCCGCCCCGTGGACCAATCCGCCCCCGGTGGCCGCAGAGGAACCGGCGGAGTCGGCTGCCCCGGAGCTTGAGCCCGTCCCCGCCGCGCAATGGGGGGGCGGAGGCAGCCATGCGAGTTGGCTGGACGTATCCATGGCGGTGGGGATCGTCGCGGCGATGTCGCTGTTGGTCTTCCCGGCCGTCCAGAACAGCCGTTTCAACTCCCGGCTGTTCACCTGCCGCGACCATCTGCGCCAGATCGGGCTGGCGCTGACGCAGTACAGCGAGAGCCAAAACGGCTACTTCCCGCCGGTCTATCATCGTGGGCGGTTCGAGGGGGCGGGGATGTACGCTCCCGTGTTGTTGAGCAACGGGTTTGTCGACGGACCGCAATGGTTCGTCTGCCCGGATTCCCCCCTGGCGGAGAACCGCCGCTTCCGGATTCCCCCGCTCGACGAGCTGCTCTCCGCGTCCCGGGAAGACTTGCTCCGCATTCGGCACTCCATGGGCGGAAGCTTCGGCTACAACCTGGGGTTTTTCGAGGACGGCCGATACTACAGCCCGCGCAACCTCAGGCGGCCTTTCTATGGCGTCGCGGCCGATGCCCCGAGCCACGTCCTGCCCAACCACCAGACGGTCAACCACGGCGGCCGCGGTCAGAACGTCCTCCTCGAAAGCGGCGGCGTCTCCTTCTACACCACGCCGCAGCCGCACGACCGGGCGGACCACGTGTTCGTCAACGAGCTGGGCATGGTCGACGCGGGCCAGCACCGCAACGACTCGGTGATCGGACCCAGCGACGCGGTGCCGCGCGTCTTCCAAGAGGCGAGCTGCGGTCCGGGGCGATAAGGACCGGCCAGTCAATACGTGTCGTACTCCTCACGCTCCGCGTGAGGCCAAGCGGCACACCCTCGCGCGGAGCGTGAGGAGTACATCGGAAAGCGCGACAGTAATTGATTCGCCGGTCCTAACGCGACGGAACGGCGGTCGGCAAGCTCGCCGAGGGGGAAGCCCGGTCTGGGGGAAAGCTCGGGGAAGAAAGCCGCGCTAACGGTCTTCCACGTCCAGCAGCTTCGTCCGCTTCTTCAGCATCCGCAACAGGACGAACGTACCCAACGCGAAAGCCCCTAGAACTCCCCAGAACGGCTTCACGACCAGTCTCCCCGCGACCAGAGAGTCCTCGGCCAATTCCAGGCAGAAGAAGACGCCCACCAAAGCCAGAAGACCCGGGTATTCTCGCTTCAGCACCATGCGGAGCGAGAACGGCAGCGAGGGGCTCTGCCATTGCGAAAAGCGGGGAAGGAACGCGGGAGTCCGGTCGGCCCATTCCAGAAACGCCTTGCCGAACTTCTCGCGCAAGAAGTCCTCCTCCGCAAGCATGATCCGCTCGTAGTAGAGCCAGAACGACAAGACGAAGATCACGACGAGCCACCAAGCGCAGTAGAACATCGAGATCCCGAGCCAGATCAGGAAATTGCCGAGGTAGAGAGGGTGCCGGACGATGGAATACACGCCCGTCGTATTCAGCTCCGCGGCCTTCTGCCTCTTCGTATTCCGACCGGACGTTCCACGAGGGACGTGTCCCACGGTGACGATCCGAATCCCCAAACCGAGCAGGGCGATGGCCAGGCACACCGCTTCCCAAACCTCCTGCACCCGGTGGCTGTGGAAGGGGATCTCGAATTGCCAAAGTGCGATCAGCGTGGGCAGAATCAACACCAGCGGAAGGTAGCTCCTGTGACGGAAGAACCAGTTCCCGCTTCTCTGCATTTCCTCGCGTAGGGCCATCCGTCGCGTCGTCCCTTCGGAAAAGCGTTCGAGTCCATTCACCCGTGAGAGAATCGCAGCCCCCCAAAGCCGGGCGCTGCGGCTCGGGCAGACCTCCGACCAGTGTTGCCAAACAGGGGATCGATCCCGCGAGGATCGTCCCGATTCGCGCCGTCGCCGACTCGTTTTGGGGGTGGGATAGTAGCCTGTAGGTCGTACGGCGTCAAGGGTCGAAAAAAGAAGGGGGCGACCCTCGGCCTTCTCTTGCGTGGGCCACCCCATTTGGCGTAGAATCCCGCCACGATGCACGCGTCAAGGAAGACGATCGGACTGGTGCTGCTGGCGGTCCTGGCCCTGGGACTCCGCGTCGGCGTGGTGTTCGCGCTCCGGAGGGACCATGCCGCGCCGGTCACGTACGAGCACGGCCGGATCGCCGAGAGTCTGCTTGCCGGCCGGGGATTTGCGACCGAGTTCCTGGGCGCCGAAGGCCCCACGTCGCAGCAGGCCCCTTTCTATCCGTTCCTGCTGGCGGCCGCCTACGCGTGCTTCGGCGCGGAAACGCCGGCCGCGATCCTGGCCGTCCAGTTGCTCCAGTGCGTGGCGGGGACCGGGCTGGTCCTGGCGGTGGTGTGGCTCGGCCGGGTGCTCGTGCCCGACCGGCCGGGCGTCGGCTGGGTGGCCGGGCTGGGCGCGGCCGTCTACCCGACCCACCTCTACATGGTCACCCACATGCAGGTGGCCCTCTGGGCCGCCCTCATTCTGACGACACTCCTGGCCGTCGTCATGTCGTCCCGATGGCGCGCGACCTGGCGAGGTTCCATCTTGGGCGGATGCCTGGCCGGGACGCTCCTCCTGGTCGAGCCGATCCTGTCGCTCGCCTTGCCGATCTGCGCCCTGGCGTTCTGGCTGGGCGAGGGAGACCGCCGATGGAAAAGGCGATTCCTGCCCGGCCCGCTGGCAAGGCTGGCCCTGATGGGCGCGGTCGCCGCGGCGATCATTGCCCCGTGGCTGGTGCGGAACTGCCGGGCACACGGCGAGGTCGTGTTCATCAAGTCGACGTTCGGGTACGCCCTTTGGCAGGGTAACAATCCGGCCAGTTGGGGTACCGACAAGATCCCCCAACCTTCCGCCGAAGCGCTCCGCCTCGACCACGACGGGACCCCGGCCGACGCGGACCGGGCGTTGTGGGAAGCGCGGCACGAGACCGTCTACATCGACGACGTCCTGTTGCGACCGACCGGCTACCGCGAGCTGGCCGGCTTGAGCGAGCCGGAGCGATGCCGCCTGCTGGGGCGCCGCGCCGTCGAGTTCATCCGGACCCACCCGGCACGGTACGCGGGGCTCTGCCTGAGGCGCTTGCGCTACTTCCTCGTGTTCGACGAGACGAACCCGAAGGCGTCGAACCGCGTCTATCGGGCGGCCACGGTCCTTTGGCTGGTGCTGGCCTTCGTGGGCCTGCTCGTCTCGTGCGGCCGGTGGCGGAGGCTCTGGCCCACCTACGCGATCTTCGCCGTCGTCACCCTGTTCCACGCGCTGGTGATCACGTCGGTCCGTTTCCGGATCCCGCTGGAGCCGATGTCGTTCGTCTGGGCCGCCTGGGCGGTCGTGCCGTTCGGCGCCCATTTGGCTCCGCAACGTCGGATCAGGATCTACCGTCCTCGGGAGCGTCGAGATCCGGCGCATGCGGACCAGGTCCTGCAAGGCCCTCACTGGGGCCTGCGCCGCAAGCGTCGCGCGGCGTGACGTTGCCCGGGGCGGAACGTCCGAGTTCACCGCGCTGGCCGAACAACGCGAATGAACGTGGACAGACCGGAAACGGTGAACGAAGGAAATGAGTCTGAAAGACCGGGAAACGGGCCGGCTAAGGTGCAACGATCTGTCAGCGGGTATCGGGTTAGTCCGTACGTTTTTCCCACGCTTCGCGGACTCTCTTGAATCGTTCAATCCGGCTGTCAATCTTGGCAATTTCCTTGGGATAGAATTCAAGCATCGTATCACAGAATTCGATCATCCACGATTTGCGGGAATACTGTGGATTGACCGTGATCCTGTTTGAGTTTGCGATTTGGATTTGGCCCCAGCCGAGTGCGCCGATGGTGAGGCAGTCCCAGCCAAGGAACTCAATCGGTACAAATGTCACTCGCTCGACCAGAGCGCGTAGGTTCTCGATCTCGTAGGCCACCATCAGGACGACGAAGTAGTTCTTGTCGTCCTCGTAGAACCGGGACAAGCGTTCGACCGACGTAAGATTGGGCATATTGAACTTCGTGCTCAGTCGGTGCGTCTTGACGTCGACGACGTAGTAGAAGCCATCGGCATCTTCAAACGCCAAATCCGCCATTGCCCGACGGGCGAATTGGGATGAGTACTTGGTACACAGCTTCGCGCCGAGGATGGCTTGGAAGTTCTCGCCCAGGACGTGTTGAATCGCGTCACCGACGGCACGCGTACTTTCCACAGTACCGCTGGAGAGGAATTGACCCTGGGAGTTCAGAAAGCCCTTGATCTGATCCTGTACGGGCGCATACTCGGCGGTGTAGAAAAGCCGACTCTTCATCACGGCTATTCGGTCTCGAACAAGAGTGGCTGCCGGCCGGCACGGGACCGCTTCTTGGGAGCGGATTCGCTCCGGTCCGACAGAGAATTCCGTTCCCAGAAGACGCCGTCCTGATAGCCCTGAATGCGATCGTCGTGATCGGCCAAGCCGAGCCGTTTCTCGGCGAGGCAACAATACGTTTCATCCATCTCGACCCCAACGTAACGGCGCCCAAGCTTCTTCGCGACGACCGACGTTGTTCCGGAACCCAAGAATGGATCGAGGATCACGTCGCCCGGATTCGAGCTTGCAAGAATGAGCTTGGCGATCAACTTCTCCGGTTTCTGCGTGGGATGATCCGTATTCTCGGGCATCGACCAGAACGGAACCGAGATGTCCGTCCAGAGATTCGACGGATGAGTAAGGCGAAATCCGCCGCCCGCGGTCCTGTCCCAGTCTTTCGGCTTCCCGTCTTCCGTTGTATATGGGGCCATCACTCGCCGTTTCAACTTCACCGCATCAACGTTGAACGTGTACTGGCGGGAGACCGTGAAGAACCAGATATCTTCCGAGCAGTTCTTCCAGTTGCGAAGTGCCCCGCGACCTTTCTCACGCTCCCAAGTAATGCGATTCTGAACGTTGAAGTAGCGTTCACCGACTTGCTGAACGGCGGATGAACAGCGCCAGTCGCAGCAAACGTAGAGAGACGCAGACGGTTTCAGGACGCGGCGAAGCGGCTCGAGCCAAGAGTCAATCCACTCCACGTACTGCCGGTCAGACCGCCGCTTGAAGGCGCCGCCATGGAAGGACTTGTCAAGATTGTAGGGGGGGTCGACGATCAGAAGGTCCACGAAACTCGAAGGCAGGTGGGGGAGTGCGTCGAAGAGGTCTTGGCATACGGTTCGGCCTATGAGCGACGCAGGCGTGATGGGGCCATCGAGCCGCACGAGCCGCTCGGCAAGCTCGACGTGTTCCGCGTCATCGAGAGTGATCGTACGGTTTCGTGGGGCTCGACGTTTCTCGTCCATGGCACGCTCATTGTCGCAGGTCCCGTCGGACGTTCAAGGGGAGCACCGCCGACGCTGGGTCGAAGCGTTTCCTGCCTGCGAACCTGGCTTGTGCCGAGAAGACACGTGTTGCCGGAACACCACGCCTCGCCCCGGGAGCCCACGCACGCGGGTCCAACGCTCCTTGCTGTAACCTCTTCCCACGTAGCACGTTGCGACCACCGCTGCCGGCCAACCTCCCTCTCGGCGCCCATTCGGCACCCGGTTTGCATTCCCATGAGACGTACCCGACGCACCCGGCGACGGGAGAGCCCTGATCCCCTCGGGCTCTCTCGGCTGCCCGGTGCGGAGGGCCCGCGCGGCTGTAGCACGGGCCTCCGGCCGGAGAATTCGGGAACACCGGCAAGATGCCTGTGCCACGAGCTTTCGCCGACCACAGACTTTCGCCGACCACAGACTCTCGCCGACCCTCGAACGAGCCCGCCTTTATCCCATGCACGCCCACGAACTGATTGAGCTGGCCGCGTTGATTGCGGCCCACGGACCGGTGCTGGTCCGCACGCCGGGACGGATTCCGGACGCCGGCATCGAAGAGTATTGGATCGCCTCGAAGAGCCGGCTGGATCGTTGGGGCCGGACCCTCAAGCGGCTTTCGAGCGAAGACCCCAGCACCGCCCGGCGCCCGGGATCGTTCCAGCGGCCCGAGTTTCGCGGCGTGCTCGAGGAGGTCATCACCGGCGACGTGCTCACCCGCGTTTGGGCCGCGGTGATGTACGCCTACGACCGCTTCCGCGGCACCGACCAGGCCGAGCCGATCGCCCGAAGCGTGCTGGTGGGCCACCTGGAGGCCCGGTATCGGGTGATGACGCTCTTGACCCAGGAGCCGCGAATCGACGTGGAGCAGGCCGTCCGGCTCAACCGGCTCCGGCGCCGCACCGAACGTTGGACCGACCTGTTGATCGGCTATCTGACCGGGGTGGACGACGTCGGCCAGTTCGCGGTCGATCCGGATCGGGCCAGGGACTTTGCCGAGGATCTCCGCTACCGGAGTCGCTTGGCTGGCGGGCGGTTCGTCTGGCCGCTCGTCTTCGCCTCGTTACGGGCTGCGTTTGGGCAGGGCCTTTTTCCGGAAAGCCCCAACGGCGATCTCAACGCCCGGATCGCCGCCAGCCTCCTCTCCTGCCTCCAGCCCGAGCTGTTCGACGCCACCGGCCTCCTCCGCTCCGCGTGGCTGATGCGGATGTCGAACGTGACCGACGATGCCCAGGGAATGATCGACGAGCTGGTCGCGATTGAGGAGCCGGCATCCGCGGTCGCCTCAGTCGGCACGGCGCGCTCCGGGCGGCTGCGTCGATTCGGCAAGTGACAGGCGGGCTCGGCGATCCCGCTACGGTGGCAGCGCCGTGCGAATCGCGACGTCGTCGCCGGAGGGGTCACACTCGTAGTCGCGGCCCTCCTCGTCCTGCCCGTTGAGCCCCACGCCGTAGAGCACGTAGTCCTCGCCGTCGCGCTCGTATCGGAGCTCCCCGTCGGCGTACACGTCCCGGGGCACTTCGTCGAGGTACTCGGGCACAAGCTGCGCCAATTCGTCCGGGTAACTGCCGTGGTCGCCGCGGTAGGCAGCCAGGGCCAGCGACACCTGGGCCATTTGCAGGGTGAGCTCGGCCCTGTCCTCGGACCGCCAAGCCGTAGAGAGCGTGGGCCCCCAAAGCGCGAAGAAGACCTGTCCGATCTTCTCCGTCACGGCTTCGCCCGGCCCCTTGCCCAGGAACGACTTGGCCAGGGACATCGGATCACGGATTTCGTTGATCCCCTCCTCGATCTCCTCGTTCAGTTCGGCGACCGCTTCTTCACGCTCGGATCGGTCGGCGATCCGGCCGGCTTCCACCAAACGGTCGAAGTAGTTGTTGCCCGTGCGGAGCACTTCGTCCCAATCGAGCAGACGAGTGGCCCGTTTCGACAACTGGGTCTCCAGCCACGAAGGTGCCTCGTCCGATCCAGCGCTCTCGGCGAAGGCAGCCGGGCCTTCTCGCGCCATGGCGCTGACGGAGTCGAGGAACATGAATCGTTCGGCGACGTCGATCTTGTCGACGACGCCGGGCAGCGCACCCAGTTGACGCAAATCGGCCTGGAAGCGCCGGGCCCGTTCCGACGTCAAGTTGCCGTGATGGGCGACCGCCGCGTCGCCGGCACAAGCCGTTCCGTCGATCCCCTTGGCGACCAGGACCTCGATGTAGGTTGGCCCCTGCCCCACGAGCCGAGCCCAGCGATGGCAGGCGAGCAGGTCGTGCCAGGCTTCGTCGACCTTGCCGTCGTGCACATGGAGCATGGCACGGATGCGCAACGCGCTGCACGCATCGCGGAAGAGATAACGCCCCGGCGTCAACGCGCCGAGAACCGGCGGGGATTCGGCCGGAACCAAGGGCGAGTAGAAACGCTCCCTTCGGCTCGCCTCGACGACAAGCGCCAGCGGCTGTTGGTTCTTCTCCAGCCAGGCGGCCAGTTCGGGAAACTCTTCCGGCGCCCACGGGCGTCGCGCGGCCTGTTCAGATTGCTCGGACAAGATCGCCCCCCAGGTGCGGGAGACTTGCGACTCCAGTTCCGGCTCTTCCTGGGAGGCCTCCTGCTCCGGCGGCGGGCCGTCGGCTTCCAGCTCGATGGCGTAGTTTTGCAGAGCAACGAAGTACTCTCCCTGCTCCGGCGGACGGGGGATGCCAAGCTCTTGGAAATGCCAATCGCACCCCTCTTCGCCGCACGTGCCCACGATCTCCGCCGGGCCGAGGGCTTGCCAGAGGAGGACGGCGGCGTTGTTCTCGGGAGTGACACCCTGGCGGCTCCGCTGGTTCAGCGCGGCGAGGTAGTCGACGTAGCCGTCGTCGCGAAGCGGCTCGACGATGCGGGTCGTCTCCCGCGAAATCGTCACGGCGGTTCCCGAGCCGGCGAGCAACCCGATCCGGCGTACGACGCGAAAAACGGACACCCCGGACACGATCAGCCAGAGCACGACGACCGCGACCACGAGCCCCAACCAGGCCTTCCACCGCCTTGGCGTCGCCTCGCTCGCGCCGGGGTGCGCCTCGCTCTTGCCGGGTTGGTGGACATGGGTCATCGGGACGCTCCTCTCCACTCCATTCTCCACCTTCCGCCCCATCGGTGCAAGCACGGGTGATTGTGTTCGCCCGACGCTCAAGTAGAATATCGGCTTGCGGCCCGAGCCCAACCCAGCCGGCGGAACGTTTTGTTGGTCGTGTTGGGCGCCCGTTCCCACGAGACGAGGATTCCCGTGATTGCCCTAGCCGTGTGTCTCGGAACGCTGTTCGTGTTCACCCTGGGCGCATGCGCCGATCCACCCGGCGAGCAGTCCCCCGGGCCCTCCTGGGTGAAGGTCACGGAGCACGCCGGCTGGAAGCCGCGCGACTCGGCGGGCGAGGTGGCCTACGGGGGGAGGATGTGGCTTTTGGGTGGGTGGTTCAACTCCTACGGCCCGTTCCCGAACGACGTGTGGACGTCCTCCGACGGCGCGGATTGGACGCTCGCGACGCCCCAGGCGGCCTGGGTCCACGCCGACCTGCCCACGACCCTCGTCTTTGAGAACAAGATGTGGATCATGGGCGGCTGGTACGGTGGGCGGAACCCGGAGGCTTCGGCGAGCAACCAGGTCTGGTCGTCGACCGACGGCGCCGAGTGGCAGAGTGCCACGGAGAACGCCGGTTGGAGCCCCCGGCTCGGCGCCGCGGGCGTGGTGCTCGACGGCAAGATCTGGATCCTCGGCGGCGTCGAGAAGTACTTCTTCGGCGACGAGCACTCGCTCCAGAATGACGTCTGGAGCTCGACCGACGGAGCCCACTGGGATCTCGTGACTCGCAACGCGCCGTGGGCGCCGCGGGCGTATCACGGGGCCGTGGCCTTCGACGGCAAGCTCTGGGTCTTGGGCGGCGGCAACTACCTGCCGGCGTACGAGGCCCACAACGACGTCTGGAGCTCCTCCGACGGCGTCCACTGGACCAAGGTCGCCGCCAAGGCCCCCTGGGCGCCGCGGATCTGGTTCTCAACCGTCGTCTACAAGGACCACCTGTGGCTGCTGGGCGGTTGGTCGAACCACCCGTCGAAGAACTGGAACGACGTCTGGTATTCGGCCGACGGGAAGGACTGGAGGCAGCTCGTGAGCCAAAACGTCTGGTCGCCGCGGCACGAGCACTCGGCGTACGTGTTGGAAGACAAAATCTGGATCGCCGGCGGCAACCCGTGGCCGTGCACGAACGACGTGTGGCAGATCGAGGTGCCCGACGCCGTGTTGAAGCGGCGAGCCGGCGACGATACGTTGAAGCCGTGACGACACCCAGGGATCGGCCGAAGAACAACTTCCGCATTTGCGGAGTAGCAGGCACACGCCGTGTGCCGTAACCGGCGGAGGGCACACGGCGTGTGCCTGCTACGGAAGTCGCGAAGTTGTTTTTCGGCTGATACCAAGTCGCTCACCGAAACGTACCCACGTGCTTTCTCAACCCGGAGGTCCCGAGATGCTCTCTGCCGGAGGAACGAGCCCCGTGCCGTTGGCGGCGTTGCTTCTGCTTGCTGCCGATCTTCTGGTCGCCGGAGCCGTGCAGGCCGCGGAGCCGGCACCGCCGATTGCCAAGCTCAAGGAGATGCGCATCGAGACGGCGCTCGTGCGAGACGGCAAGCCGGCGGCGGTGGTTGTCCCGTCGGACGGGCGCTACGACGCGTTGGCCGGCGCGATCGTCGAGGGCGTGAAGAAGACGACCGGCGCCGCGCTACCCATCGTGCGCGACGGCGACGTCGCGCTGCCGTTCACCCAAAACCTCGTCATCCTCGGCAACCGCTCCACGAACACGGTGATCGAGCAGCTCTACAACTTCTACTACACGTACCTGGACCTGAAGTATCCCGGCGCGGGCGGCTACTGCGTCCGCTCGCTGCACGATCCGCTGGCCAACGGCCACAATGCGATTCTGGTCGGCGGCAGCGACGACGCGGGCATGGCCAAGGCGGCCGAGCAGTTCGCGGCCGCGGCGGCCGATTCGGCCCGCGAGGGGTCGCTCTCGCTCGGCTGGACGTTGCGAGTCGAGCTGGGCGAGGGGTGGACGGTTCCGCCGAGCGCCAACGCGCCGGCCTGCCTGGCGTGGGGATCGAACGACGCGCCGGCCACCTACTTCGGCTGGAACAGCGTGGGCCGGAACATGGCGCTTTACTACATGACCGGCGACGAGAAGTTCGCCCGGGAATTCCTCCGCCTGGCCTTCCCCGACGAGAAGACGATCGAGGAGATGTGGGAGGTCGACGGGGAGCGGATCGAAAACAAGGAGCATCCGCTGGCCGGATCGTACCACTACTGTGCCCACCCCATGATCCTCCTCTGGGACCTGATCGAAGAGAGCCCGGCGTTCAGCGACGACGAGCGTCTGCGTGTGACGCAGGAGCTTGCCGGCGGGGCGGGGCACTACAGCATTCCGGGGAGCCGCTTCGTCGGCGATCGGCACGCGACGTATCAATCGCTGATGGTCTACTGCCGCGCCCGGTATTTCGACAAGTACTATCCCCATCCGGCGTGGAAGGCGGCGATGGAGGGGGCCGCCGCCCACTTCGCCTCGCTGGCCCACTCGATCCACGTCGGCAATCAGCAAGACACGCCCGACAGCGGCCACGCCTACGTCAACACCGGATACGAGCCGATGATGAGCTACATGCTCGTCAGCGGCGACCGCCGCGCCGTGGAGAGCGGCATGCTCGGGACCATCCTCCGCGGGTACGACGGTCTGGTGAGCGGCCGGCGCGACGACGACGCGCTCGGCTTTCAGACGCTCAGCTTCGCGAACAAGGCGGCCTACCTCACCGGCGACGCCCGGTTCATCTACTACCGCAATCTCACCTCGGCCGAGACGGATAGCTTTCGCATCGGGCAGTCGTTCTGGCCCGAGCGGCCCGAGCGCGCCCCCGAAGAGCTGGCCCATCGGATCGCCGTGCGCCCGCTCTCTCACGAGGGTAGCGCGGGCCGGTCCGTTCCGCCCGAGGAAGCGTTTCATTGGCTCACCTATCGCAGCGGCGCGACGGGCGGCGACGACTACTTCAAGATCGGCGGGATGTACGATCAGACGCGTCGCCCCTACTACTGCCTGAATCTGGAAAGGCTGCGGATCGGCGCGACGACGCTCCTCGAAAGCGGCGACCACAACAACACGGTGATCGCGCGCCGCAAGGGCCTGATCGCCCCGGAGTTGCCCTTGGAATCGGCCCTGAAAGTGCAGAAGGTCGTCGGCGACTGCGCCCACGTCGAGGCCGAGGTGCCGAAGTTCGCCTACGGCGTGTGGCGCCGGGCCGTGCTGCACGCCAGGGGGCGCTGGACGGTCGTCGCCGACCGGCTCACCGCACGCGAAGACACGCAAGACCTCGAGATGAGAATCCAATGGGCCCTGCCGGCCACCGCAAAGCTCGCCGACGAAGGCTCATTCGAGTACCCCGCCGGAGAGACTACGGCCGTCCTGGTCCCGGCCACCCGGGCCGGTCTCAACGTGGGAGAGCGATTGGCCCAGTGCACGGTGCGCGGCGACGTCAAGGCGGGCGAGCGACTCGAGATGATCACGCTCGTCGGGCTCAAACCGCAAGACGGCAAGCAGCGTCTCTCGTGCGCCCGGCTGACCGACGGCGCGGCCATGCTCGGCGTGCCGGCCCCCGTGCTGGCGTCGCTGGGTGCGCTCGACCTGCCCGAGGAGGAAGTCCGAATCGATGCCGACGCCGTCCTGGTCGGCGAGGAGTTCGTCTATGCGTCCGGGGTCCGTCAGTTGACCTGCGGCCAACCGCTCCTGGCCGCCAACCGGCCGGTCGACGTCTGCTGGACGCCCCGGGATGGGAACGTGGCCCTGTTCTGCGCCGAGCCGACGGCGCTTGCCATCGCCGCCACGCGCGGCAACGATCTTCGCGAAGGTGAGCACCCGGTCCTGGTGACGCGGATCGCCGACGGCCTGATCTGGACGCGCGTCGACCGGGGCGACCACGCGATCACCGGCGCCAGGATGCCCGCCGAAACGGCCGAGAAGCTTCGGGCGAAGCTCGAAGCCCTGCGCCGCATCAGCTCGCGCGAGGCGCCGGCCGAGAAGGACGAGCCGTTGCCGGCCGATCTGGCCACCCTTCAGCCCGTGGCGACGCGGCAGGTCCAGGGAGCCGTGACGCGTATCCTGCCGGGGCCCGAGCGCAACGGGACTGCCGGCGTCTACGTGACCACCGAGACCGATCGCGCGTACCCCCTGGCCATCGACGGCAAGCTCGACCCGGCGATTCAGGCCCCCGCCAAGATCATGTCGGCGGCCTACTGGCCGGAGGCCGGGCTGCTCCTGTTGGGGTGCGCCGACGACCGCGTCTACGCGTTCGACGACGCCGGCAAGCCCCGCTGGACCTTCCCGTCCGAAATGCACCCCGACGTATACGCCACGGGCAAGACCTACTGGTTCAAGAAGGACCTGCCCGGAATCTACGGCCTCAAAACGGGCCGCCTCGCCGGCGAAGCGACCCGGGCCTTCGTGGGCAGCGCATGCACGGTCGAGGTGCTGGACGAGGCGGGCGAGCTCGTCAAGCGGGTGCCGCTGTACTGGGGAAGCTGCACGGTGATGGAGATCGTGCCCCACCCGGACGGGACGCGCAAGCTCGTCGTCGCCAAGGCGCCCAACCTCTCCAACGACTTGAGCACGATCAACGGCGGCAACTGGTCGACCGGAGGCTTCGGCGTCCACCCGCCCTTCCAACTGAGCCAAAGCACGCTGAACATCCTCGTCGACGATCTGGACGACGACGGCCAACCCGAGGTCATCTGCGATACGAACGGCTCGATGAACAACGTGCGCGTGTACGACTCCCTGGGAAAGCCGCTCTGGAGCGCCGACTTCGGGCCCCCGGCCGCCGGCGTTGCGAAGATCGGGATCACGGTCCCCCCACCGACCATGCGTGGGCTGGTGGTGGTCGATTTCCAGGGCAAAGGAGAGAAGCACGTGGTGACCGCCACCGAGGAAGGCCTCGTCACGGCCTTCCAGGCCGACGGCAAGCAGGCGTGGGCCTCCTATCTGCCTTCGGCCCCGTGGTGCCTCGCCCGGCTGCCGCGCGACGGCGGCGACCTGCTGGCCGTCGGCTGCGACGACGGCATGCTGTTGTTGGTCGACGCAACCGGCAAGCCCGTCGCCAAAGCGCAGCTCGAAGGCGCCGTCCGGCAGCTCCGCGCCGTCACAAGCAACGGGGAGCTCGTCCTCGTCGCCGGCACCGACCAGGGCGTCGTCGCCCTCCTTCATCCGGAAAGTCGCGCCCCCTGAAGAAGAGACCGCTCCCACGGCCGTTTCGGCCTCTAGGATCGGCCGAGAAACAACTTTCCGACTTCCGTAGCAGGCACACGCCGTGTGCCGTCGGCCGGTTACGGCACACGGCGTGTGCCTACTACTCCGCCAATGCGGAAGTTGTTCTTCGGCCGATCCCTACGGCTTTCCCAGCAGGAGCAGTTTCGTGGTTTTCGCGGGAAGCTCGAGCACAATCTCTTCTGCGTCCTCCGAGAGGAAACGTTGTTCGTACAGGTCGTAGACCGGCGTGCGGCGTGGCAGACGCAGCGTCCGCTTCCCCGCCTGGTATACGGTGAAACCGAGGTACGAGCGGTTGCCATAGACCGGCTCATCGGTGTCGAGATAGATGTGAACGCCGGCCTTGCGCGCGAACGCCCGCAGCACGGCGGCAGGCAGATTCGGCGCGGCGGAATAGACCACCGTGCCCCCTTCCGAGAGCGACTTCATCGCCAGCCCCGTGCGCTCGGTTCCCGCGAGCGTCCCCAGCGCGGTGACCGCCGGATCGTCGACGCAGAACCGCGGGGCAAAGGCGTGATCCGAGCCGTATTCCGTCGCCGCGAGCCCGGCCACGCTCTCGACGGCGTCCGGGTCGACGATCACTCGGCACTTTGCCGGGCCGTCGATCCTTGCGACCTTCATCCCCAACAGCGGAGCGGGATCACCGGCCGACCCGTCGGGCCGAAACACCCCGGGCGCGTAGACAAACAGCGAAACCGCCCCCTGTTGCCGCGTCCGCTGGCGGATCAGCTCTCGCTGGGCGTCGTCGAGGCAGAAGGCGTTGAGGAACACGTACATCTTGTAACGGCCGATTGCCCCCAGGTCGGAAAGGAGAAAGGTGTCGATCGGCGCGCCGATCTTGTAAAGCTGCACCTTCTGATCGTACAGAAGAGGCCGATCGAAGCTGTGATCGAGACCGCAGAAGAACATGCTTCGCTCGTCGGCCAGCACCGCGATCTCGGCGGAAGAGGAGCGGTCTCGATGGACCGAGTCCTCGGCGACGGCGTTCATTCGGGCGATGGCGGCCATGGTGGGCTCGTCGTCGTACCAGCCGCCGCCCATGTCGAACCACCACATGCCGGTCCCGTCGCCCAACACCATGGCCAGCTCGCGGAGCTGCACGTTGCGGGTCTCGGCGGCGCCGTCCGTGCGCCCGTAGCCCGCGCTATTCGGCGTGTTGTGGGTGCGGACGTCGTTCTCGTCCATCCAGAGCTTTCCGTGCAGCTTCACGGAATCCATCGTGGTCATCCAGCAGGCGGCTCCCCCGTCAAGGGCCCGAGCGCTGTAGGCGGTGGGGGAGGTGAGGAAGTCTACGTCGGGATTGGCCAGCACCGTGGCCAGGGCGAGGTGTCCGCTGTTCAGAAGCCCGTACTTGTACCAGCTCATTTCAAAAATGTAGCCATAGAACGCCCCGAACAGCTTCCGGCCGTTCGTCTCCTCTTTCACGACCCGGGCGAAGTGTCCGATGGTGTCGGCGACGATCTCCGCGTGAAAGGCGTAGTAGTCGATGACGGGCATCTCCCGCTGCGGGTCGCGCAGGCCCGGTCGGCCGATTCGTGCCTCCTTGGTGGGAATCTGCACGGAGTCGAACGTGACGCCGTCGTCGCCCCATGCCTTTCTCAGCGCGGCTTCATCGCCGTACTTCTCTCGCAGATAGCGGACGAACGCCTTCCGCTGCGGCCCGCTGTAGTCGGCGAAGATCTCCGTCCAGTTGTTCCAGTAGTACCACTCCTCGGTCCCGCCGGAGGCGACGTGGTAGCCGAGGAACCGGTCGGCGTAGGGCATCGACTGCACGTGTCGGATGAAGCGCCGCAGCGCCTCGCCGGCGTCCTTGCGCCACTTGTCCGACGCCCAGGACGGGACGGTCTTCTTGCCGCCGCCCTGCATCCGGTCGCGGGCCCCGTCGTGCCAGACCACGAGCTCTTCCGGGTGCTGCTCGTCCCACCAGGGCGGCGAGGAGATATACACTCGCGGGATCAGGTAGGCCTCGGGGTTCGCCTCCAGGATGAGGAGCACGCGGCGGTCGAACGTGCTGTAGTCGAACTGCTCGGGAGCGATCCACACCGGGGGCGCAAGACCGTAGTGGCTGAAGTCCGACGTGGCACTGAAGCTGACCAGGTCGACCCCCGCCTTCCCGAACGAGGCGAAGTGTTTTGCCTCGGGGTGGTAGGTCATGTAGGTCATCGCCGCATTCGGCTTGCCGTTCAAGAAAAGGGCCGGCACGCCGTTGTGCGGCTTGATCTCGGCCACGGTGCGAGCCGGAGTGCGAGCGATGATCTCCGTGGAGACGGCGATCTCTTCGTCGGTTCCGGGAGCAACGAGCTTCGCCCGGCCCAGGCGCAGAGCGATCGTGCCCGGTCCGCCCACGGCGTACCTCGGCACGATCAGCTCGACCGGCAGATGCTGGGGCCGGCCGACCTTCCACGCGTCGGTCGCGGGCTGCACGTCCACCCGCGACGACGCTTGTATCACGCCTTGCACGACCAGTTCGGCGGCAAGGCCGTAGCTCTCTCGCAACGGCTGCTTGGGCGTGAGCTCGCACTTCAATTGCAGGGTCGTGCCGGCCTCCACGCGCGGCGGCAGACCGGTCAGCGTGACCTCCACTCGCTCCGGCTCCCGGGCGAACGTGCCAAGCCGGCCGAGAGAAAGCCGATATTCCGCCTCGGGCTTCACGTTGAAGGCGACCAACCCCACTTGCCGCAGCGGGAAATCGAGCGAGTGGTTCTCGTCCTTCGACCAGGAAGCCACGCGATAGGCTGCCAGATCGAAGCTCACGTCGATCCAGCCGCTCTCGGACGGCACGCGCACCGGCTCCGTCGAGTAGTCGGAGCCGTCGCTTTCCGTCAGCTTCAGCCACACGTCTGCCGGCTGGGCGGAATCGTTTCGGACCCGGGCCACGATCCGATCGAAAGGCTCCCGCACTTCTCGGACGAGGAAGACGTCGGCGTATGCCTGCTCGCGCGTGGCGAACTCCCAGACAAGACACGGCTCGTCGGCGTCGTGACGGAGCCGGTGGTGAACGTACTCCTCCTTCAGTCGCGACTCGTCGCGGGTGGGGCTCCAGTCGGCAAGATCGCCCCCGGTGAAAAGGACTCCCTCGACGGGGAACTGCTCCGCTGCCTCGGCCGTTGCGACGAGCATCGCCATCGACACACAGAACCTTGTCAGTATCTTATTGACGGTTGTCATCGCCAAGCCAACTCCAGGAGGTTCGCGGAATGGAGGGAAACAGGAGAACGTCGAGGCGCTAGCGAGGCGGGGCCTCAGACCGAACCGAGAGTCCAGTGGTCAGGGTTCGGGGTTCAGGACCTGGAGTTCCACATATACACGCAAGTCCTGACCCCTGAACCCCGAACCCTGAACCCCACAAACTTGACTCATCTGCAACAACTCTCGGAAACCAAGTACCCTAGAGCCGCCACGGCTCGCGGTAAGCGACGTGGAGCAAGAGGTTTGCCTGGTCGTCGTCGAGGAATCGCTCGGCCACGGGGTCCCACCGCACTTTGCGGCCCAGAGCGTAGGCGATGTTGCCCAGGTGGCTCCAGCAGGTCACCCGGTGGCCGATCTCGACGTCCATCACCGGGCGCCGGCGCGTGGCGATGCACTCGAGCCAGTTGCCGGAGTGGCTGTCGCTGACGGCCAGATGGGGCTCATCGTTGCGCGTGGGCGAGAGGTCCGCCTCGCCCTGGGTGACGTTGAACTCCCCGAAGCCGCTCAGCGTGGCCTCGCTGCCGACGAAATCGAGGTTCAGCTTGCCCCCGCCCGGCTGATCCCACTGCATCACAAACTCCGGATCGGCGAACTCGAAGCGGACGCTCAATTCCTCGGGCGCGTCGTACAGGTTGTTCGGGGCCTGGCGGCCCGTGGCCTCGATCGTCACCGGGCCGGTCGCGTCCGCGCCCATGGCCCACGAGACCACGCCGAACATGTGTACCCCGTTGTCGGCGATGTAGCCGCCCCCGTAATCCATGAACCAGCGGAAGCTGAAGTGGCACCGCAGCGGATGGTACTCGGCCCACGGCGCCGGCCCCAGCCAAAGGTCCCAATCGAGACCGGGCGGCACCGCCTGGCCGGGCTCGCACGGATGCGTGCGGTTGCATGGGTGGGAGAGCCGCACCGTGTGAACCTTGCCGAGCCGGCCGTTGCGGACCCACTCGCACGCCTGCCGGGCGCGCGCGATCGACCGGTACTGCGTGCCCATCTGCACGACGCGGTCGTAGCGCCGGGCGACCTCGATCATCTTCCGGCCCTCGTGGATGGTCCGGCAGAGCGGCTTCTCGCAGTACACGTCCTTCCCGGCCTGACAGGCCATGACCGTGATCGGGGCGTGCCAATGATCGGGCGTGGCGATCAGCACCGCGTCGATGTCGTCGCGGTCCAGGACGTGGCGGAAGTCCCGGTAGACGTCGCACTCCCCGATCCGCTTCTTCGCGTCGGCCACGCGCGCGTCGTCCACGTCGCACACCGCGGCGATCGTGCATCGCGGGTCTTCGTGAATGGGCATCAGGCCCTTCCCCCGCCCGCCGCAGCCGATCAGTGCCGCCACCACGCGCTCGCTGGCGGGCCGCTCGGCGCCCAACCCGAGCGCGCGGGCCGTGATGAACGACGGGGCGGCGAGGCCCACTCCGGTGCTCTTCAGGAAACGGCGTCGGCTCAGTTGTCCCTTGTCAGTGACCATACGGTTCTCCTTAGCTCTGTCTGCGGTCCGCCCATGTCGCCGTCTAGCCTACCCGACGCCGCCCCGGGAATCAAACGCCGCGCGGCCCAATCCGGCCCCAGCCTCCGCCCCCGATACGTCCGCCAAGTCGCCACCACGGCCCCCTGCCTCGCGAACACGCCCGGCCGAGCCGCGATCAAGCCCAGCGCCCGATCCGCCTTTTGGTCAACCACCTTTCGATTTTCCACGATGCCCCCTCCCCGCGCCCCTTTTGGTCAACGATCTCGCCTTTTTCCGCGATGCCCCCTCCCCGCGCCCCCTTTTGGTCAACCACCTCCCGTATTTCCG
>DATKZH010000782.1:0-4533 GCA_035528065.1 Thermoguttaceae bacterium | reverse complement strand
AAGCCGGGGCGCAGCAGGACGCCATACGGGCACGCAGCCGCTGGAACAAGCCAGCACACGGGTTGCAGGCAGGTGCGCAGGCGGGCTCGCATGCAGCAGGCTCGCAACAGGCCGGGTTGCCGAACAGACCGGCCTGGGCGCCGGAGGCAGCCATGGCCACGACAGCCGCCGCCACGAACACCGGGAGAAGGATACGACGGTTCATGGGAGACGCTCTCCTCTAGAGGAAAACTGGGGAGAAAAAGCCTAGGGGGCTAGTTGCATAATATAGGCAGAGTACAGGCTCTGCCATCAATCTAGGAACATGTATCGACGGCCAGTCGGCCAGCTTTTTACTAAACACCCCAGTTTCGCCATAACTCGCAGATTGTGAATCCACGTTTGGGGGTTGTACCGGTTGCAGCGAATTTGCCTGACATCGCGGTTCGCGAAGGCGGGCAACTCTCGGTCCTTCCACCCTCAGATCGATCGCGTCGTGGCGTCCAGCGCGGCGTGGCCATGCGTGACGAGCATCCGCCATGAACGGTGTGCGACTGGCGGCACCGGCACAAACGAAAAGGGGCAGGAGGTTACCGCAGGAAATGCCGCGCGCCGCCCGTCTCGTGGCCCCACGGCGCAACTATCGTTGTCATAGACAGGCCGGAGTCTCCGGCCCTCGGATCGATACCGATCTCCTTCGGATTCTTTGCCGTTAATGAGAAGGCCAGCACCATGACTCCCATGGCAACCTCAGCCAGCCCGCTCTACTCCACTCTGGACGCAGACCCGGATCTGAGAGAGATCGTCGAGATGTTCGTCGAGGAAATGCCCGATCGGATGGCAAGCCTGCTCGACCGGGCCAATTCCGCGGACTGGGAAGGTCTGCGCCGGGTCGCTCACCAGTTGAAAGGGGCGGCTGGCAGCTACGGCTTCGAACCGATCACCTGCTCGGCAGCCGATGTGGAACAGGCAATTCGAGAGTCCCGGCCGGAGGAGGAAATCCGCCGGATGGTCACCGACTTGGTGGATCTCTGCGACCGCGCGCAAGCCGGCCCCGCGGCCTGAAAGGGGCTTCGGAAGCTCTTCGGGGGTCCGGCATCCGGTCTCACGACCACTTCGCGGGCAAGCGGCAAGTCTTCCGAGGGAGATGCCGGCCCCATCGTGACCCGAGAGGCGAGGTTGGCCGTTGTCGTGGCGCGAATGTCTGGAATCGGACAAGAGTGCCGTTCTGGCTTTCCAAGTTGTATCCGCGCAATACGGTGACGCGACGCAAACTCACCGCTTGGCAGCCATCTGAAGGGCGACCAAGTACGGCACGGGCTGGCTGCCCAGCGCGTTGAGCACGGTGCCGCCGGCGGTGAAGTTGTGGGCAACCCAGCCGGGCTCGCCGTAGATCTCCAGGGCCTTGCCGCCTTCGCCGCCGCCCACGTAGACCTTCAGGCCGGCATCGGTCATCCGCTTCAACTGGCCCATGAAGCGTTTGGTGCCTTCGGCGAACTGCGACTCCTCGAACATCCCGAACACGCCGTTGTGGAAGACGACGGTCGATTCCGCGTCGTCCCGGTGCTCGGACAAGAACTCGCCGACCTTCTCTTCAAACAGGGTGCCGGTGGCGGGGCCTACGTCGAGCTGTTGCCCGTCGGGACCGATCGTGTCCGAGACCTGGCCGTCGGCGAGGACGAAGTCGACCGGCATCACGAACCGAATCCCCTTGGCCCGGCCCTCGGCGATCATCGTCCTGGCCTGGGCGACTCGTTCTCGCGGGATGTAGTACGGCTTGTCGGCGTGAGCGGGGTCTTCGGCCACGCCCATCGAGAATTCCTGGCCGTCGACCTCCGCAGCCGCCTTCTTGAGAGCCATGGCCAGCGATCCGCCGGTGATCACCCAGCGAATCCTGCCGCGGTCGATCATCGCTTCCAGATCGTCGAGCTTGTCGATCTTCAAGCCGCTGAAGACGACCATCTGGGCTTGGAGACAAACCGTCAAGGGGCCCGTGAATTCGCCGGCCGCGTAGTCGCCCAGCGCAACTCGATCCATCGCCGCCGGCACCACAACGCTGGAGCCGTCCAGGCTCCCCGCCGAGAACGCCTCGTGGACGTACACCCGGGCCACCTTCTCCGCGAACTGATTGGCCAGCTTGGCCAACGGCTCAGCCAGCCTGGGGATCTCGTCGGGCTTGGCCTTCCAGAGAAGGCATTCGGCGTCGTATTTCCGCGTGTTTTCCAGGACGATCACGCTGCCGGGCGCGGCGGACTTGATCGTCTCGGAGACTTCGTCCGGGATCGTGACCGACTCCGCATCGAGCCAATCCTTCACGAAGCCGACCTCGCAGCCCAGGATCTCGGCCAATCGGCCTCGCACTTTCTCCAGCGAGCCTTCCGGCTTTCGGCCGATGTGTCCGAAGATCACTTGGATCCAGCCCTTCTGGCGGCCGAATTCGAGGGTCTCCTTCATGGACCGAAGACGAATGTCCCCTTCGCCCACCTTGCAGCCCGGCTTGGCATCCACGTCGCCTCGGACCAGGACGGGCGTGCCGCTGGGGACGTCGGCCAGCGACTCCAGCCGGGGAATCGCTTCCAGGTACTCCCCAAGCGAGAGCCTCGGTGCCTCGGGATCGGCCCCCAGCAAGGTGCGCAGCCACTTTTCCATCGATTTGGCAGTCACGGGCATCGCAGATCTCCGTTGTCTTGAGCGTCCGTTGGGATGCATGGGTCGTTAGCCGACGACGGTCCTGCGGTCGCAGCAGTCGAGCCCGCCTTCCCCGCTCCTTTGCGTTAAGGGAACAGACAAAGACCGACTTGCCTCCCGAGGCCCCTGTCGAACCCTACAGGATACCGATTCCCCGCGAGCGCGACCACCCACCCGGCGGGTTTTCCCCGCTCCGGCGGCGAAGATCCCCGGACGGAGGACGGCAACTCGCCGTCCGCCCGAAAGTAGTACGGCCGAGCAACACCCCCCGTCGCGCGATGACGCCGCCGTCGCTGCCCTGACTCCCCGGCGCTGTTGGCCCCGATTGACTCAGATCAAGGACCGTCATCGCCGGCCGTGCGATACTTGTGAGTGAGACGAGCCGAAACCGGTCGAGGCAATTCGGTAACGTAGTGCGTGCCTTACCGCATGCTCATCCCCAGTAGGAGATAACCGGTCATGGCGAAGCGGAAAATCGTGGAAATCGACGAAGAGAAGTGCAACGGGTGCGGGCAGTGCGTGCCGTCCTGCGCCGAAGGGGCCATCCGGATCATCGACGGCAAGGCGAAGCTGGTTTCCGACGTCTACTGCGACGGCCTCGGTGCCTGCCTGGGCACGTGTCCCGAGGACGCAATCAGGATCGTCGAGCGAGAGGCGGAGTCGTTCGACGAGGAGGAGGCGCGTCGTCACGTCGAAAGCCTCGAGTCCCCGGCCGCCAACGCGGCCACTTCGCCCGGGTGTCCCGGCATGGCCGTGCGGGATCTCCGTATGGCCGTGCGTCCCCCCGGTACTCAGCAACCTGCCGCATCGGCCCAGAACAACGCCAGCGACGGCCCCTCTTCGGCCCTGGGCAATTGGCCAATCCAGCTTCACCTCGTCCCGCCGAACGCGCCGTTCCTCCGAAACTCCGACCTATTGCTGGTGGCCGACTGCGTCCCGTTCGCCTGCGCCGACTTCCACCGGCGGTTCCTCCCAGGCCGGCCGGTCGTCATCGGCTGTCCGAAACTGGACGACGCCCCGTCTTACGTCGACAAGCTGGCCGCCATCCTCACGCAGTCCTCGGTCCACCGCGTCACGGTCCTCCACATGGAAGTGCCCTGCTGCACGGGGTTGCTGAGGATTGCCGAGGCGGCCATCGCCCAATCCGGACGCAGCGTCCCGCTGGAGGACGTGACCATTTCGATCCGGGGGAAAGTCCTGGACCAGGTCTGAGAGCCCGGCGCACCGCGCGTGCCATCGCCACGGGCGAAATGCGCAAGCCATCGTCCGGCGGATCCTTGTTGCATCGACCTCGCCCAGCGGCGGGGTCGCTCGGCTCGCCGGATCGGTGCGGGGGACCCCAGTCACCCTTTGTTGCGCCCGCCCCACCCACGGGCAGGGTTGCTCAACTCGGCGCTCCGCGCCGAATCGAGGCGCTCGGCCGGCCCGGGCCGCGAGAAGTTGGAAGCACCCGGGGGTGCCCAAAAAACGTCTTGCGGCTCGGCGCTAACATGGTATGCTCGACCGTGTTAGGCGGAAAACCGCATGTCCGGAAGCCCCCGAAATAGCCCGTCCGAGTGTCCAACAATGCCGACCATGAAACGCCCTAAGCCCATGCCCGGCAATACGTTGCGTCGAAAACATTTGTTGGGCGGTTTTTCTTGGTTCGGCCGAAACCTCCAAGTGCTTTCCTGCCCGGGAGTTGCGCGAGTGACCTCGTCCAAAAAGGGCGTTTTTCCCAGTACATGGCGTGCGCGCAGGTGGCCTGCGACAGTGTTCCTTCCACCAGTGGATAAAAGCGGAGTGCTGGAGTTCACAGCGGCCGACTTGGCTGCCGTGGCGTGAGGCGTACAATCCGAGCAAGCTGGTAGCGCCGACGGGCGCGAA
>DATKZH010000781.1:0-3459 GCA_035528065.1 Thermoguttaceae bacterium | reverse complement strand
ACATCGGTCGGGTGGCGGGTCCTTTCCCGCCCGTAGTGGCGGTTTCCGCCCGCCCCCGGCCGGCTGATTCGGAGATTGAACCGTGCCGTGGACAGGCTCGCAAATGGTGAAGAAGGGCTGCAAGCGAGGCGCAAGACGTGCTGCGCGCCGGGCGAACGCCCTGCTGAGAGAAGGCAAGACTGAAGCCAGCGCCATCAAAATCTCGCTGGCCGGGGCCAACCACCCCGAGAGAACGAAGAAGCGGCTTCGGGCCGCAAGACGCAGAAGGAGTGCAGACTGATGCTGCTAACCCCACACAGACTGGTGAAGGCGGTGGCGACACCAAGTACCGCCCTGCAACTGACGGCCACCGCGGGATACGCTGATTCCGCTGTCATTCAGGCACGAAGGACGGCCGGGAACAACGCGGGCAACGTCTTCATCGGCATATCCACCGAGGATCAGGGCCTTATCGAGACCATCGAACTTCCGCCGGGAGACTCTATCAGCCTACTCCCCGTTCCCGGCCAACGGTACGACCTGACGAAGCTGTACGTGGACGCCGACACGGCGACCGACGGCGTTGTCGTCCTGTACTGGTCTGACAACTAGGAGAACACCCATGTACATCTCAAGCAAGGCGGATCGGGCACTACGGATCGCGCAGGAGGCATCCCCGCTGGGAAGGGGCCGAGTCTTCTGGGTGCGAAGTACGGTGGGAAGCGACGCCAATCCCGGCACGGACCCGGACGCCCCCCTGGCGACGACCGACGCGGCAAAGGCCCTGTGCGAGGCCAATCGCGGCGACATCATCTACCTCATGCAGGGGCACGCCGAGAACATCGCCAATGCCACGGACCTCGTGTGTAGCGTGGCCGGGGTCTCGGTCATCGGCTTGGGCGAGGGCAATCAGGTTCCGGCCTTGACCCTGACGACGGCAGCGGCGGCAACGATCTCGATCACGGCGGCCAGCGTGGCTCTTCGGAACGTGCGGATCATCGGAGGCTATGCTGGCGGCGTCAACGCGGCGATTACGCTCGGAGGTGGGGCCGACGGAGCCGTTCTGGATGGCCTGGTCCTTGAAGAGAATACCAGCAACATGGAGTTTCTGATCGGCATCAGCATCGCGGCCGACTGCGATGACGTGACGATCTCGAACTGCTACCACGATTCGACCAGCGGCGACCAGACCAGCATCATCTCGGCGCTCGGCGCTGCGAACCGGCTGCGGCTTCTGAACAACATCCTCTTCGGGAACTGCGTGGCGGCAGCCGTCAAACTGGACGTTGCGGCTTCGACCAGCATCCAGATCGAGGGCAACCGAGTGTCCAACTTCGACACGGACGCTGGCTTGGGCATTGCCATTCACGACAGTTCTACCGGGTGGATCCACGACAACTACGTGATGAACTACAAGGACACCGTGGTCGGACTCAGCGGGGCCGGCATGTCCTACGGCCGGAACTTCTACAGCAACACCGTGAACAAGTCGTGCCGGATCACGCCGGCAGAGGACACGTAACAGAGAAGGGGTGAGTCAATGGTCGTGCAGAAGAACGGAAACAACGTCGGATTCAAGATCGCCGGATCGGTCGTCGGGGGCTTGGTGCTCACCGCGCTGATCTCCGCCGGGGTGACCTGGGGGGACGTGCGGGTCAACAAGTCCGTGCTCGGCGAGCACGAGCGCCGAATCCAGAGAGTCGAGCGGCTCACCGAAGAGGTCGTCAAGGTTCAGGTCCAGCAGCAGGCCAACACCGAGAAACTCGACGCGATCTTGAGGCGGCTCCGCGAAAAGAACCCCTCATAGAAAGGAACGATCATGGAACGTGCAATGGAATACGCTGGGGCGGTGGCCATCCTTTTCTTCCTGATCGGCTGCTCGGCGACACAGAAGATCGCGAACACAGCGGGCGAAGTAGGGGATCTCGCCGTGGGCATCGAGTCCGACATGAAGGAGGCGACGGGAACCTTTGAAGGTGGGGGGGACCCGCGCCCTTTTCACGAAGACGCCACCACGAAAGCGCAGGGGATCCGCAAACGAAGCCGAGCCATTCAGAAGCAGATTCCCAAGGTCGAGGATCGGGCGACGTGGTGGGACAAGTTGCTGTCGGTCATCCCGTGGATGGCGGCGGCGGCGATCATCGTCGTTCTGGGGATCTACGCCGGGCCGGCGATCAAAGGCTTCGCAAACCGGCTTGGCTGGTGGATCTCGCCAAAGACGAAGACGTCGGCGGAACTGGACGTGAAAGTCCTCGCCGGGAAGTCGCAACCGGCCGAGGCGGTAGCCGCCCGGCGAGCAAGCGACCCGGCGTACAACGTCGCCTACAAGGCGGCCAAGAACGGAGAGTAGACATGAACCTTTTCCTGGCTTTCGCCGTTGGTCTCCTGGCCGGCGTGATCTTCAGCCCGATGATCCGCAGCCTGCTTCACAAGCTGCTGCACCTGGTCCAGAAGTGACATGGGCGACCGGGCCTGGTGCCAGCGCGTGGCGACGTTCTGCCAGAGCCATGGGATCGTCTTCAACGACATGGTCTCGCGGCTGGTGCGGAACCGGAACTACCAGATCGCCAAAGAGAAGTTCCTGAAAGGCGCCGGCTGGGACGAAGTACACGAGTTTTTGGAGTGGGCCATAGCTGATGTTATACCGCAACAAAAACGACGGACGACTAGCTAACATGCTTCCAGGTCTTGCGACGGATGACTCGGCTAATCGGGGTCTGAGAAACCCCGAACATGCTCGCCAGGGTCATTTGCGAGAAATCGCCGGTAGCGTAGGCTCTGCGAATTTCTCGAACCTTATCCTCCGTCAGCACGGCCCTACCGTTCCTCTGTCCGCGTGGACGGCGCTCAGGGTGCAGGCGGGACCCGTGCCTGTCGCCGCGCGCAACGCGCTCTGGATGCAAGTGGAGTCCGTTCCTGTCTCCTGTGGCCAACCGGCCTTTCATGGCTGCATCCGCCATGTTCTCCGCGGCAGTCCCGACGAACAGATGTGCAGGATTGACGCACTTGGGATTATCGCAGGTGTGGCAGACATAGTAACCTGTCGGGATCGGACCATTGCTGAGCACCCAAGCGACCCGGTGCGCCATATAGAGCTTCCCGCTGATATAAAAGGATCCATACCCGTTGGTCCTGGTAGCAGCTTGCCAAGTCCAGCAGTCGGTTTTGGAGCCCTCCAGAATCTTTGCATTGAATCGGATAGTGTCTTGTGGGGTGAGTTTCGGGATGGTACGGTGGGTGCTGGTCATAGTGTTCTCCTTGTCAGAACCTGTGGCTCGGCGGCGGGCGTCTGTGGCGTCCGCCGCCTTTGCGCGCCAATGATACCGCATGCTGCGTAGATACACAAGCCGGAATGAGAAGACTTTCGGAGATACAAGATGGCGAGACGCAGAAGAAACTTCCTTGAGATGGTGGACATCGCCTCGGGCGGCCGGGCGGCCTCGGCTAGACGGCGAAGGCGCCCGCCGGGTGACCGGACCG
>DATKZH010000780.1:0-6410 GCA_035528065.1 Thermoguttaceae bacterium | reverse complement strand
CGGCCCCGGAGGAGCTTGGGGGGCAACAGTTGGTAAGCAAGGGTCTGCAACTGTCGGCCACGTTCTACCCCGGCACGGAGGGCAAGGAGAACGTGCCGGTGATCTTGTTGCACATGTTCAAAGGGGACGGGAAGGAGTATGCCGAGCTGGCGCCGTTTCTTCAGCGGCGTGGCTGCGCGGTGCTCGTGCCCGACTTGCGTGGACACGGCGAGAGCACCGAATCGGTGTTCGGGGCTCCCCCCCTCGAAGCCGCCAAGATGCCACGCGAGCACTACTCCTTCATGCTTTACGACGACATGGAGACGTTCCGCGAGTTCTTGGTCAAAAAGAACGACGAGGGCGAGCTGAACCTGAACAAGCTGTGCATCGTGGGTGCCGAGATGGGCGCGGCGGTGGCGACTTACTATGCGAGCCACGACTGGACGACTCCCCGCCGGGAAGCCAACCGCGCGGCACCGAGCCAAGACGTCAAGGGGCTCGTCCTGATCTCTCCCGACTGGGACTTCAAAGGCATGCCCTTGAGCAAGCCGCTGAACAATCCCTTCATCCGCACGCAGATCTCGGTGTACATCGTGGTAGGCAAGGACGATTCCAAGGCACTTGCCGACGCCCGCCGCGCCTACAACCTTCTGGAACGCTTTCGCGCCAATGAGCAGGAAAAGTCCGCGTTCTTGGGTCAGTTGCCGACCAAGCTCCAAGGCACCAAGATCCTGGGCGCCGGATCGCTCAAGCTCGAAGAGGCGATTGGGACGTTCATCGAACGCCGGCTGGCCGACAAAAGCTACGACTGGTATCCGCGGGGAAAGGGAAACTAGCGCCGTGTGACAGGGTGCCACGGGCATCTTGCCCGTGCACTGGCGAGACGCCAGTGCCACACGAACGTGCAGTCTTTTCCTTGTCCCGCTTACAGCCCGACGATACTGTAGCCGCAGTCGACGTGGATCGTCTCGCCGGTGACGCCGGCGGATAGGTCGCTCAACAGGTACAAGCCCGTGCGCCCCAGCTCCTCCGGGTCGACGTTCCGGCCCGGGCACGATTTCTCGGCCGCGTGCTTCTGCATCTCGTCGAAGCGGCTCACGCCGGCCGAGCTGAGCGTTCGCATCGGCCCGGCGCTCAGGGCGTTGATGCGGATCCGCTTCCGCCCCAGGTCCCAGGCCAGGTAGCGGACGCTGTGGTCCAAGGCGGCCTTGCAGACGCCCATCAGGTTGTAGCCGGGCATCACCTTCTCGCCGCCGAAGTAGCTGATCGTGACGATCGTCCCGCCGTCGGGCATCCGGCGCACCGCCTCGCGCGAGACCGCCACGAGGCTGTAAACGCTGATGTCCATGGCCAAGTGCCAACCCCGGCGGCTCGTCTGGACGTACGGACCGCGCAGCTCCTGCGGCGGGGCAAAAGCAATCGAGTGGATCAGGAAGTCGAGCTTGCCGTAGGCTTTCTCGACCGCTTCAAACACCCGGACGATATCCTCGTCGCGCTGAACGTCGCAAGGAGCCACTAGCTTGGGGTGGTGAGGCTCGACCAAACGGCGAATCCGCCGCTCGCTGGAAGGACCGGGTAGATGCGTGAAGGCCAGCTCCGCGCCCTCGGCGAAAAGGGCTTGGCTCATCGCCCAAGCAATGCTCCGGTCGTTGGCCACGCCCATCACCAAGCCGGTCTTGCCGGAGAACATGCCCATGGTTTGCGACGTCCGGACACCACGTGGGAATCGCACGAATGCTTACCAAGCCGCGGCCGGCGTCGCGCGGCTTCATGACGGCAGGCCAATTCGGCCTCGACGAACCATCCATTCCGCGACGGCTCGCTAGTCGTTCGACGGGACCGGCCCGGCCAGCAGCTCGTACTCGTCCAGGGGCGTGCTGTCGCCGGAGAGGACCTGCTCGCAGTTCATCCGCAGGATCGGCATCTGGGCCTCGATGAAGCGTCGGGCCACGCGCCGTTTCCGCTCGTTCTCCGCCCCTTGCGCCAACAGCAGATGACCGCAGATGATGGCGATCGCTGCGTCGACCAGGCGGCGCCCGGACAGATCCAGGTAGGCGGTCGACTGCCCCTTGACGTACCGAATCGCCTCGATCACCCGCTCTTTGCCTTCGGCGAGCTTCTGTTTCAGCTCGGCCAACAGCGGGTCGCCGTACTCCGTCTGTTCGAACCGGGCGACGTAGTTCTCAAACACGCCGGAGGAGACGCCGCGAACGGCGGCCACGAGCTGCAACTGGCTGGTCCCCTCGTAGATGGTGGTGATTCGGGCGTCGCGGAGGTGTCGCTCGGCGGCGTAGTCCCTCATGTAGCCCGAGCCGCCCAATACCTGGATCGCCGTGTCGGCCACCCGGCAGCACGTCTCGGAGCAGTAGTACTTGCTCATCGGCGTGAGCATGCCGTTGAGCCGCTTGAGCGACCGGGCCAACTGCTTGCGCTCTTTCTGCTCGTCCTTCTCCAGATCCTTCTTCCATTCCAGGATCCGAAGGTTGTTGTTTTCCAGATCGCAGATCCGGCTGGTCTCGTAGGCCAGCGCCCGGGCGGCCTCGATCGCGATCTGCATGTCGGTGACCATCTCGGCCACGGCGGGGAGCCGCTCGATCGGCCCGCCGAACTGCTGGCGGGTGTGGGCGTAGGTGCGGGCCAAACGATACGCCGCTTCGGCGATCCCCAACGATTGGGCGGCAATGCTCACGCGGGCGCCGTTCATCAGGGCCAGCACGTACGTGATCAATCCCCGCTGACGCTCGCCGACCAGCCGGGCGGGGGCGTCCTGGAAAACCAGCTCGCAAGTAGGCGAGCCGTGGATGCCCAGCTTGTCCTCCAGATGCCGCACGCGCACCCGCTCCGATCGCTCGGTAATGAACAGGCTCAGGCCCCGCCCGTCGCTGATCTCCGGCTCGCTGCGGGCCAAGACCAAGAGGATCTCGCCGCAACCGTTGGTGATGAAGCGTTTTACGCCGTTGAGCCGCCAGGTGCCGTTCTCGTCCTGGTCGGCCCGAAGGCGTACTGCCTGGAGGTCGCTTCCGGCGTCGGGCTCGGTGAGGACCATGGCGCCGGTTGCTTCGCCGCTGGCGAAGCGGGGAAGCACCTCGTCCTTGATCTCGTCGCTGGCAAAGGCGTGGACCGTCTCGGCAATGCCTTGCAAGCCGAACATGTTCTGGAACGAGCCGTCCCCCCGACTGACGATCTCCGTGGCGATCGTGTAGATCAAGATGGGGCAGTTCAGCCCGCCGTACTTCCGGGGCAAGATGAAGCCCATCAAATCGGCCTGCGAGAGACGCTTGAGGTTCTCCCGGACCAACGGGTGCAGGGTGACGGTGCCGTCGTCGTTGAGCGTGTTTCCCTCGCGATCGACGCGCTCGGCGTTGGGCGCGATCGTGTCGGCGGCGATCTGGCCGACGATCTCCAAGACCCGTCGGTAGTTGTCGACCGCGTCGGCCTCGTCGACCGGCACGTAGTCGGCGTCGCCGTTGGCCGTGTCGGCCTCCTGGACCCTGGCCAGCTCCGCCAGATCGACGTGGTCGAAGAGGAACTGGATGTCCCGGTTATCTAAGAAGTAGTTCCCCACGAGGAAACTCCCGCTTCGGTTGACTTCGTGGATTGGATCGAGTCCCTGCGTTACCGCCGCTCCTTGATCGCCCCTACCCTCTGGTGCCCGGGCTCTGCCTGGGCACGCAATCGGCCGCAGGCTCCGCCTGCCCGGCCCCTGATCCCCTGGCCTCTAACCCCTGCCCCCGTCCTAACGCCGCTCCCTGATCGCCTTGATCATCATCGGGATGACCCGGCCCAGATCGCCGACGATGCCGTACTGGGCGACCGAGAAGATGGGCGCGTCGGGGTCCTTGTTGATGGCGATGATCTTGGCCGACTCCTCCATCCCCGCCCGGTGTTGGACCGCCCCGCTGATCCCGGCCGCGATGTAAAGCGCCGGACGGACCGTGGTCCCCGTCTGGCCGACCTGATGGTCCTTGCCCACAAAACCGCTGTCGACCGCCGCCCGGCTGGCTCCTACGGCCCCGCCGATCACTCCGGCCAACTCGTGGATCAGGGCGAAGTTCTCCTTGCTTCCCACGCCGCCGCCGCCGGCCACGATGACCCGAGCGCCCTTGAGGTTCACGGTCCGCGGCTCGATGTGCCGCTCGATCAGTTTGACCGCCAGATCGCTCGGGTCGATCTCAACCGGTTCGGCAACGACCCGGCCTTCGCGCGACGGGTCCGGATCGCCGAGCGGCATCACGCCTTCCCGCACGGTGGCCATCTGAGGCCACTGGTCGAAGTTGACGATCGTGGCAATGATGTTCCCGCCGAAGGCGGGCCGGATCTGCAGCAAGAGCTTCTCGTGAACCGTGCCGGTCTTCGCCTCCCGGACGTCGCCGATTTGCAGGTCGGTGCAGTCGGCCGTCATCCCGGCGCGCAGCGCGGAGGCGACGCGCGGGGCCAGGTCGCGCCCCAAGGGCGTCGCCCCGTACATCACGATCTGAGGCTGGTGCTTTTCTATTAGCGTGGTCAACACCCGGGCGTAGGAGCCGGTCTGGTAGTTCGCCAGACGCTCGTCGTCGACCACGTACACGCGGTCGGCCCCTTGGGCGATCAGCCGCTGGGGCAGCCCGCCGAGATCCGAGCCGGGCAGCACCGCCCCCACCCGCACTCCCAACTGGTCGGCCAGCCCGCGCGCCTTGCCGCAGAGCTCCAGCACCACGTCGTGCAGCGAGCCGTCTTCCTGCTCGGCGAAAACCCAGACTTCGCCCTTGCGGTTCACTTCGACCATCTTTCTCGATTGTCCTTGACTCTGACTCCAAGTCGTTGTTCACGCGCTGATGCGCTCGGGCAGGCGATTCGACGGGATGACGATTTCGCCTCGGCGACGATTGGGCAGCACCGGCAGCTTGCCTGTGCCCACAAGGCCGGGATGCCCGTGCTGCGGTCTTGTGTTCGAGTACCTCCGGTTCGGCCTGAATGCTCCGAGTCGGCTTTGTGTGCTCAGCCCAACGTTCGATCGACCACCAACTCGCGGATCAGTTGGCGCACGCCCTTCTCGTTCGGTGGAATCTCGGTGTACCCCTCCTTCGTGAGCACGATCGACTGGATTCGGTGGACCTTCGTGGGGGAGCCGCTCATGCCGCAACGCGCCAGGTCGGCGCCGACGTCGTCCAGGTTCCACTGCTCGATCAACAGCCCGGCCTGCTTCAGGGCCTCAGCCCGCCGCCGGACCTCGGTTTGCCGCCCGTCGTCCGACGCGTCGGGCAGTTCGCTCTGCACCTCACCGGCCACCTCCGCCTCGACCCGGGCTCGCTTGAAACGGATGACCCGCTTGGCCGCGGGCGGGCGCGGCTCGTTGGCCGTCTCGATCACCGTGGCCAACAGCGGCAACGGGGCTTCGACGATCTCCCAGCCGTTACCGACGTTGCGGCGGATCCGCGCCGTGCGGTCCGAAACCCCGATCAGCTCCTCCAAATAGGTGACCTGCGGGATCCCCAGCTTTTCCGCCGTCTGCGGCCCGACCTGGGCCGTGTCGCCGTCGATCGCCTGACGCCCGCACAAGACGAAATCGTATCGCCCGACCGTCTCGACCGCCTTGCTCAGGATGTAGCTGGTCGCCAGGGTATCACTTGCCGCGGCCCGACGATCCGTCAACAGGATCGCGCGGCCAGCCCCCCGATAGAGGCATTCGCGGAGGACATCCGCCGCCTTGGGTGGGCCCATGCTGACCACGGTCACAGAGCCGCCGTAGGCGTCTCGAATCTCCAAAGCCGTCTCTAACGCGTGGAGGTCCTCCGGATTGAAGATGGCCGGCAACGCGCCCCGGTTGACCGTCCCGTCCTCCTTCATCGCGTCCCCGGTCACATTGGCCGTATCCGGGACCTGCTTCACACATACAACGCTATCGTAAGGCACGGCAAACGCTCCCCATACTCCGCAAGTTGAAGCCTTCGACATTATCAGCCTGGTCCCAATGGGTCAAGACCTGCTTCTTGAATGAATAGGAAATATGGGGAACATGAGAATAATGGGAGGAATTAAGGGCGTGCTTCGGAACGAAGCGGTCCATGAGCCTCGTGCCGTGCCAAGTCGCATCAGACGGTTTTTGTGGCACAGGCCACCAGCCTGGGGGCCCGCGGCCAACCTGGCCCGTTCCGGAAAGACTGCGACACTAACCCGACGCGCCAGCGAGGGAGAAGGACGGGAAAACGCCGGTCCTCGCTTGCGCTTCGCGCTAGGGCACTTGGCTTCGGACATTTGCTGCAAATGAGTCAAGTTTGTGGGGTTCAGGGTTCAGGGTTCGGGGTTCAGGACCAGCCATTTGTAGGTAGCACTGATAGCGTGCTGAATCCCGAGGAATTCGACCATTCTCACGCGGTCCGCCGCTGAATGCGTTCGGCGATCGGTGGCCAACTGCGCGAAATCGTTATCCCCGGATCACGAAACAGCTTGTT
>DATKZH010000779.1:0-9197 GCA_035528065.1 Thermoguttaceae bacterium | reverse complement strand
TGTCCCGGAGTTCAGCCACGATTCGTCACCAACTCTTCCCTCAGGCCAGAACCGCCCCCCGGATACCGTCACAAGATCTTGCGGTGCGATAGCATTGCTTTCACACGTTTGGTCGAAAAGGTCACAGCCTCGGCGTGTGCCGGCTACTTCGTCACGAAGTCCATGACCAGCGTCACGGTGCGGACCTGCCGGCTGTCGGGCTCGAACGTGCGGATCTGGACCTGGATCCCGCGCAGGGGCGCGAGATACGGCGGGCTGGTTTCCGTCTCATAGACGTCGTCGACGATCAAGTTGCCGGTATCGTCGTTGTCGTCAATGAAGCCGTTGCCGTCGTCGTCCAGCCCGTTGCCGGGGCTGTCGAACCCGTCGGTGCCCTCGTCGATCACGCCGTCCATGTCCTGATCGAGGCCGTCGTTCTCGTAGTGGGTCGACCACGTGTCGTAGACTCGGGCCAACTGGGATCGGGGATTGCCCGGGTGGCTGAACGTAGACGTCATCCTCGCCAGGAGTTGCGTTTGGAGATCGGTCGCGGCGAGGTACGCCGAGATCGGGTACGCCGAGTAGTCCAGGTCGACGTAGGCTCCTAAGCCGCCGCGTGGGGCCAGGTTGGGCGCGGTCATGCTACCGCTGGCGGGGGCGCCGGTGCGCCGGCAAATGGCCCAATGGGCGAACGCCAGGTGATATCCCGGATCGCCCGGCTTAACGATCACGCTGGAAATGCTGGTGTCGTCGGTCAAGTCGGCGGGCGTCCCTCGGTCGTTCACCGCATAGAAGAGCGGCGCGTAGGGGTCCCACACTTTTACGTCGAAGCCGATCACGTTGGTCAGGATCACGTCTTCGGCGACGCGAGGCCCCATGAAGCGAGGCGAATCCGGCGGATTCGGGGGCGCGGGGTACTGCAACGTGCCGGTGTCCTGATCAACCTCCGGCCACGGGTGCGGGCTGACCCACAGGTCGACGGTCGATACGCCTAGGGTGGCATCGACCGGCGGCGTCACGCTCGGCAACCGAGTCTCATCGGCCCGGTCGGTCGGATCGGGAAAACGATTCGACCACGTCATCCACCACGGGTGCGAGCACTCGCAAAGCGTGGGCAATCGCAACTGCCCCCAGCGGCTGGCGTCGAACGGAAACACGTCCACCGCCATCACCCGGTGGGCATAACGGTTCTCGCGCTTGGTCAGGTCGCTCAGCAAATTGGGCTTCCATCCCCACCTCCACGCGTTCCATGGTGGTGCAGTCTGGTTCAGCTCCGGCCGCGCCGACAGGTCGTACAACTCATGGAACGCGTGCGGCAGTCCCGCGGAATCGACCAGGTCGGCCAAATCGACCACGCCGTTATCGTCGGTCGGATCGTCGACCGGATTCGTCGCCATATCGTTGCTGTCGTAGTTGTTGTCGAGATAGCGCATCGTCGTCCAGTCGCCGTTGGCCGGGCGCATCACCTGCGGGGCCACGAGCAGCACGCGCCGATAGAGCGTGCGGCCCCGCACGAACCAGATGACCTCGGCCTCCTCCGACTGGATCGTCGTGTCCCCATACCGCCCGACGAACGGCCCCTTGCGGGCGCGCGTGGTGAACATCAGCACGTCGTCGTTATCGGCGGCGGTCGTGTCCACCAGGGTGGTGTCGCCGTTGACCGGGAGCATGGAACTGGGATGGGTCGGCTCGACCCCGAGGGGCCCTTCGACAATCTCCAGGTAGCCTTCGCCGGCCTCGGGTCGTCGCGGCGGGTTCGCGGTGACCGTCAGGCCCTCCAGGTCAAGCTGGAGCCGGGACTTGGCCGCGCGCATACGGCCGTTCATCTCCAAGACCGCCCGCGACTCGTGGACGCTCCGGCTCACCGCGGCGAAGATCGTCGCCACCACGCCCATCAGGATCAGCGTCAGCGTGGTGGCCATCAGCAGCTCGACGATCGTATAGCCGCGCTGCCGGGTGGCACGGGCGCCTCGGCCGGGTGGCACGGGCGTCTCGCCCGTGCTCCCTGCGATTGACGTCTCGCCGTGCGGATGAAAGCGCCGGCGAGACGCCGGTGCCACCCACCGCGACACGACCGCAACGAACCGTTTCATCAGCTTTCTCCTCTCGACGACGTCCGTAGCACGGGCATCTTGCCCGTGTCCCCAGTCACACGGGCTGGAAGGCTCTGCTACAGCAATCGTATTCGTCTGCGCGATTTCACAGGCCGGAAGCCTGTGCTACGGGCTCCATGGATCATCCGCCGCTACTCAATAAACCGCTCGAGCAGGATGGCGTCCTCCACGTTATTGTTCCTGCCGCGCTCGAAACCGACGGGGATCGAGCGATCGAAGAGGTAGAACGCGCGGTGCCGCTTGACCTCGCCCGTGTCGCTCCCCAACTCCGCTCCCAATTGGTATCCCTCCGGGAACATCCCCTGGAACTGAGCCGCAGGCAAGTTCCCTACGTTGTAGGCCTCCGAGACCTCGAAGTAGCCGACCGTAATCCACACGGCGTACACGTTCGAGCGCGTGGTGACCAGGTTGCCCAGCTTCTGGAGCGTCTGGTAGCGGAAGTAGGCGTTCCGGTCGGGGTTGTCGTGGAAGTTGCCCAAGTCGCGGAGAAACAGCGGTTCTCTCACGCTGGGGGGGACGGGGACGCGGAACAGGTCCTCCCGCAACAGCGTCGCATTGACCTCCTGCTGGATGCCAGCGTACATCGTGGCCAAAGGCACCAAGTCCCGCCCGGCGTAGGAGCGGAACGGGTCGGCGAAGCGCGTGGGGGACGCCGGGTCCAGCTTCATCATCGGGTCGGCGATGTTGCCATAGCCCCGACGATTCGCGACCATCGCATCCCAATACGCCGCGTCGACGCTCGGGTTCCCGGTCGGGAAGTAATTCATCACGCCGTTCCACACGTCCCGGCTGAAGATCGTGTTGATGTTCACCCGGCCCGGCTCCCGGTAGTTCGGGATATCGCTGAAGGGCGGACGGAACGGATGTGTCTCTGCCGAGTTCGTGAACGCCGCGATATTTCCCTGGAGCTCGGTCCCCACGAACCGGGAAGGCACGTACACGAAGTCCAACAGCCGGTGCGCTTGCGGCAGCTTGTCGTCGGTCGGGTCTAGTGGCGTTCCATTGTCGTCTGCGTAGAAGAAGTTCCAAAGGTGCCGGAAGGGCCGAGCGTTGTCGTCGTAAGGGTTGTCCTCCGGATTCACACCCCCCAGATTCATGCTGAAGAAGCCGTCCGTGGTCGCAATCGCCGCGTTCAGCAGGTGCGACGAGCTCGTGCGCGGCACCATCATCAGCTCCATCTGGCTGACAAACGGACGGTTGTTCCACGTGAGCCACGGGAAGGGCGGCCGCGGTGGCACCGGCGGCGGTCCCGCAGCCGGCCGCAGTTCGGGGAAACCTTCGTACGGGCCGACGACCGCGTCGCCGTCGTCCCGCAGCGGCCAGAACGGCTCGTTCAAGAACCCGAGGCTGTGCTGCAACGCGTACGGACGCGCGGAGTCAAGCCGGAAATGGGTCGCCGGGGTCTCCTCAATCGACGGATAGTCGACCGCAACCCTCACCGCCAAACGTTGGACCCAGGGGTTATTACCCATCCACAGCCCCATGCCTCGATCTTCAGAATAAGTCCCGGCCTTGTCTTCCCCACGCTGGTTGGTGGACAACATCATCGACCCACTGGCGATGGAGTCCGTGTCGGAGTCGTCCTCCGGATGGGTAGCATTGCCCCACCAGCCCGTAAACGCGGTAAGGTCCATCGGGGCCGAGTCGATCGTCCGGTACGGGTTCGAGTTCGCATCGTAACCCTGAAGCGGGTTGGCCAGCCGCTGCAAGTGTACGACGCACACCCTCGCCGTCGTCCCGGTCGCCCTCTTGGCCGCCAAGACCGCCGGCGTGATCCCCGTCTCGTAGTTGGAGTCCGAATCGAGCGGCTGGTCGCGAGCCGTCTCGGTCGTCGCGCCGTCCCCGTAGCACTCCTGTCCCGGCGGATAGGGTGGATACGGGTCCGCCTGCGTGGCCTCCGAAATGCTCAAGCGATTCGGGTAGTTGATCGGAATGCCCGCGACCGGCTGGATCGCCTCGCCGTTGAGTGCCCCGGCCGGCTCGACGCCGCTCGGATTGACCCTGACCGGCGTGCCGCCGGAATAGCCCGACTGGAACCGGATCTGCCGCGTCTGGTTGTTGTCGCTCGGATCACCGAACGGCGCGGTGGTCGACGCCGTGCCGTCGAGCGTGCCGATGTAGGTGACGTACTCCGGCGTCGTCGGTCCGGTGTCCTTCTCACCGGGGCCGATCACCGCGTAGCGCCCCGGGAAGACGGGGGGAACCGCTACGTCCGTGTCGGAGTAGTCGGGGCCGAACCGCGACCACTGGTTGCACCGGTCGTCCAGTCCCGCGGCCACCGCCGCCGCAACCTGCGGTGCGGTGAGATCCGCGAAATAGACCGCCCGGTACGGGACGGTGGGAGCCGGGTTGTTTGGATTGTCGGGATCCAAAGTGGCCTCCGACCCGTCGACGACCAGCAGCCGCCACACCGGCCAGTACGTCGCCTGGCTCAGGTCATTCGGCGCCGCCGGGTTCAGCTCGACGGCCACCTTCGTTAGGTCCACGCCCCCGTTCGGCGCGTTGTAGATCTCCATCGGCCCCGGCTCCATGTTCGACGACGGATTGTAAAGCTCGACGAACAGGCAGCCCTGCGGCATCTTCAGTTGGTCGAAATCGTCGTCCCAATCGGCAGGCGGCCATGGAGTGGGGAGCGGAACGGGAGGTGGTTCTTGAAGCTTATACCATGTGCCCACAGGCCCAAGAGGTGCGTCCAGGTTCTGAGTCCGCCGATCGTGCAACGCCAACGTCTCCGAAATCAGCAACTCCGGCCGCTCGCAACCCCAAACCACTCCCCGATAGCGTCGGGTGTTATCGCCGGGCGTCGTCTCGTTTCGCGGCATGAAGTCGCCCGGCAAAGGAACGGGCGGCGGGTACGGAGTGTGCGCATCGCTGGTGTCGCCGTCCTGGTTCCGGTCCAGTTGCAGCGTGTCCTCGAAGAGGTCATCGACGTCGCCGTCCTGCTCCAGGCGCCCGTTCACGTCCCACGTGCTCGTCCCGTTCTGATCGGCGGCGTAGCGAAGAGCCGTATTTGGATTCGTGAATGGGCAGATATCGTACTCGAACGCCGTCATCACCGCGTCGCGGTCGCGGAAGTCGACCACGTTGACCGCCCACTGCGCGATCTTCCGCGCCGTCAGCGCCCGCCGGTTGTGCCGCTCCGCCTCGGCCGCCGTAGTCCCGGAGGGCGGCTGCGGCCAGGCATTGGGCAGATCCGTCGTGGCATCCCATTGCCGGTCCATCTCCTCCAGGTCGCCCACCATCATCATCAACGTGTAAAGCTGCCGGGCGTACGCCTGGCGAATCAAGTGCCGGTCGAAATCCTTGACGTACTCGTTATAGGGATCGAGCGGGTTATAAAGCGGGTTACCCGGTTCATCGCCGTTAAGGTCCATGCCGCCGGTCGGATCGAAAAACGTGCTGCTCGCCCAGCTCCCGTCGCGCAGGCGCTGGAAAAACGGTTCGACGTAGCTGCCGATGCGGCTGTACTCCTCCTCGTCCGGCAGCGGGTGGCGCGGATCGTTCGGGACCAGGATCTGATCGATCACCGCGTCGAGAACATCGTCGCCGTCCTCGTTGAGCCGGTTCGATCCGGGATAGGCCTCTTCCGCCTCGTCGATCACGCCGTTGCCGTTGTCGTCCCGCCCGTTTCCAAAAGGCCGGTTCAGGTCCATCTTCAGCCCGGCCAGAAGCTCCGGCGCGAACAACTGCGACATCGAGGCCGTTGCCAGGCCGCCGGCCGAATCAACCCAGGTGTTCATGCTCTGCGTGCCGGTCACCGGCGGAACAGGCGGCAGCGGAGTACCGAAGGGGTCGGGATCGGCATAACCCTGGTCCGCGAGCCACTCCGCGCGAAGCTCCATGTAAATCCTCGCCCTCAACAGATCGACCATATGACTCGCGTGGAGCAGCCCCTCAAGCTTATCCAGGATCGTTTGCGGCGCGCCCGCACTCACCGCCACCTGCCAATCGAAGCCAATCGTCCCGCGGAGATCGTGGGGCAGGCGCGGGTTGGGGCAGGGAATCTCCCACTGCTCGCTCGTCACCACGTTTCGCCCGCCCGGCGCGAGCGCCGCAATCCGCTTCGGCAGCGCCGCGCCATCGCGGTCGAACGGCCGCAAAACGCGCTCCAATTCGTTGACCGTAAACGGGGCATCCGCGTTGCTCCATTGCGTGAGATTGAACTGGTAGGGGTGCTCGTCCCGCTCGAACACGCGCATCGGGTTCCCGCTCGGATACGTGGCCACGCTGCCATCGGCCTTATAGACGAAGTTCCAGCCGCTCTGGCGGATCACCAGCGGCCGCCCGGCCGGGTCCAACGCCACCATGCCGTCGGCGTCCAGATCGTACGGCGTGCCAAAGACGCCGCTGGGCACCGTCCCCCTCCAGACGGCCCCCCAGTAGTCAAACCAGGCACTGTCGGTGAGATCGGGGTCGAAATCGTAATCGAAGAACTTGTTCCAAGCGAGCGGGTCCTCGCCGGAGGCCCCGGGCACGCCGTCGGCCCCGTAGCGCAACGCCAGCAGTCCGGAATACTCCGTAATCGGATCGGCGAACCCCGCAAACAGCGGCATCAGGTTGATGTCCGCCGTGCCGAATCCCAGACCGCGAGGCAACGGCACCGTCCCCACGTTCATCGTCGAATCCCAATTCCCGTTTCCCACCACCGCGAACTCGAGCTCGAACGGAGTCAGATCGATCTTCCCCGGCCGGTAGTCGTACACGGGAATCGGGTTTCCCGACTCGTACACTTCAACGAGTGCCATCGGCTTATAATAGTAGGGGGAGGTCTGCGCTACGTTGCCGTGCGCGTTCAGGTTCAACCGCCCACCCAGGTCCGCGCAGTGGATGGCGAAAAGCGGCTTGTACCGGCGCCCGTCCGACGTCGTGCGGACCGGGAAACCGAGATCGACCCAAACGCTGTCGGTCACCCCGTCCCCGTCGTTGTCCACGTCCCACGGGCCCAGAAGCGGCACTCCCTCGCTGAGCCAATACGTGTCTTTGATTTGGCTCAGGTCGGTGTCCAAGCTCGGGTGGAAGATGTTCTGGTAGGTCCCGTCGGGGAGCTCGGTCATCCCTTGATCCCACGCTTGCCATTGCGGGTTGCTGCCGGAGAAGTTGCCGTGCACGTCGGCAAGCGGCCGGAAGAAGATCCGACGCTTCAGCGCGATGATCGCGTCGCGAGTGGGACCGTCGATGATCGGCAGCGCGGAATTGATCGGATTGGTTTGCGCCGCCGTAACCGGCTGGAGGACCGCCCTCCACGCGTTCACTTCGTCCAGGCCGGGCCCGGTTGGCGGCGGCTGCATCAGCCATTCGGTGACCAAACGGTGGTACCAATAGTTCACCAGGGCGGGCCGGTGAAACGAGGGAATCTGCACCGTGCCGTCCGGTTCGACCGCCGCCATCGCCATGTTTTGGTAGTCGGGCGCGTCGTAATCCTCGTTGGCATGGCCGGACCCATGAAGCCCCTCCGTGGCCGTGTTCGACGGGTCCCCGGTGCGGTTCGGGAGCAGGGCGTACGGCAGGTAGACCGACTCGTAGAGCGAAGCCATCGCGCCCGTGTCGGGCCGCACGATCAGCGGGTCATTCGTTGACGAGTTGGCCAAGTTGGGTGGACTGCCTGAATCGATGATCACGATCGGCAGCCGCGCGTCTAACGCCTGCGCGTTCACCCCTGCCGTGGCGTCGTTGTAGCCGAACCCGCTGCCGCTGAACGGGGTGCCGTTAATGATGTATCCCCAGCTCGTGCCCGGGTTGTTCTGCAGTTGAGCGACGAAAGCCGCGCTGCCGACGTTTTCGAACGGAAGGACATAGAGCAAGTTGTTGACGCTATCGTACCCCGCGACCCTCGTACTTTGCCCGGCGGCCCATCCCGAACGCATCGTGAGAACACAACCGACAAATCGGTACGGACTGCCGAGCGCGCGGTGTACGCTCTTCGTGACAGGCGGCGGACCCCACGAGACGTACTGGGTGTCACTGTGCGCCGGAGTGAAAGCGATGAACTGGCCGGCGCAAATGAGTTGAACCTGTGTGGCCGTATCGTCGGGATCGGGGGGCGCGGGCAGGTGACGCATGTGGCCGTAAGTGGTCCGACTCCCGTACACGTCCTCCAGCAGGCTGTGCTGCCGCAGGCAGGACGCGGGGCTCTTTGCCCCGCGAGCGACCTCCAAGAAGGCATGCCTAAGCTGCTCCGGGGGCACGACCGAGTACTCCTCGGCTCGTTGGAAGCTGATGGCCTCGCGCTTGGAATGGCCGGTGATCACCACGAAGGCGAGCACGACCATCCCGAACATGGCCATCAGACCCAGAAGGATCAGCAGCACCACGCCGCGTCGGTCCTTGCGATGCTTTCGCGCGTTCATCGTCCGCAACCTCGCTACCGAGGGTTGGTTTGCCCTATTCCGAATTCCTTGTCCGTGTGCCACTGCTTGGACCAAGCAGTGCCTTCTCTTCCGTTTCAGCGGGCACTGCTTCTGACGAAGCTGTGGCACACACCTCCGCGTCTCCCTGACCCCGCCGCTCACCGCGCCGGCAGCCGTCCCAGCCGACCGTCACCCCCGTTGGACTCCGGCCGAAGCCCCTACCAGTCAAGCTCCATGTCCGTGCTGTAAACCCCCACAACGCCTTTGAACAACCCCGCCAGGGCTTCGTTTGGGTTGCCGTCGGCGTTGACGTCGACCCCCCAATTCGCCACGTTCCAGTCCGGTCCGGCGAGCGTGGCGTCCCGGTACGGCGGGTCCAGAATCCCGTTGGCGTTCATGTCTTCGTCGGCGTCCAAGGCCCCGTTGCCGTTCGTGTCCTCCACGACGATCTCCCCCGTGGCCACGACCCGGTACCACTTGTGGACCCCCACGGGAACGGTGCCCGAGGACGATGCCGGGGGGTTGAGGGTAACATCGTTGTAGAAATAGCAGGTCCGAGCGTAGCCGCCGCTGACCAGCAGCCACTCGTTCTCCCTGATGTCGAGATACTCCGGCCTGCCCGCGTCGCTGGGAAAGAGGTACAGGCAGACGTCGCCCCCGCCCAGCCCGCCCCCGAGGAACTCCAACCGGACCTGCCGTTCCCCGGGCGTCTCCTCCGCGACGAAGCCGTTCGGCGGGGTCATGTCGCGCTTGTAGA
>DATKZH010000778.1:0-3965 GCA_035528065.1 Thermoguttaceae bacterium | reverse complement strand
CGGCCCCGGCCGCGCCGTCCGCAGCACCCGGGCCGAGTGCGGAATCGTTCTCCACCGACGTCCTCGCCGCCACGAGCGGAGCCGCAGATGCCGCCACGGGAGACGAGTCGATCACGATTGGCCCGACCGGGGAGGTCACGGTGGCGGGCCTGCCCTCCACGCCCGGGCCGGATGCGAAGGGCCTGGCCCCGGAGTCCCTGACCGTTCAGATGCCGGCCCCCGACGCCCCGACCGCCCAGTTCTCCTCGGCGGAATTCGCAGCCGGAGCCACCGCGACCGAAGGACTTGCCCGCGCCGACGCCTCGGCAGCGGCTGAGTCGCCCTCGCCAACGCACGCGGAGGAGACTTCCGAGAAGCCCGAAGCTCCGCAACCGGCACACGAGGCGCCAACGCCCACGTCGGCCGAATCCGCCGCCAGCGCAGCGGAACAAAGGGCGCTGGTCGTGCTCCTGCTGGATCGTTCCGTCGAAAACCCCACCGTTGGATCGCGGCACACGGTATGGGGACGTTTGCAGCAGCATGCCAACGACTTGCTGGGGCAGATCTCCAAGCGAGGCAAAGGGGACGTTGACGTGGCGCTGGTGTCCTACGGTTGTGCGAGGGACGCCGGCGGCAACAGTATTCCCGACGTGGTCGAGGTGGAGAACAGGTTTTCGGGGCCGCTGGCCGGAGCTACCGTTGCCAGCGATACCGAGCTTGCCCGTGCCGCGATTCGGACGGAGGAGGTGGCGGAGAAGGTCTCCAACGGCATTGGCGGGTTGGTCGAGGTCACGCGGAAAAGGCCCGTCTTCGTCGACCTGGTGCCAACCATGACGGTTGTTTCCCCGACGCCTGCGTTTGATGCCGTGAGGGAGCTTGTGGCCCAACGTCGGAAGGGCCGTCCCGGCGGCGCCGTTTCTTCAGTCGTCTTGCACATGACGCGTGGGCGCTTCGAGCCGGGCCAGATCCAACGCGCTGCCGGACAGTTGCTCGAACTGCCCGGCGTTGCGCTGTATCATTGGGTGTTGACCGAGTCGCCCCATCCCTCGGTGGCCTATCCGGCCGAGCCGACGAATATCCGGGAGGCGGCGCTGGTGAAGCTTTGGGAGCTGACGAGCCCCTTGCTGGGTAGCCAATCGCTTGCCGCCGGGAAGCCCGCGGTCACGCCGGAGTCGCGAGGCATCGTGATCAACGGCAAGTTTGACCTGTTTGTGGTCGGCATCGTGGAGGCCCTGACGGCGCCCGGAGCCGAATAGGATTCCACGGATCATGCAATCCAATTGGTTGACGCTTGCACGGCCCATGACCGAGGCCGACCAAGGGGCGGCCGGAGGATAGAGCGTTCGGCCGGAATCGGGCCGTCGTTTTCAACGCAGGAATCAACAAGACGTGCCCATGCGATTCGAGTTCCGCGATTTCAAGCTGGCCAAAGATGCCGAGCATCCTGACGAGAACCAGGACGCGTTCTGCACGGATGCCGACCGCGGGATTGCCGCCATTGCCGACGGGGTGGCCTCGGGCATCTTCGCCGGCCAGTGGGCACGGATCCTCACCGAGGCGACCGTGGCCGAGCCGCCCGACCCCGGCGACCAGGCGGCCTTCGGCGCGTGGCTGGCCGCGCGCCGGGAAGCGTGGAATGCCGAGATCGACGTGTCCCAGCTCGCCTGGTTCCAGAAGCCGAAGCTCCGCGAAGGGGCCTTTTCCACTTTGCTTTGGGTCGAGATCACTCCGATCGACGAACGGGATCGGCAGCCGCAGGACCCCTGGCGCCTGCGCGCGCTGGCCGTGGGCGACAGTTGCCTGTTCCACCTCCGCGGCGAGGAGCTACTCCGGGCCTTCCCCATCGAGAAGGCGGAAGAGCTGGAAGCCGACCCCGTGGTGATTGGCAGCATCGACCTCAACCGCGACGACCTCCTGGAGTTCAAGTCCTATGAGGCGCTCTGCCGGCCCGGCGACCTGCTGGTCCTGTGCACGGACGCCGTGGCTGATTGGGCGCTGCGACAGTGTGAGGCCGGCCGCCCGCCGGTGTGGGGAGATTACTGGGACACGTCTCCGGAGGCGTGGCAGGAGGAGGTCGCCGCCCTTCGCAGCGATCGCCAAATGCGCTACGACGACGCGACGCTCCTGCTCCTCCGCGTCACCGACGGCGTGACCGTCCCCGAGCAGCCCGACAGGCCGACCTCCGCGGCCGAAGCCGCGCCGTCCACGGAGCAGGCCGCGCCACCGCCGCTCCCCGACGCCGCGACGCACCCCGATTGGGCCCACAAGCTCAAGTCGTTCACCGACCAGGTCGCCGACCAGGTCTCCGGGCAGGTCGCTCGCGGGGTGAAGAAGCTGAAGGAGGTGAAGGAGTCGGCCGGATCGGCGATCAAAAAGTACCGGGAGAGACTCCGGTCGCAAGACAACAACCTGGGGGACGACGATCCGCGCCGCTGAAGGTTGGCCGTTGAGTGCGCGATTCGCAGAAGGACGAATGGCGGCGCGCCAAGCCCACAGGCGGCGCCCCGTGGGATAGCCCGAATTGGCCGTCCGGAGGGCGCGCGGTCGCCGTCTCGAGCCGCGCTGCGCAGGTACGCGGATACGGATACATCATGCAGAGTCCTGAGAGCCGACAGAACGCGACTCCGCCGAGCGGCCTTGGCGGCGCACGCGACGGCGGAATCGACCGGAGACGACTCCTGATCGACGCTGCCGTCGGGGCCGGTCTCCTCCTCGCCGTGGCCCTCGTCTTCGCGTTCGACAGAGCGTCGTCCACCTCGGGCGGCGACCAATCGGGCGGGGTCGACACGTTTGAAATCGTCGTGGACGATGGGGGCGGCGCCTCGGCGCCACCCCGGCGCCCGTTGCGCCTGGCCGTCACTCCGCCCGAGTACGACGACGTGGGAAAGCTGCTCGACACGCTCGGGCGCGGCTATCGCTACACGCAGATCGAGCTGGACGATTTGTTGCACGCCGAGCGGCTGGCCGAGTACGACGTCGTGTTCCTCACCTGTGGCGGCGTGCCCCGGGCATGGCTCGAGCGGCGCCTCCGCGATAGCGAGCGGGGAAGCGCGGGCATCTATCGCCCCAGGCCCGAAGTGGCCGACGCCGTCCACGAAAGCTTCCGCAAGTTCGTCGGCCACGGCGGAACGCTCTACGCGTCCGACCTGCAATTCGATCTCGTCTCGTTGGCCTTTCCCGAGCTCGTCGACAAGGGCCGAATGGGGCGGGGCGAGGTGCAAACGATCGAAGCCGAGGTGGTCGACCCCGGGCTGCGACGCCTGCTGGGCGCGGCCATCGACCTCCGCTTCGACATGCCCGCCTGGCGCCCGGCCGCATTGCGCGGGCCCGACGTGACCACGTACCTGAGCGGCACCTACCGCCTCCGTGACGGAGCCGAGCAGACGGGGCCGCTCCTGGTGACCTTTGCACACGGCGAAGGCACGGTCGTCTTCACGTCTTTCCACAACGAGGCCCAAAACACGGAGCTCGAGCTGGAGCTTCTCCGATATCTCGTGTTCACGACCGTCACCGCCCGGGAACAGGGCCGAATCAAGCAGACGATGGTCCGCGGCGGCTTCTCGCCCACGGAGCGCAATCTCCTGAGCGCGTCCTCCGCGAGCAAGTCGGTGAAGATGACGCACCTCTGCCAGCACCGCAGCTCCCTGCAATTCGTGCTCGGATTCGAAGACCAGGGGGCCGAGCTCCGCCTGAGGGTCGTCGGCCCCGGCGGCGAGGAGGTCGAGAAGCAGGGCGCGAAGACGCTCACCATCGAGATCGACAACGCACGGCCCGGCACCTGGCAGTACTCCATCACCCCGATCAAGATCCCGTACGATAACTTCCCCTATACGCTCACGGTTGGGGGTAAGCGCCCGACATAAGCACTGTTGACGACTGGGGTAGCCTGGTGGGTAGTTCTGTTTTCTCCCACCGTGTATCAGGAGGCTACCCAGTCATGGCTCGACCAGTGAATCAGGTCCTTTGGGACCAGTGGCGGCAGCGGA
>DATKZH010000777.1:0-32777 GCA_035528065.1 Thermoguttaceae bacterium | reverse complement strand
CGAAAACCGGAAAGTTATTCCTCGGCCGGCCCTTAGAAGGAACTGCTTAAGGTTCTCGGGAACTTGGTTTGCTTTCTCAGCGTCTTCGATATCCTCAGCGGATATCAGTTGGAGGAGTCCGCGTGCAGCCTGTCGGAAGCGGTACCGGATGCCTTGCCTGTTCTCAACGTGCGCGGCGACGCAAATGCCGTTGTTGCTATGAACGCGATCTGTCCACTCCTTCAGCACAATCCCGGCTATCTCCTCATGACCAGTCCGTTTGCTGTCGTCTGCGGGAACCTTCAATCCACCAAACAGTCTCTCAAAGTCGTACGGTGTGCTTCCCTCGGGCAGGAGAACCAACAAGTGAATCTTGGCGAATCGGAATGGCGCCTCCAGTCGGAAATTCGTTTCCATCCCAGGCAGAATCATGAACTCGCGGTCACCGACCGTACGAGCGCTCAACTGCGTTGCGAATGCGCATTTCATGTGGTCGGTAATCGCGACACACTCCAGGTGTGGCTGTAGTTCGGCAACGAACCTGTCTAGCCCTTCCTCGCCGGAGCAGAAGCGAGATCGGGCGTTCTTCGTCGTGTCAGGCGCCTTCGTTGCCCAGTCGTGGCTGTCTGGGGAATGCACATGCAGCATTACCCTTCGAAATCGGGCGGTTTGGTCTCGAAGAGCATTCAGATCCGCGAGGAATTTGCTGAACATCTCACTACTTCCCGCTCGGGTAGTTCTTGGCCAATGTGGCGGTGACGCGGCCCGGCCCCCGAGCTCTCCACGTTGTTGAACTGCGGAACGTCCGCCTCTTTGTCAGGTTATCACGGGAAAGAGTGGCAACTAAACACTGAAGGCATTCCTAGGAATGCTACCACTTTACCTTAGGTCCCCTATAGTGACCAGCAGTCCAGCCGTCGCTTGAGGGCGAGAAAGATAGGCAAGCCAGGCAATATCGGCAACATTCTTTCCGCCGTTCGCGAGCTCAAGCTTCCGAGCCTATTTCCGGGAAGCTCCAGCCTCCGGCGAGGCGAAGCAGGGCTTCGGGCAAGGGGGTTCCCAAGCTGGAGCTTGGGAACCTCCAGGAGCGCGTCCTGCGGTCATTCCGCCATTGCGTGATTCGCGGCGGCGGCGTTTGCATTCGCCTCCCCAAGCGGTAGAATAGGGGTTGGGGGAAGGCGTGTACGTCACCTTGGGGGGGGCTTGTCGTCGATCGGCCGTCGACTCGCACGGCGCCGGCAGCGGGAGCCGGATGGAGTTCGGCACAAAGGAGCCGCCATGAAGAAAGGGCGAACGTCTCGATTGATGGGTCGTCACATCGTAACAGACCCCGGGATTTGCCGCGGCAAGCCGACGTTTCGCGGGACTCGCGTGCTCGTTTCCGACGTGCTTGAGCAGGTCGCCAGCGGCATGGCCTGGGAAACGATCGTCGAGGAATGGAATCATAGCATCTCCAAGGAAGCCATCCGGGAAGCCGTCCAGTTGGCAAGCCAGGCACTGCTCAAGCACGCCGACGAGCTCATTCTGGAGCCGGCACGAGGGTGAACGTGCTCGATGAGAACGTCCCGGACTTGGGTTCCCAAGCTGGAGCTTGGGAACCAGAGACGAGAGAAGGGGGCGGTTTATCCGATTAATTCACTCGAAGCCGGCGGTCGCCTTGGTCAACTCGTAGAGGAAGATCCCCGCGGCCACGCCGAGGTTGAGGGAGTCGACGCCCGGCTTCATGGGGATGGTGACGAGCCGGTCGCACGGGGAGAGCCATGGGGCGCGGAGGCCGTGGTATTCGTTGCCGAAGACGAGGGCGGTGCGCCGGGACCAGTGGAAATGGGGGAGCCGCTCCGCGCGGGCGTCGAGCACGGCGGCGACCAGCTCGACCTGCCAGCGGCCTTGGAGGCGGCGCATGTCGTCGAGCAGGTCGGCCGACTTGGAGAAGGGCACCTGGAGCACGCCGCCCATCGACAGGCGGAGCGAGCGACGGGAGAACGGATCGCGGCACCGCTCGCCGAGCAGGACGCCGTCCACGTCGAAGCCGGCCGCCGAGCGGAAGATCAGGCCGAGGTTCTCGGGCTTGGTGGTTTCGGGGCAGATGACCAGGCGGAGCGGGGCGTCGAGGGGCTTGCGGCCCACGAGCTCGTCCGGCGTGGGCAGCTTGCCGCGGCGGCCGGACGCGAGCACACCCTGGTGGAAGTCGAAGCCGACGACCTCCTTCAAGAGCGACTCCCGCGCCGCGTACAAGGGGACGTCGTCGCCCACCACGTCCGCGAACTCTTCGGCGTGCTGCTCGGCCACGAAGACGGAGTCGGTCGCATAGGGGCTGGCCAGCAGGCGCAGGGTGAGAATCCGCCCTTCGGTGACAAAGACGTTCTCCCCGCGGAGCGTTCGGTCGGGCAAGCTCCGGTACGCGGCCACACGGGGGTCGTCGATCGAGTAAATCCGCTCCATCACCGTGCGGCAAGCGAAGACTATGGCGTTTACCCGAACGCGGCCCGGAGCCGCAACCAAAGTAGCCATCACGCTCCGCGTGATGTGTGCCGTCACGCGGAGCGTGACGAATACGACGATGCGCGCGCGGCGCAGCCGAGACGGCTGTACCACAACACGGACGGCGGCGCCCCAAGGCGTTCGTCAGGGCCTTTGGGGAATCGTCGGGTTCGCCTATTTCTTGCCCGTCGCCGCGAGCATCCCCCGCATGCCGGCCACGCGGACGTGTTTGGGCAGGTCGGGCTTGCTGAGCGACTTGTAGATTTTCAGGGCGTCGGCCTTCTTGCCGTCGGCCAACAGCCGCTCGGCGCAGGTGAGTTGGGCGTCGCAGACGGTCAGGGCGATCTCCTTGGGGGCCTCGAACGCTTCGAGGGCCTTGGCCGCGTCGGGGGTGCCGATCGAGCCCAGGGCGGCGGCCGCTGCGCCGGCGACTTGCTTATCGCCGTCCTTGAGCAGGGCGACCAGGGCGCCGGTGCTCTCCGCGTCGCGGCGGACGCCCAGCGAGTTGATCACGCCGACCTTCAGCTTACCCTTCACCTTCGGAAGCGCGTCGCGCATCGCCTTGACGGCCGCGGCGTCGGGGATCCGCTCCAGGGCGTAGCGGGCCATGTGCGAGAGCTTCTCGTCCGCGAGCAGCGCGGCCACAGTGGGAACGCACTGGGCCGATCCGACCAGGCTCAGCTTGCGGCAGACGAAGTCCTTGGCCGCGCCGGAGACGTCGCTTGGGAGCACCTCGGCCAGCCGCTTCTCCAACTGCTTCTGGGCGGCCTGGTCCTTGTTCGAGGCGGCCACGGCGGCGTCGATCGGCCCGAGGGCGGCCCGGTCGTTCCCCCAGTCGTACGTCGAGAGCGCGTCGAAGGCCTTGTCCAGGGCCTCGTCGGCGGTTGCGGGCGCGGCCCACGCCACGGCGACGATCAGGGCCAGAACCACCATCAGTGCAGTGTTGCGAAACATGTTCTCCTCCTTTTGTACCCTAGGGATAGCCCAAAAACTCATTTGGTGAAACGAACGTCGGTTTGTCAACGGGTGATCTCGGTTATGTGAACGTGAAAACGGTGTCACGGGTTGGGGGAATCGTGATTTCATGCTACAGGTGCCAGGGCTCGCGCCAGGCTCGGGTGAGACGGCGGGATGCCTCGTCGTCGCCGACGATTTCCTCCCTGGCCGGGTCCCAGGTGATCTTGCGCCCGCTGCGGATGGCGATTTCCGAAACGTGGCTGATGACGTCGCTGTGCACGGCGTGTTCGACGTTGCTCACCGCGGGGGAGCGCGACTTGACGGCCTCGACGAAGTTGCCGCCGTGGTGGCGGCTCTCCACGAGGTGGACGTCGTCGGGCTTGAGCTTCACCTGGAGCAGCGACTCGGGCTCGGCCTTGATGCCGCTGCGGGAGATGCCCACCCAGCCTTCCGTGCCGGTGAACTGCGTGTAGTCGCCGCCCGGGCGGAAGTCCATCTTCACGCCGTTGGCGAACTCGAGGTGGACGTCCCACTTCATCACCACGTTGTTGCGCCCCTCGTAGGGGATCGTCGCCGTGCCTTCCACCTCCCAGGGCCCGGCCAGGTGCGTGTCGTAACCCCAAACGAGGACGTCGAGCGGATGGGCCCCCCAGCCGGCGATGAACCCGATGGCGTAGTCGTAGTCGTGCCACCAGGCCTCGCCGCCGACGGCCTGTCCGCAGTAGGGCTGCCAGGGCGCGGGGCCGAGCCACCTCTCGTAGTCGAGCCCTTCGGGGACCGGCTGCGGCGCGGCGGACCCGCCCGGGTGGCTGTCGGGGGCGATGACCAGCAGCTCCTTGACCTCGCCGATGTAACCGCTTCGGACCAGCTCGCAGCCGAAGCGGCAGTGGGCGCTGGAGCGCTGCTGCGTTCCGTACTGGAAGATGCGGTCGTACCGCTGGAACACCTCGCGGCAGATCTGGTCCTCGCGGATGGACACGCCCAGCGGCTTCTCCACGTACGCGTCCTTGCCGGCCCTGGCAGCGGCGACCGCATGGTGCACGTGCCAGTGGTCGGGGGAGGCGATGCACACCGCGTCGATATCGTCGCGGGCCAGCAGCTCGCGGAAATCGGCGTAGGCCCGGCAGCCGGCCTTTTCGGCCCAGCGGTCGCGCCGGTCCTTCCAGACGTCGCAGACGGCGACGATCTGACCGCCGACGCCGGCCAAGGCGCTTCCGCGGCCGCCGCAGCCGATCTTCCCGACCGTGACCCGCTCGCTGGCGGGGGGCGCTTCGGGCGCCCCCAACGCCGTGGAGGTGATCACGTACGGCGCGGCCGCCAGGGCGCCGGCCGTGCCGGCGGCCCGCCGCAGCCAGTGGCGCCGCGTCACTCTCGCCTTCCCGGCCATCGTAGCGTTCCTCCTTTCTCCTTCTACCAGGCAACTTGCCCGTCGGTAGTCGATTGTGGGCATCAGACTTGCCGCCAGGGCTCGCGGATCGTTCGGGCGAGCATGCGGTCGGCGATGGGGTCGTCGATGAACTGCTCCTTCTTCGGGTCGAACCGAACCTTGCGGCCGACGCGCTGGCAGATGTTGGCGATCTGGCTGGTGGCGTTCGCCCGGTGCGCGCCTTCGGCGGGGGCGATGGGCGTCTTTCGCGACTTGACGCAGTCGAGGAAGTTGCGGACGTGGTTTTCGTTGGGATAGCCTTTGCCGAACTGCCGGCCCTCCAGGAGCGACTTGGGCTCCGCTTCCATGTTGCCGTCGTCGTCGACGTAGATCATCCCCTCGGTACCCACGAAGCGGACGTGCAGCGGCCACTTGCCCTCCTCGAAGACGAGCTTGACGCCGTTGGCGTAGCGGGCGACGACGGTGCCCTCGGCCAGGTCGAACTCGACGGGCGTTTCGCCGTCGGCGCCATTGGCCCACTGGCAGAGGTCGACGGTGTGACTACCCCATTCGGTGATCGTCCCGCCGGAGAAGTCGAAATTGCACATCCAGAACCGGCGCGTGAGGTACTCCTTGTTGTACGGGCGCCAGGCCGCCGGACCCAGCCACATGTCCCAGTCGACTTCCTCCTTGGGGGGCTCCGTCTCGGGGGGCAGGGTGGCAAAGGGGTGATACTTGAACCATTCCGGGGGCGCCTTCTCCGCGTAGAGCGTTTTCAGCTCGCCCAGCTTGCCGCTCTGGGCCAGGTCGACCGCGTACTTGAAGCGGGGGACGCTCCGCCGCTGCGTGCCGCACTGGAAGATGGTGCCGTATCGCTCCATCACCTGGCAAAGCGCGCGGCCCTCGGTCACGGTGACGGACATCGGCTTCTCGCAGTACATGTCCTTGCCGGCCTTGGCCGCCAGGATGGCCGCCGTGGTGTGCCAGTTGTCGCCGGTGGCGACCAGCACGGCGTCGATGTCGTCGCGGGCCAGCAGCTCGCGGAGGTCGCGGTAGACGACGCAGTCGGTGTTTCCGTAGCGCTTGTCCACCGCGGCCTTGGCGGCTTCGCGTTTCTTGCCGATGACGTCGCAGATGGCGATCATCTGCACGTCGTCGTTGCCCATCAAGGCGGTCATGTCGTGCGTGCCCCGGCCGCCGCAGCCGATCGTGCCCATCACGATCCGCTCGCTGGCCGGCGCCCGCTCGGGCCCGCCCAGGGCGCTCGAGGTAATCACGTAAGGCGCCGCCAGGGCGGCGCCCGCGCCCCGCAAAAAGCGGCGGCGCGAGAATCTCCTTTCAGCCATGAACCTTCCTCCTTCGGTGCAGACGTTGCTTGCTCGGGTTATGGTCGTTTCGTCGAGTCACGGGTATTGGCCGGTCGATGCCGGACTCCGGTAGTGTATCAGATTCTCCACGGTTCGCGCATGGCCCGGGACCGCAGTCGGTTGGCTTCCTCGTCGTCGAGGAACTCTTCTCGGGCCGCGTCCCACCGGAGCGGGCGCCGGAGGATCATGGAGATCGCCCCGAGGGAGCAAAGGTTCGTCGAGCGGTGAGCAATCTCGACCGGGGCGCAGGTCCCGGTCCGCCGCTTCACGCACTCAGGGAAACCGGGGATCGGCCCGCCGTCGGGCTCGACCAGCCGGACCTTGTCCCCGTCGCCGATCTTCACGTCCAGGAGCGACTTCGGGTGGGCGTCCACCTGGCCCCGCCAAGTATAGACCCACCCTTCCGTCCCCTCAAAGAGGATACCCATAGGATACTCCGCCGCGTTCCAGTTGCCACCCTCCTGATTGGGCGAGCGGCCCTCCCAGCCGGACGACGAGTCGGTCCAGTGCCACTCGACGCCGTTCGGAAACCGGTAGCGCATGTCCCAGGCGAACGGGTTGTCGAACAGTCCGGGCTCGAATTGGCCGCGGGCGTCGACCTCGATCACGCCGGCCACCTCGTCCTGGCCGGAGCCCTGCTGGGCGCTGTCGGCATGGTGCACGCCCCAGCCGGCGATGTAGCCCAGGGAGTAGTCGGAAATGAAATACCAGTCGTGGCTTCGGATCCGCTGGGGGGTGAACGGGGCCCAAGGCGCCGGCCCGAGCCACATGTCCCAATCCAGGCCGGGGGGCACGGGGGCCGGCTCGGTCGACCCGCCGCCGGTGGCGCGGGGGCTGCCGATCTTGACCCGCCGGAGGTCGCCGATATAGCCGTTACGCACCAGCTCCATGCCGAACAGCATTTTCGGGTCGTGCCGCTGCTGCGTGCCGTGCTGGAACACGATCCCGTAGCGGTTCACGGCATCGACGACGGCCTGCCCCTCGGCGATGGTCCGCGTGAGCGGCTTCTGGCAGTAGACGTCCTTGCCCGCCCGCGCCGCCTCGATCGTCACCAGCGCGTGCCAGTGATCGGGCGTGGCGATGTAGACGGCGTCAACGTCGTCGCGGGCGAGAAGCTCGCGAAAGTCGTTGTACGCGGCGCAGCGGCGGGGGCCGCCGAGATTCTGCTGGGCCGCGTCGCGGCGCTCCTGGCGCACGTCGCAGACGGCCACGCACTCGACCTCCGGCCCCTCGGCCAGCATCTGCCAACCGAAGCCCAACCCGACGATCCCCGTGACCACCCGCTCGCTCGGCGCAGCCTTCTCGCCCCGACCCAGGGCCGAGGCGGGGACGAACGTCGTCCACCGCAGCGCGGCTCCCGCCGCAATCGCCCCTTGGAGAAAGCGGCGGCGCGTCGTTCGGTTGCGGCTCAATGCGGGACTGCCCATATCTCGGCTCAGATTCTCCACGGCTCGCGCATCGCCCGCCCGGTGTAACGGTTGGCCTGGTCGTCGCCCACGAACTCGAGCTTGCCCGGGTCCCATTTCAGCGGCCGGCCGAGCCAGTAGGCGATGTTGCCGACGTGGCAGACGGTGACCGAGCTGGCGCCGATGGCCACGTCGGCGGCGGGCCGCTTGCGGGATCGCACGCAATCCAGGAAGTTGCCCTGGTGGTTGTCGCTCTCGTAGAGGTGGACTTCGTCGGGGCCGATCTTCACGTCCACGAGCGATTCCGGCTTGGTCTTGATCCCGCCGCGCCAGACGCTCACTTCGCCCTTGGTCCCTTTGAACACGACCAGGGCCCCCGGGCGGCCGTCGGTTCCCCAGCCGCCCTCGCCGGCTTCCAACAGCACGCCGTTGGGGTACCGGTAGGTCAGCGTCTTGAACTGCTTGCCGTCGGGCGTGAAGACCTCGACCGGGCCGGAGCCGTCCATATCGAGCCCCCACTGGACGATGTCGAAGTCGTGGGCGCCGCGGTCGGTCATCAGGCCGCCGGAGTAGTCGCGCCAAGTCCACCACTGGCGTAGGTGCGTACCGCGGTCGGGGTGGTAGGGGGCCCAGGGCGCCGGGCCGAGCCAGGCGTCCCAATCGAGCCCCTCCGGGACCGGCTCGGCCGGAAGGTCGCAGTAACGCGAGGTCCCGCCGGGCTCGGTGAACACGCTCTTCACCTCGCCGATGTAGCCGTTCCGCACTAGCTCGCAGGCGAACCGGTACCGCCCGTCGCTCCGCTGCTGCGTGCCCACCTGGACCACGCGGTCGTACCGCCGGGCGGCGGCCTTCATCGCCTGGGCCTCGCGGATCGTGTACGAAAGGGGCTTCTCGCAGTAGACGTCCTTGCCGTGCCGGCAGGCCTCGATGACCATCACCGCGTGCCAGTGCTCGGGCGAGGAGACGAGCACGGCGTCGAGGTCGTCGCGGGCCAACAGCTCGCGGAAGTCGGCATACGCCTTGCCATGATACTGGGCGGCGGTCTCGTCGCGGCGGTCCTGGTAGCAATCGCAGGCGGCGACCATCTGCGCCCCGCCGGCCACCAGCCCCTTCATCACGCTGCGGCCCCGGTTGCCGCAGCCGATCTGGCCCATCACGATCCGCTCGCTCGCCGGCGGTTTTTCGGCCGAGCCCAAGGCGGCGGACGTGATCGCGTACGGTGCGGCCACGGCCGCGCACGCGCCCTTGACGAAGCCGCGGCGTGTGATTCGCTTCTCAGTCATTGCGAGTCCCTCCCTTTGCATGTCTCTGCTGCTTGGGCCCGTGCTGCTATGGACTGGATATTCAAGAGAGTCTTGTTGACGGGATAACAGGATTTTCAGGATGAAGGAGGCGACGAACACTTCGGCCGCCGCACGCCATCAAGACAACTCGTCTGGGGCCAACTCCCAACCACTTCTCCCGTCCCCTTTCATCCCGTCGATCCTGTTATCCGGTCAAGACCCTTCTCTCGCGAGGCCCTTCAACGTCCGCACCTTTCGCTTGACTTCCACTTTCTCTTCGCCGAAATTCAACAGCAGGCCCACTTCTTTTCCTGTAGCCACCAGGTAGTTCACCAGTTGGACTTCGTGCTTCTCGGCCAGCCGGCGAACCGATTTCAGCTCCACGATCACTATGTCCTCCACGAGCAAGTCGGCGAAGAACTCTCCGACCACTTGTCCATCGTAGCGTACGGTGATCGGCTTCTGCGATTCAACGCTCAGGCCCGCTTTCTCCAGCTCGATAATCAAGCACGTCTCGTACACGGATTCGAGAAAACCGAATCCCATCTTGTTATACACGCGGAACGCACACCCGATCACTTTCTCGGTGATTTCCTGGTACTGCATCGGACGCCCTTCAGTCCGCGACGTGCACGACTCCGCGCAACGTTTCTCGTGGCAGATGTCTCTTGACAGGATGACAGGATTTACAGGATCACAATCATCAGGAACGTATTGGCAATTGCCCTCCGTCCCGCCCAATTGCTCCCCAAAGCCTCATCACAACGCCCTTCGCCAACACGTGCGTACCAAAATCTCCCGTCGTCTCTCAAGAGCTACTCTCCCCGGTCCTCTAATCTCCAAAGCCCCTTTCTCCCATCCCATCCCGTCGATCTTGTTATCCTGTCAATACACCTTCCCGCCATCCCGTCCCGTCAAGAGATCCCAATCCCCCACGGCTCGCGCATCGCCCTCGACCGCATCCGGTTGGCCGTCTCGTCGTCGAGGAACTCCTCCTTCTCCGGGTCCCAACGCATCCTGCGGCCCAGCTCCATGGCGATGTTTCCGACGTGGGCGACCGAGCAGCAGCGGTGGCCGACCTCCGCCGGGAAGTACGGGTCGCGGCGGCTCTTCACGGCGTCGAGGAAGCTGCGGTGCTCGCTGGGGGCCGTGACCAGGTGAATCTCGTCGGGCCCGATCACGCTTTCCAGAATCTCCTTCGAGCTGGCCTCGAGCGGCGCCCGCCAACTGGCGTTGCCCACCCAGCCGTCGGTCCCCTCGAACTTGAGCGCGGTGCCGCCGCTGTCGACGTGCATCTCGACCCCGTTGGCGTACCGGTACACCAAGTGGTACTCGTAGAACGTGTCGTAGAGTTCGTTCTCGTGCCGCTTGCCCACGCCTTCGATCTCGACGGGTCCGGTCCGCTCGGTGTCGTTGGCCAACTGGACCGTGTCGAGCTGGTGGGCGCCCCAATCGGTGAGCATGCCCCCGGAGTAGTCCCGATTCCATCGCCAGTGGAACTGATGCAGGCCCTCGCGATACGGCTTCCACGGGGCGGGCCCCAGCCACATGTCCCAGTCGAGCCCTTCCGGGATCGGCTTGGGTCGCGGATCGCCCGGCTCGGCCGGCCCGGCGGGCAACTGGACGGAGATCTTCCGGAGCTTGCCGATTCGCCCGTTCCGCACCAGCTCGGCCATCCGGTGGTAGATCTCGACCGACCGGTCCTCGGTCGACATCTGGAAGACGGCCTGGTAGCGCTGGACCACGTCGGCCAGCACGCGGCCCTGGGCGATGGTGAGCGTCGGCTTCTCGCAGATCACGTCTTTGCCGGCCCGGATCGCCGCAACCGAGATGGGCACGTGCCAGTGGTCGGCCGTGGAGATCATCACGCCGTCGACGTCATCGCGGGCGACGACCTCGCGCCAGTCCTTGGTCGTCGGGCAGGTGAACTGCTCGCCGCGCTGGCTGCGGACCACCTTGATCGCCTCGGCGATGCATCGCGGGTCCACGTCGCACAGGGCCACCGGCTCGGCGTCCGGCTGGCCGAGAAACATCTTCAGGTTCCGCCCGATGCCGTGACCGCCCACCCCGATGAACCCGATGGCGATCCGGTCGCTGGCGGGCGGCTTTTCGGCGTTTCCCAGAGCGGCCGACGTGATCGCGTAAGGCGCCGTCGCCATCCCGCCGGCGGCCGCCGCGGCTTGCCTCAAGAACTGCCGACGGTCCGAGAGTCGCGAGGCTTGCTTGCTCATCCGTCGCCCTCCTTCACGTGCACGGTCCCAATTGCTTTGGACAGGATAACAGGATGAAGAGGATAATTGCTATTGACACTCAGAAAAGGAATGCCGCGATCGATCGGCCGTTCCGCCGAGAAATCCGGGCTCCCGTTGGTCGCCCTCGCCACATTGGTTTTCTGAGCCTCAATAATTGCCCAGACAAACCGGCATGCCGACCACGAACCAGAGCAACACTTCTTCTCATCCCGTCGTTATCCAGCCAATCCTGTCATCCCGTCTCCAATCCCTCGCGTCTCAGACCCCGCTATATCTGCCACGGATCGCGCATCGCCCGGGTGAGCATGCGCGAGGCTTCCGCGTCGCCGATGATTTCCTCCTTCACGGGGTCCCAGGTGATTCGGCGTCCGGCGCGGATGGCGATGTCGCCAAGATGGCTGACCAAGTCGCTCCGCACGGCGTCGTCGATGTTGCTCACCGGCGTCTCTCGGGTGCGGACGCACTCGATGAAGTTTCGCTCCTGGCCCTCGCCCTCGGGCAGGCGGAGGTCGTTCGGCCCCAGCGGCGCGTCGCGGAGCGACTGCGGCTCGCAGTCCATCGAGGCGTAGTAGACGGCGATCCACCCCTCGGTGCCGATCAGTTGGGCGTAGTTATTCAGCTTGGCCAGGCGGGGGTGCTCATCTTTGGGCACGCCCGTCGCCCAGTAGCTCATCGCGACGCCGCTGGCGAACCGGATCCGCAGGTCCCAGTCGTGCACGGCGTCGTTCGCGCCCTGCTTGTCGATGACGCCGGTCCCCTCGACTTCCCAGTTGCCTTGCAGGTGCGTGTCGAACGCCCAGACCAGCAGGTCGAGCGGATGGGCCCCCCACCCGGCGATGAAACCGATCGCGTAATCGTAGACGTGGAACCAACCGGGGCCGCTGTCCGGACAACCGGAGTAGGGCCGCCACGGCGCGGGGCCGAGCCAGAGGTCGTAGTCCAGCCCCTCGGGCACGGGCTTCGCCACGCGCGAGCCGCCGCCGATGCTGTTGGGCGCCTTGACGCGGATCTCGCGGATCTCGCCGATCCGCCCGTTGCGCACCAGTTCCGCGCCCAGTCGGCAAGCCGGCCGGCACCGGGCCTCCGTCCCGTACTGGAACACGCGATCGTAGCGCTTGATCGCCTCGCGGCAGGCCAGGTCCTGGGCCACGCTCACCCCCAGCGGCTTCTCGCAGCAGACGTCCTTGCCGGCCTTGGCCGCGGCAATCGTGACCGGGACGTGCCAGTGGTCCGTGGTGGCCACGCCGACCGCGTCGACGTCGTCGCGTGCCAACAGCTCGCGGAAGTCGTTGTACGCCCGGCAGTCATCGTTCTTGTAGTGGGCGTCGACGACGGCCTTCGCCTGCTCGCGCACGTGCTTCCAGACGTCGCAGACGGCGACCACTTGCGCCTCGGGGCAGCTAAGCTGCTCGCGGACGTTCAAGAGCCCCCGGGGGCCGACGCCCACGTAGCCGGTTACCACCCGCTCACTGGCCGGCGGTCGCCCCTCGCCGCCCAAGGCCGTGGAGGTGATCACGTACGGCGCGGCGGCCAGACCGCCGAGCGCCGCGGCGCGTCGGAGAAACCGTCGCCGGCTCAAACGTCGCTTCGCTGGCTCGTTCATCGCTCCCCCTCTCTTTTCGAGTGACGAGAGACATGGAAGGACGGTCGTTCGTGTTTCAAATCTGCCACGGCTCGCGCATCGGGCGCCAGGTGAGCCGGTTGGCCTCGTCGTCGTCGACGAACTGCTCGGCGGCCGGGTCCCAGGTCAGCTTGCGCCCCAGCTCCATGGCCATGTTGGCCAGGTGGCACACGGTGGCCGAGCGGTGCCCGACCTCGACGGGCACGTTGAGCCCCTTGGGGCTCCGCCTGCGGATACAGTCTAACCAGATCCCCATGTGCGTGCCACCTTCGCCCTCCGGGGCCAGGTGGATCTCGTCGGGCCCGATCCGCGAGGTGAGCAGCGATTTCGGCTCGGCGTCGAGCTGTTCCCGGCTGACGTAGACCCAGCCCTCGGTCCCCTCGAACCGGACGCCGCCGGTCTTGACTTCCGTCTCGCGGCTGCGGAGCTCGAGCTTGACGCCGCCCGCGTAGGTGAGATCGACCGCCATGTCGTAGAACGTGTCGTGGATCCCGCTGGCGTTCCGCTTGCCGCGGCCCACGATCTCCAGCGGGCCGGAGTCGTCGGCCGCCAGCCCCCACTGGGCGATGTCCAGGTGGTGGGCACCCCAGTTGGTCATGTCGCCCCCGGAAAAGTCGCTCACGAACCGGAACTTGTAGTGGACGCGATCCTTGTGGTACGGCGAAAAGGGCGCGGGGCCGAGCCACATCTCGTAGTCGAGCTCCGGCGGCACCCGCTGCGGCCGCCACGGGTTGTCGTTTCCCGGCCGGGCGTAGATGGTCACCTTCACCGTTTTGAGCTCGCCGATGCGCCCGTTGCGCACCAGCTCGCACGCCTTGATGAACTTCTCGTCGGACCGCTGCTGGCTCCCCACCTGAACGATGGCGTTGTACCGCGCGGCCACGTCGGCCAGGATTCGCCCTTCTCGGATCGCCAGCGACAGCGGCTTCTCCACGTAGACCGCCTTCCCGGCCCGGATCGCGGCGATGGCGATCGGCACGTGCCAGTGGTCCGGCGTGGCCACGACCACGGCGTCGACGTCGTCGCGGGCGAGGACCTCGCGGAAGTCGCCGCAGGTGGCGCAGTCTCGGTTTCCGGCCGCCTTGTCGATCGTCGCCTTGGCCGCGTCGCGATGCTTCGCGTCGACGTCGCAGACGGCCACGACCCGATCGCCGCCGGCCATGATCTGCTGCCCTCGGCCGCCCGAGCCCACGAGCGCCGTGGTGATCCGCTCGCCGGGCGCCGGACGACCGGGGGCGCCGAGTGCGGTCGAGGAGATCACGTAAGGCGTCGCCAGGGCGGCGCCGGCCGTCTTGAGAAACCCGCGTCGTGTGCGACGGCTCAGGTCTGGCTTCATCGGAATCCCTTTACTCGTTCGAAGTGTTGTGTCAGAGCCGCGCCGTAGCGCGATGGTCGCTGCCGGTCCATCCCTGCCCTCAGACTCGGGCCGACTCACTTTCGACCGTGGGCCGGGATCGCTCGTCGGGAAGGCAGGGCCTGCGGGGCTTGGCTATCCCAAAGGTGTGCTCTAGAGGAAGATTCTACCCTGGCCGTCACACGGCTCGCAATGGTCGGCCGGCCGTCGCCCGTCCCGCGAGACATCCAGCCAAGTAGCCCGATCGGGGGGAGTCGTCTTTTCACGGAGAGGTGCTGCTCGAAGGTCGGGCCGGGAGCGTGTCTCGTCTTCTTCGCGTACGGCGAGTACACTGGCACGGGGTTTTCGGGGCCGGCCCTTGGGCACCTTGCGAGATCATAAGTCCGGGAGACATGATGCAGACGACTCGCTTCTCGATCGTAGTGGGAGTCATGGCGGCGGCGTCCATGGGTCCTTTCGCCAATACGACCTTCCCAGCGCACGCCGGCGAGGCCGAGAACACCGACCTCGAGCGGTTCCTGCCCAACCACGGCAACTCCGTGTACCCAGCCGCGAGCCTGCTCCGCCAGTGGCCTCCGGAGGGGCCGAAAGAGCTATGGCGCGTCGAGATCGGCTGGGGGAAGAGCGCGGTCGTCGAGGCCCACGGTCTGGCCTTCACCGCCGCGGAAACCGACGACAAGCAGTGGGCGGTCTGCCTCGATCCGCTCACCGGCGCCACGCGGTGGACGCACCTGCTCCACCCGGAGAAGAACCGCCATTTCGCCAAGGGACCGGTGGCCTCGCCGGTCGTCGACGGGGACCGCGTCTACTTCATTGCCTATGCCATCTACGAGGGCGACGTATGGGAGATGCGCTGCCCCATCGTCTGTCTCAGAACCGACGGCACGGAGCTGTGGCGCGCCGACGAGACCTTCTGGGGGACCGAGGCGTCGACCCCGATGGTCGTCGGGGACACGCTCTACGCGGGCGCAGACAACCCCGCGCGCTCCGTCCTCGTGGCACTCGACAAGACGACCGGCGCGTTGCGTTGGTCCGTGACTCCCCAGGAGAAGAAGGACCGGGAGCTCGGCGCGCCGGCCTCGCTGACCTACCAGGTCGTCGACGGCGTACCGCAGGTGATCGTGGCGACCTACGGCACCCGAGAGCTGCTGGGCGTGCACGCCGACACCGGCGAAGTGATGTGGCGCTACCCCTATCCGGCCGACATCCGCATCGGGCTGGTCAGCACGCCCGTGGCCGTGGGATCGCGCTTGTTCGTCTGTGGCGGAGAGGGAAAGGGCCGCAACTTCTCCGTGTGTCTCGACATGCACACGGTGGACGGAAAGATCGCCTTCCGGGAGCTCTACTTCAGCACCGAGCTGCAAACGAACATGTTCAACACGGTGGCCGTCTACGACGACGCGGTGTTCGGCTTCGGCGGCAACCCGAGGATCGGCTTCCTGCACTGCACCAATCTCGCCGACGGCCGCCTGCTTTGGAAGGAAGACAGCGACGATTGGACCAAGGACCAGAACCTGGTGATCGCGGACGGATTGATCTTCGCCCTCACGAAGAACGACGAGCTGGTGATGGCCGAGGCCGGCCGAGAGCGCTACCGCGAGCTGGGCCGCGTGCCTTTGGGGCTGGAATTGGGCAGACCGCAACAGCCGACGATCGCCAACGGCCGGATGTACGTCCGCGGCGTCCAATCGGTGGTCTGCTACCAGATTGCCGAGTAGCAGGCACACGCCGTGTGCCGTAGCCAGCGGACGGCGCACGGCGTGTGCCTGCTACTGAAGTCGGGAATTTGTTCTTCGGCGGATCCTCGCCCTGAAAGGAACGCGAACCGATGCGACTCTCCCTCCACCGGCTCTGCTGCGCCGCAGCCGCCCTTGCCCTTCTTGCATTGGCCCCGACGGCTCGCGCCGACGAGCCCGGTCCGGCCCGCCCCAACGTCCTCTGGATAACCTGTGAAGACATCAGCCCCCATCTCGGCTGCTACGGGGACGCCTACGCCCGAACGCCCGTGCTGGACAAGCTGGCCTCCCAAGGCGTCCGCTACACCGACGCCTACGCGATCACGGGCGTGTGCGCCCCGAACCGCTCGTGCCTGATCACGGGCGTGTATCCTTCCACGCTGGGGAGCCACGACATGCGCAGCACCACCCGGCTCCCCGACTTCATCAAGTGTTTCCCCGAGTACCTCCGCGGCGCGGGCTACTACTGCTCGAACAACGTCAAGACCGACTACAACTTCGCCACGCCCAAGACCGCCTGGGACGAGTGCTCCCGCAAGGCCCACTGGCGGAACCGCGAAGAAGGCCAGCCCTTCTTCAGCGTGTTCAACTTCACCGTCTGCCACGAGAGCCAGATCCGGCAGCCGGACGCGAGCTTCTTCAAGAACACCGCGCGGCTCACGCCCGATCAGCGTCACGACCCGGCCCGGGTCGCGGTTCCGCCCTTCCATCCCGATACGCCCGAAGTCCGCCAGGATTGGGCCCGCTACCACGACCTGATCACGGCGATGGACTACCAGGCCGGCGACGTGCTGGCGCAGCTCGAAGAAGACGGGCTGGCCGACGAGACGATCGTTTTCTTTTTCTCCGACCACGGCGCGGGCATGCCGGGCTGCAAGAAGTGGGTCTGGGAGTCGGGCCTGCACGTGCCGCTGATCGTGCGGTTTCCGGAAAAGTACCGGAAATGGGCGCCGGGCAAGCCTGGCAGCGCTTGCGAGCGGCTGGTCAGCTTCGTCGACTTCGCCCCCACCGTGCTGAGCCTGGCGGGCGTCGAGATCCCGCCGCACGTGCAAGGGAAGGCGTTCCTCGGCCCGCAGGCGGCCGAGCCGCGCCGGTACGTCTACGCGATCCGCGACCGGATGGCCGAGCGGTACGACACGGTCCGCGTGGTCCGCGATCACCAGTACCAGTACATGCGGAACTTCGTGCCGCACCTGAGCTGGTCGCAGTTCGTCAGCTACACCGAAGAGATGCCCACGATGAAGGTATGGCGGCGCCTGGCCGGTGAGGGCAAGCTCAACGACGTGGAGGCCCGGTACTTCCGCCCCACCAAGCCGATCGAGGAGCTTTACGACACGGCCGCCGACCCGCACCAGGTCCACAACCTGGCCGGCGACCCGAAATACAGGCCCGTGCTCGAGCGGATGCGGTCGGAGAGCGCGGCCTGGATGAAGCGAACTCGCGACCTGGGGCTTCTGCCGGAGTACGAGATGCACCGCCGCGTCGAGGATCGCACGCCGTACGACGTCGCTCGCGACCCCCGGCTCAACCCGCTCGACCGGCTGCTCGCGGCGGCCGATCTGGCCAACCGGATGGACGCCGGGTGCCTGGCGGGGCTGGTCAAGCTGCTGGGGGACGACGAGCCGGCCCTCCGCTATTGGGGCGCGACCGGGCTGGTCGCCTTGGGCAAGGACGCTGCCCCGGCCGTCGACGCCCTGCTCGGGGCGATCGAGGACCCGGCCCCCAACGTCCGCATCGCCGCCGCCGAAGCGCTCGCGAACCTGGGCCGCGCGGGCGATGCCCTGCCCGTGCTCATCGCCGGGCTGGAGCACCCGACGGCGTTTGTGCGCCTCCGGGCGATCAATGTCCTCGACCGGCTCGGCGAGCAAGCCCGGCCCGCCCTGCCCGCGATCGAGCGGGCCCGGCTCGAGGAAAAAAGCCACGCCGGGGACTACGTGGGCCGGATGGTCGAGTACGTCCCCGAGAAGTTCCAGAAAGCTCCCAACCAATGACCCCGGACCGGCCGAGAAATGGCTTCGCTCCGTGTGTCAGCCGGCCTTCTGCGTGAAAACCACCCACGACCGTCTCAGGAGGACAAGCCCATGATCTGCGGAATACGACACTTGTTGGTCGCCTTGGTGCTCGCGACGGCGATCGCCGGTCCGCCGGCCCCGGCTGCCGAGCCGGTCAACCTGCTCACCAACGGCGGCTTCGAGGAGGGGACGGTCGGCTGGACTCCCGATCCCAAGCATTCGCTGGTGACCGGCGCGGACGACGCCCATTCCGGCCAGTCCTGTCTGAGCGGAGAGGTAACCGGGCCGAAGCAGGCCCTGTACCTCAAGCGCCGCGTGCCGGTCAAGGCACAGAACCGCTATCAGTTCGAGGTCTGGGCCAAGGCGACCAACCGCACCAAGCTGGTGCTGTGGGTCGTGCCGCCCGGCGCGGACGAGCGGCAGCTCGTCACCGCCTGGGACAACGTGCCGCAGAAGTGGCGCCGGCTTAGCACCCCGGTGAGCGTCGGCCAGGACGGCACGCTGGAGCTGCTGCTGATCGCCCCGTCGTCGCACAACGCGCCCGCCGGACGGATCTGGGTCGACGATCTCGCCCTGGTCGAGACGAAGATGCCGCCGATCGCGAGCGTCTCCCAGGGCGTCGGCTACAACGATGAGCCGGCCATGGCCGCGGCCGACGACGGCTCGATCTACTGCGCCTGGAACAGCTTCCGCGACGGCTTCGACTCGCTCCAGGTCGCCCGCTACCGGCTCGAGGGCGAGAAGCTCGAGCCGGCCGGGGCATGGCAAGTCTGCGGCGGCGAGGGGACGTACGTGCTCGGTCCCCGGGTCGTATCCGCCGGGCAGAGCGTCGTCGTGCTCTACGCCGCGGAAGTGGACAAGAAGTGGGACATCTGCGCCGTGACCTGCGGAGCGGACGGCCCGGGCCGCCCGCTGGCCGTGACCTCTGATGCGGGCGTCGACGTGAAGCCGGCCGCCGCCTGGCGCGACGGCACGCTCTGGGTCGCCTGGGAGTCGAACTCGGGCGGGCCGCGCCAGGTCTGCGCCGCCTCGGTTCGGGACGGCAAGGTGTCTACGCCCCAGGTGGTCAGCCGGTCCGAAACGTCCGACTACGCCCCGTCGGTCGTTGTGCTCCAAAGCGGCGAGGTCTGCGTCGCCTGGCACAGCTTCCGCGAGAACAACTACGACGTCTATCTCCGCCGAAAACCGGCCGACGGCGATTGGGGCCCGGAGCGGCGGCTCACCTCGGCCGCCGCGGTCGATCGGCATCCGGTGCTCATTCCCCGCGGCGACGACCTCTGGCTGGCCTACGAGAATTCGCAAACGGGCGGGCGGACCAAGCCGTACCGCATCGGCGCCACGGACCAGCGGCGCCTGATCGTGGCCAAGGTGACCGCCGAGGGGCTGCTGGCCCCGAAGGACTACGCCCAAGCCTCGCCGCTCTACGCCCACTCGGAGGGGGCCAGCGGGGCGTTCGACGCCGCCGGGCGCCTGTGGCTGGCTTGCTTGAAGCCGCGATCGCCGGCCAAGAATTGGGACGTGTTCGTCACCTGCCTCTCGGGCGGCGGTTGGCAGAAGCCCGTGCCCGTGTCGAACCAGAAGGGGCTCGACCGCCCGCCCGTCCTCGCGCTCGGGGGCGATCGGGCCCTGATCGCGTTCCAGGCCGATCCCAATCCGGGCTCGTGGAAAACGGAGGAGGAGTCGGCGGCGGCGACCAGCGACGTCTACCTGGCCGCCATGCCGCTCGACGCCCCGCCCGCCGCCGGGCCCATCGAGCTGGAGCCGCTCGTCGAGCCGGACGAGCCGTTCGAGGCGGGCGAGCTCCGCGTGGCCTACGGGGAGGACCTGCCCACGCGGTCGATCGAGTACCAGGGAAAAAAGCTGCATCTCTTCTTCGGCGACCTGCACGAGCACACCGACGTGTCGATCTGCAACCGCAACGGCGATCAGACGATCGACGAGAGCTACCAGCACATGCGCGACATCGCCCGGTACGACTTCGCCTGCGCCACCGACCACGGCTACAACCTCAACCCGTACCTCTGGAACTACACGGCCAAGCTCGCCCGCACCAACGACGACCCCGACCGTTTCGTCACCTTCCTCGCCGAGGAGTGGACGTCGACGTTCGAGGAGTACAGCGAGGAGCACCCGTACGGGTTCTACGGCCACCGCAACCTGATCCTGGCCGACATGTACTTCCCCCGCTGGTGGAACGCCCGCAACTACCAGAACCCGGCCCAGGTGTGGGAAGACCTGCGCAAGATGAATGCCAACTTCGTGCAGATTCCGCACCAGATTGCCGACACGGGCAACGTGCCCACCGACTGGAACTACACCGACGAGGTGGCCCAGCCGGTGGCGGAGATCTTCCAGATCCGCGGCTCGTACGAATACCAGGGCACGCCGCGCGAGGCGGCCCGCACCACGCCCAAGCCCGGCTACTTCCTCCAGGACGCCTGGGCCCGGGGGATCGTCATCGGCGTGGTCGCCAGCCCCGACCACGGCGGCGGCTACGGCAAGGCGGCGGTCTTCGCGCCGGAGCTCACCCGCGAGGCGATCCTCGACGCCCTCCGCGCCCGCCACTGCTACGGCACCACGGCGGCCAAGATCCTGCTCGACGTCCGCACCGACGGCCACCTGATGGGGGAGAAGGTGTCCAAGCCGGCGCCCAGGAACGTCGAAGTCACAATCTTCGCCCGCTGCCCCGGCGAGATCGCCCGGATCGACGTCTGCCGCAACAACCAGTTCATCTACACCCACGAGCCCGAGGGTTGCGACGCCCAGCTCACCTTCGTCGACCGCGAGCCGCTCGCGGGCCGCAGCTACTACTACGTCCGCGTGATCCAGGAGGACGAGGAGATCGCGTGGTCGAGCCCGGTGTGGTTTGGGGCGGAGTGATTGCCCGGCAGCCGAAAGGTAAGGACCTCGCAAACAACAAGTGGGGCACGATTCCATCGTGCCCCACCGCCATATCGCGACAGTTGTCTCTTCCGCGATCCGGAGGGGGCGAACCAAGCCACCAGCACTATTCACGGTCCGTCTGTCGCAGGATATGAGACCCATCGCGTTTTCGCTACGGCAAGGGGGGCACACGAACCCGTCGGCACGAGGGCCGTTTACGGCCCGGCTCCGCGGAGCGGTAATAGCCCCGGCGTTTACGCCGGGGTGACGCGGGCAACACGATCAGCGGATGAGGCCCGTTCACGGGCCTTCTCGCCGCTCGGGCTTGAGCCGATGGGCGTCATGGCTCGTCGTCGTAGCGGGTAATCCGTTCCAGACGGTCCTGCGCCGTGGCGCGCCCGTGATGCTCGCGCTGGTCGCGCACGTACTTCCTCACCCACTCCACATCGCCCGTCCCGAAGCTCACCACCCCGTAGCCGGCTTGCCACTGGAGGACCTTCTGCCGTTTGCCCATCTGCTGGTTGACGTCGTACGACGTTCCGCCCTTGAGCTTGCCGATCCACTCGCTGATCGTGAGCGTGGGTGGAATGGTGACGGCCACGTGCACGTGCGTTTCCGTGCCGCCGATCTCGTGGACGAACGCGTCGGGCGTGTCGACGATGCGCTTCCACAACGCCCGGTGGGCAACAGGCTCGACGGTCGGCGTGAGCAGGGGCAAGCTGTTCTTCGTGTGCCAGACGACGTGTAGGTTGATCTCGCTGTAGTAGTTGTGCGACATTGGCGTAGCCCCACGGGATGCAGCGCCTCAAGCCAGGGGAGAAGGCCCGTAAACGGGCCTGACCAGAAGAAGTCTATCGCACGGCCACCCCGGCGTAAACGCCGGGGCTAGGACCGCTCCGCGGAAAAGCCCGGTGAACCGGGCACGCGCAGGACCCCCGCTGACGGGGCTTATTGATCCTTGCATAGCCAGTGATCGCGCCAAGGGGCCGAAGTCCTTTGTTTTCCGACCTCCCGTCGGCGGGCCTCTCGCCAAGGCTCGAAGACGGCGCTTTACCCACCCGCCGCCGACGTTTCGTACGTCCGCCCCTTCATGCCGTTGCGGTAATTCTCCGCGGCCCGCTCGGCGAGCTTCTGGCCGAACGGGGTGGGGTATTCGCCGGTGATGCAGGCCTGGCAGAGCTGGTCGGCGTCGAGCCCGACGGCCCGGGCGATGGAATCGACCGGCAGGTAGCGGAGCGATTCGGCGCCCAGCGTTTCGGCCATCCGGGCTTCGACCTCGGGGGTGAGCGGGCCGCCGCCTAGAAACTGGGGGGCGAAAAGCTCGCTCACCGTGGACATGTCGATGCCGTAGAAGCACGGCGAGACGATCGGCGGCGAGGCGACCCGAATGTGGATCTCCGCGGCACGCCCCACCCGGCGAATCCGATCCACCAAAACCCGCATCGTCGTCGCCCGGACGATCGAGTCTTCTACCAGGAGGACGCGTTTCCCCTCCAAGACTTCGCGCAAGGGCGTATACTTTGTGCGGGCCCTTTCCTCGCGGCTGCCGGTCCCCTCGATGAAGGTGCGGCCGGTGTAGCGGTTGCGGATCAAGCCTTCCAGGCAGGGGAGGTTGAGCTTGTAGGCCATGGCGTCGGCGGCCGCCTTGCTCGTGTCGGGCACGGGGACCACGATCGTCTCCTCGTCCCGCGGCACGGTCTCCAGCCGAGCCAGCTCCTCGCCCAGGGCCTTCCGGACCAGGTACACGCTGCGGCCGTCCAGCACGCTGGCCACGTTGGAGAAGTAGATCCACTCGAAGAAACAGTGCGCCCGGCGCGGACTGCTCGCAAACCGCTCGACCTCGAACCGCCCGTCGATGATCGTGATCGCCTGGCCGGGCAGGAGCGACTTGACGCTGTCGGGCGAGAAGCCGAGGTTCACCAGCGCCACGCTCTCACTGGCCGCGGCGAACAGCGGCCCCTCGATGGCGTAGCTCAGGGGCTTGATCCCCAGCGGGTCGCGCGCGACGAGCATCTGCCCTAGGGCGTTGAGGTAGACGAGGCTGTAGGCCCCGTCGAACCGCGCGGCGAACTCCCGACACACGTCCACCAGCGACGGCCGCTCCTGCTTGGCCACCGTGGTGCAGATGGTGTGCATGATGATTTCGGTGTCGGTCTCGCGGGCCAGATGGTTGTCGTCGTCGGTCAACAGCTTGCGGCGGAGCTCCCTGAAGTTGGCCAACTGCCCGTTGAAGGCAAAGCTGAACCACTTGTGCTTCTTGATGTGGTGGCGCTCGAAGGGCTGGGCGTAGCTGCGGTCTTCCTGGCCGCAGGTGGCGTACCGCACGTGCCCGATCGCCGCCCGACCCGCGTACTGCCGCATCAGGTTCTCGGCCTTCCCGCGGTGGCTGAGCCGAAACGCCTCGGCCACGGTACCCATTTCCTTATGGGTATCGATCAACTGCTTGCGGCCGGGATTGTACGTGGTCATGCCCGCGGCGAGTTGGCCGCGGTTCTGAATGTCCAAGAGCATCCGCGGCATGAGCCGGGAGATCTCGTCCGGGCCCTGCTCCGGACAGAGCGAGCTGACCCCTCCGTGCGGCAGATGGTAGATTGCCGCCACGCCGCACTCTTCGCCGAGTTGGCTCATGATGACCCGAAGACCGACGCTTTCGCGTCCGGCCCGTCCGGTGTTCCAAGGAATAGTCCACGCGAATGATGATCTTGGCGTCGGCAAAGACGCGGCGCTCCTGCCGCGTCCCGCTGCCGCCCTCGCACCATTCTAGCGCCGCGGGTCCGTTCTCTCAAGCGATTCGGGATGTGGCAAGTCTCCCGGGCAAGGTCCGGTGAATCCGTAACCTGGCCCTCTTGCTTGAGTTGCACGCTCCGTGGGCATTCTTCGGTCGACCGGTAGGAAGCGTGCTACCCGGCCGCGCGGAACCTGCCTGCCCGGGAGCCTTTCGATTTTGACAAGGGAGCGGTATCTTAAGGATGGGCGGAAGAATAGGAGTAGCAGGCACACGCCGTGTGCCGTAGCCAGCGAACGGCACACGGCGTGTGCCTGCTACGGAAGTCGGCAGGTTATTCTTCGGCCGATCCTCCGCGACTACGGGACTTGTTCCGGACCGAACCACGCACCGCTTCTCGGCAACGATGACCGACATCCTCCGTCAAGAGATCGCCACCGCGGCCACGACCATCGTGGTCAAGGTCGGCACCCGCGTGCTCACCCGCGACGACGGCTGCCTCGACCAGCAGCGGATCGCTCAGCTTGCCGAGGAGCTGCACCGGGTGCTCGCCACCGGCCGCAAGGTGGTGGTGGTCAGCTCGGGGGCCGTGGGCGCCGGGATCGGACGCCTCGGGCTCACCAGCCGGCCCACCGACATCGCCCGGCTCCAGGCCGTGGCCGCCGTCGGGCAGAGCCTGTTGGTCGAGGCCTACGAGCGTTCGCTTCAGGCCTTCGGCCGACACGCGGCCCAAATCCTCCTCACTGCCGAAGACCTGGAGACTCGCACCCGCTACCTCAACGCCCGAAACACGATCCGCGCGCTCTTGGATTACGGGGCGGTGCCGATCATCAACGAGAACGACACGGTCAGCGTCGACGAGCTCCAGATCACCTTCGGCGACAACGACCGGCTGGCGGCAATCGTCACCAACCTCATCCAGGCCCCCCTCCTGGTCCTGCTCTCCGACGTCGAAGGGCTCTACAACGGCGACCCGGCCGACCCGGCGTCGCGAGTGATCCCTACCGTGAAGCGGTTGGACCAGTCGATCCTCGACCTGGTTTGCGATCGGGCCACGGGCGTGAGTCGCGGCGGCATGGCCAGCAAGCTCGAGGCCGCCCGACAGGCCACCGTGGCCGGTGAGAACGTGATTATCGCCGGCGGTCGTTCTCCCGGTGTTCTGGGCAAGATCATGGCGGGCGAGCCGGTGGGCACGTTGGTGTTGCCGCAGAAGAGGGTGGTCGCTGCCAGGAAGCGCTGGATCGGCTTCACCCGGCAAACGCGGGGCCAACTGATCGTCGACGCGGGAGCCCGACGGGCCGTCGAGCACGACGGACGCAGCCTCCTGCCCATTGGAATCGTGAAAGTGAAGGGCTCCTTCAGCAAGGGGGACGTCGTCGCCGTGTGCGATCCCGGCGGCGCCGAGTTCGCCCGCGGCCTGACCAACTACTCGGCCGACGACGTCCGGCGGATCCGCGGCCTGAAGACGGGCGAGATCGCCGAGGCCCTGGGGCACTGTCCGTACGACGAGGTGGTCCACCGCGACAACATGGTGGTGACCGCGTGAGCCCCAGTCGCTTGGCTGCTGGGGCTCGGAAGCGCCGGAGGACTGCTGACTGACGGCTGGACAGAGGTTATGTCAGAGCCTCCTGGCGCCCCGATTGCCGGGGTCCGGCAGATGGAGGGGACTGCTCCGCCGCATGAGCGCGGTCGGCGTGAACCGGCGCGGCTCCTGCCGCGCGACGAAGCGCGCCGGTAAGCGGGAAGCACGGCCACTGGCAATCAGTCCCCCGCTAGTTCCTCCCCCGCACACGTGCCCGAGTTTCTCCAAACGGCCGCGTCGATGCTTTGCGAAACGAATCGCACGGCCCCGTCGCCGTACACCACGTTGACGCCGCCGGGATGCCGGCTGCGAGCGGCAAGCGGAGCTTGTCGGGGGTACAGCTCACACTCGTCGGATGCGAACACCTTGTCATTGGGTGTGAGCCACGTACTGTACGACCAAGCCTGGTTGCGCCGGGCGAAGAACCAGGAGAAACCGCGCGGCTCCGTCGGTACGGGGACGCCGTGGGGCGGGACGCGAGCCAGGCAGTCGAGATACGCTCCCGTGTCGCCGTCCCAAAAACTAGTCGCCGGGGTCTCGATCACGCACTCCGAAACCAGCATCGTGTTGGAGCTGCCGTCCCGCATCTTTGCAAAGGAGGTGTCGCTGTTGATGCCGAACGCGCCCCGCAGTTTCTTGCGGGGCTCCTCGCGCAAGTCGCCATGGTCGGTGTGCCCGATGCACGCGACGTAGTTGGTTGGAGCGTAGCCGGCGGTCGGCGCATCGGCCGGATTGCTCGGACAGCGTACGACCTCCAGTTCCATCCCACAAAGCCGCGCGTTATCCCCCTCGTTGCCCGGTTCCATCTCCCAATCGATCCGGTTGTACAGGGTCTCCTGTTCCAAGTGTGGCAGAATCCTCGCAATCCACGAGAGCATGCTCGTTTGCGACGGGTCCTCAACGGTCATGCGGCGAACGGTGCCCGGCGGAAGACAACCGTATACGTAGTGGTACTGGTGGAGTGCCAGACCCAATTGCTTCAGGTTGTTGGAGCATTGGGTCTTTCGTCCCGCCTCCCGGGCCGCCTGCACGGCAGGCAGCAACATCGCAATGAGGATGCTGATGATGGTCATTACCACCAGCAGCTCTACGAGGGTAAACCCATTACTTACCCATTTGCATCGGGACATGGAGACCGCCTCCTCTGTTCGTTTGACACGATGCCTCGTTCCTTGCCTTCCGCGTGGTTCCACGTCGCGGGGGCAGGTTGACTTCGCGCAACGAGGCACGGAAGGCCTCGCTAGGAATCGGGCCCGCGCGACTTCAACTCAAAGTCCTTCGCATTCTCGCCGGGCGCGACCTCCACGGTCGCGCTGTATTGCGCCACGTCAGCCTGGACGGTCGCGTCCGGCTTCCCTTTCGGATGTGAGTTGCCTGGCGGGACGCTCGGCCGCTGGCCCGTTCCGCCCCTCTCCCGTACCGCCAGAATCAGTACGGAATGTCTGCCCGCCCGTATGCCCTGGCGACGAGCCAGTTCGTAGCGACCCGCCCGAATCGGCGCGGCCGCGGAAGGTCCGGGCGTCCCTACCATCGGATCCAGACGGACGCTGCCGTGCTGCACCAGTTGGCCGTCGACACTGATCTCGCCGGACAGAGAGGAAGCCTCGCCGCCACACCCACCCATCGGGAGACCGAGGGCGGTCGCTGCCAAAGCCGCCCACAATGCCCTCTTAGGGGGGCAACGGCATTGAGCGCTGGAAGCTACCATGACGCGGCCGGCACAAACACCATCCGGCTCTTTAGAGGGGAGTCCAAAAAAAGCGCCAATTATCAACATACCAGCGGCGCTCACCCAGTGCAAGCGAGGGGTCTAGCCAACACAAACGGGGCGGTACCACCAATATGGCGGGGGCGCGCTCGCCATCAGCGGCCGCGGCCAGCGAAAACGGCGAGACCGTCGCTCAGCCAAAGCGCCCTGGCAAAGCGCCGGGCCACCCTGCCCAATCCTCTTGACTCTGTACACCCGTATATTGTACGATTGTCCAGGGTAGGAGCCCTTGGCCGGTCAATCCGTCTCGCGAATAAGGGGAGTCCCAAATGGAGCTGTACGGACAAGTCACGGACAAGCAACGCCGGGTGTACGAATTCATCCGCGACAAGATCCGCAATCGGGGCTACGGGCCCACGGTCCGTGAGATCGGGCAGCACTTCGGTATTAGCTCGCCCAACGGCGTGATGTGCCACTTGAAGGCCCTGGAGAAGAAGGGGCTGATCACGCGCGAGCCGAACATGTCGCGGGCGATCCAATTGGCGGCCGAGCCGATCGAGGAGCGGGGATTGCCTTTGGCGGGGCGGATCGCCGCAGGCGTTTTGCACGAGGCCATCGAGCAGGACGAGCGGGTCGACTTCGGCGACGTCTTCGACAGCAAGAACAAGAGCCTGTTCGTGCTCGAGGTCAACGGCGACTCGATGATCGACGATCAGATCGCCGACGGCGACTACGTGGTGGTGCGCCGGCAACGGACCGCCCGCCGTGGCCAGATCGTCGTCGCCCTGACCGAAGAGAACGAGGCCACGCTCAAACGCTGGTATCCCGAGAAGAAACGCATCCGCCTGGAGCCGGCCAACTCGGCGATGAAGCCCATCTACGTCAAGAACGCCCGCGTGCTCGGCGTGGTGGTCGGCGTGGTGCGGAAGGTGCAATAGGGCGAGTAGGGCAAGTACGGCGGGCTGTGCCGGGCGCTTTCTGACCGGACTCATTCGCCGCCTTTCGAACAAGGCGCGGAGTGAATCCAATCGGCCGAGTACCTCGCCCCTTCTTCACCCGGCCGGAGATCTGTGTGCTCTTTCCGGGGGGTCATATTTACACCTAGAGGGGTGGCCTGCCGGGGGCTTCGTTTCTCCAGGCCGAAATACCACAATCTTTATTGCCATTAGGGCCTTAATAGCGCATCGGGTTCCGGGGGAACGGAAGCCTGTTGGGAGGGAGGCGCCTGCGCAAAAGGCAGGGAATTGAATCTGGCTATCTTGTGCCGTATGCTTAGATTCTGAAACTCATGTACTCACCCTCTGTCCAGTCGGACGGCCCCCCATGAACGACATCCGCCAGCGTTGGCGAGATCTGGTGCGCAGTTACGCCCTGCACTACGACGCACCGGCCAACGATCGCTACTGGGCGCCCGAGCTTGAGACTTGCCCCCGGGACCGGCTCCGGGCGATCCAAAGCGAGAAGCTGGCGCTGGCCTACCGCTATCTGTGGGAGTGCAGCAGCTTCTACCGTCGGAAATTTGAAGAGGCGGGCCTCGGGCCGGATTCGGTCCGGGGGATCGACGACCTACCCAAGATCCCCATCACCCACCGCGAGGAGTGGTTGAAGGACCAGGAAGAGACCCCCCCGTGGGGCACATTCTCACCCCTCCGCCAGGAGGACTGGCTCGAACGGGGATGGATGTTCTTCAGCACTTCGGGCACGACGGCCAAGTGTCCACGCGTGTTCCGCCACACGACCTTTGACCGCGACATCTGGTCGTATCTCGGTGCCCGAGGGCTGTACGCCATGGGGATCGGCCGCGGCGATGTCGCTTTCCCCTGCTTCTCGTATGGCACGTCGGTCGGCTTTTGGAGCATGCATTACGCGCTGCACCACATGGGCGTGCCGCTGATTTCCGGGGGCGGCGCGAACACGGAGCGCCGGGCGATGTTCATCGAGAACTACCGGCCCACGGTGCTGATGTGCACGCCGTCGTACGCCCTGTACTTCGGCCGTAAGATGGAAGAGTGGGGCATGTCGCCGCGCGATAGCTCCATTCGGCTCCTCTGCTGCTCCGGCGAGCCGGGCGCCTGTGTGCCCGCCACGAAGAAGCGCGTGGAGGACCTCTGGGGCGCGGAGATGCACGACCATTTCGGGTGCACCGAAGTGGCCATGCCCCCCTTGGGGTACACGTGCTCCCAGCTCGTGAAACGGAAGGACCGGCCCGTTGACTCCCACATGATGGAGGACGTCTACATTCCCGAGGCGCTCGACCCGGAGACCTACCAGCCGGTTCCCGAGGGCAAGCCCGGCGTGTTGATTGTCAGCAACCTGTACAGCGAGGCACAGCCGATTCTCCGTTACGTGATGGGCGACTGGATCACGATCACCACCGAGCCATGTGAGTGCGGGCGGACGCATGCCCGGGCGGTCGGAGGGCTGCAAGGCAGGCACGACAAGCTGGTCAAGATTCGCGGCCTGTTGTTCTTTCCCGCCGCGATCGAGGATGCCATCCGGTGCCAGCCCGAGGTCGGGGACGAGTTCCGCGTGGAAATCGACCGCGTCGGCGACATGGATCAAGTGAAGGTGACCGTCGAGCCGAGCCCGGAAACCGCCTCGATGAGCGACGCGGAACGAAAGGCGCGGGTCGCGCAGAAGCTCAAGTCACTGCTCGGGATCCGTGTGGATATCGAGGTCGTGCCCGGCGGCTCGCTGCCTCCCTTTGAGTTCAAGGCCGATCGGCTCACGGACCGCCGGCCGAAACTCCACCCAGCGTAGTTTCCCAGGTGATCGTTCACGGAAAGCCCTGAAATAAGGTCCTACATCCCAGCCCATGCGTCGCTTCCAGAATTCCGTCGCGAGTATGGCCCTCTTGGCAATGGTGCTCCCGGCACAGTTCCAGGCGGTGGTCGCGGGTACGTGCCGCTGCGCCTGCTGCGCGACCTCGGAGACGGAGAGCGGCGACGCGACGAACGAGCGGGATGCGGACGCAAACGCCGGGTCGGATCGCCTTAAGATCGGCGATTCCTCGGGCAGCATGCCTGCCGGACTCTGCCCGTGCTGCGCTAGGAGAGCCCGACCCTCCGACAGCATTGGCTGCGGCACCTGCACCTGCCACACGCGGTGGCATGCCGTCGCGGCCTTACGGGCTCGTTTGACGAATCTCGAGAAAACGGGTAAGCAGTGGGCGCCCGTCCCTCCGGCCGATTGCCTGAGTCGTGCGCCCGTGCCGATGGCGCAACGACTCGCGACGCCCGACTGCTTGCCTTTTTCTGCCCGCGCAACGCAACTCTGCACCGTTCTCTGCAAGTTTCTCTTGTGACTCTCTTTCCCCGCGAGACGTTGCGTAACCTGTGCGCTCGCTCGCGGGGTGTTCGTCTCTTCCACGAGACGCTGCCGTAGACCGGGTTGGTGCCAAGAAGGCCGGCTCGACATGGGCGTAGGGGGAAAGAGGATGAGCGACGTCCAACGGTAAGAGGGAGATTCGATGCGCAAGCACGCCTTGCACACACCGCAAAGAGAGGAAATGAGAAATGTCCACGCTTCCGAAGACGCTCCCATCCGAACCGCGCGGCTGGACGCCCCCGCGTGACAAAAAGACGCAGAGAGCGCTCTATTTCACCCGAACGATTGGTTTCGAGCATTCGGTCGTCTGCCGAAACGGCGGCTTGATGAGCTGGTCGGAGATCACGCTCTCCGAGATGGGAGAACGGGTCGGCGTCGAAGTCGAGTGCACCAAGGACGGTCGCGTGTTTGAAGGGGACCTCGATCAGTACGACTGCTTCGTCTTCTACACGCTCGGCGACCTCACCCGGAAGGACAAGCGATACGCCACGCCGCCGATGTCGCCGGAGGGAAAACGGCGGCTTCTGGAGGCGATCGCGGCGGGCAAGCCTTTCGTCGGGTTCCATGCCGCCGCCGACACGTTCTACGGCGACTCCGTCGATCCGTACGTCGAGATGATCGGGGCGGAGTTCTGCGGCCACGGGCTCGAGCAAGAGGCGGAGATGCTCGTCACGTCGCCCGAGTTCCCGGGGCTGGAGGGCCTTTCCCGGTCCCTCCGCTTGTTCGAGGAATGGTACGTGTTCAAGAAGCTGTCTCGCGACATGCACGTCATCCTCGCCCTGGAAACCGAGGGAATGAAGGGCAACGTCTACGACCGGCCCCCGGTCCCCGCCACCTGGGCCCGCAGGTACGGCCAAGGGCGCGTGTTCTACACGTCGCTCGGGCACCGCGAAGACGTCTGGGGCAACCCGATCTTTCAGCAGATCGCCTACGCCGGCCTGGCGTGGGCCATGGGAAACGTCGACTTCGACGTGACCCCGAATTTCGACGAAGCGACCCCCAAAGGCGACCAGTATCACCGGGTGCCGGTGGAGCCGGGATGCGTTTCTCGGTGAGCTTGTTGGCCGAGGTGCCGGCTGGCGTCCGGCGGCGGCTCGTGGACGCGGTCCCCGAGGCGGCGGGGGCACCCGGCTGCTGATTGCATCTGCGCCCCGCGCGTTGTAGGATCTACGCCGCTGTTTGAACGGGGGCATTCTCGCGTGGAGGTGCAGCGATGTCCGATCGAATCCGGGCCGGATGGGGCTTGTGGGCAATCGTCGCGGTCGCGTGGTCCGCTCTGTCTTCCGTGGGGGCGGAGGCTCCCGAAGCCGAGTGGAAGGCCGGCGTCGCATCGGTGGTGATTACGCCGGAGAAGCCGATGTGGATGGCCGGATACGCGGCCCGCGACAAGCCCTCGGAGGGCAAGGTCCACGACCTGTACGCCAAGGCGCTCGCCCTGGAAGATCCGCAAGGCACGCGCCTGGTGATCGTCACGCTCGATCTGGTCGGGGTGCGGCGACCGTTGCGCGATTGGCTCGAGACGGAGGTCGCGAAGCGGTGTAAGCTCCCGCCGGAAGGGCTGCTGCTGAATGCGTCGCACACGCACTGCGGGCCGGAGCTGCGGGCGTCGAAGGCCGCGCTCTACGACCTGGAGCCGGACCGCGTGGAACAAGCCGAACAGTATTGCGAGGCGCTCCGGGCGAAACTGCTGGGGCTCGTCGAGCAGGCCGTCGGCAACCTGGCCCCCGCCAGGCTGAGCTACACGCACGCCCGGGCCGGCTTCGCCATGAACCGGCGCCTGCCGACCGAGCAGGGCTTCCAGAATCGCCCCAATCCGGACGGCCGGGTCGATCACGACGTGCCCGTTCTGCGGGTCGACGGACCGGACGACAAGCTGGTGGCCGTCTTGTTCGGCTATGCGTGCCACGCCACGACGCTCGGCTTCTTTCAGTTCTGCGGCGACTATCCCGGATTTGCGCAGGCGTACCTGGAGGAAGCCCATCCCGGGACGATGGCCCTGTTCGTGGCCGGCTGCGGCGGCGATCAGAACCCCCAGCCACGGCGCACCCTGGAGCTGGCCGAGCAGCATGGGCGGGCGTTGGCCAACGGGGTCGAAGCCGCGCTCGTCTCGCGCCCCAGGCCGGTTCGCGGCCCGATCCGGGCGGCGTTGGAGGAGGTCACGCTCGAGTTTGCCGAGCCGCCCAGCCGTGAGGACCTCCAGAAGCAGGCCGAGTCGAAAAACAAGTACGAGCACCGACACGCGGAAGCACTGCTCCGGGAGCTGGAGGAGAACGGCCGGATCCGCACCACCTACCCGTACCTCGTCCAGATCGTGCGTTTCGGCGACGATCTGACCCTGGTCGCGCTGGCCGGCGAGGTCGTGGTCGACTACTCGCTTCGGCTGAAGTCGGAGCTGGCCGGGGCGCCGGTCTGGGTCGCCGGGTACTCCAACGACGTGTTCGGCTACCTTCCCACCCTCAAGGTTCTCGAAGAAGGCGGTTACGAAGGGGGTGACGCAATGCGATACACGACGCTCCCCGGTCCCTTTGCCCCATCGGTGGAGACGCTCGTCGTCGACAAGGTGCACGAGCTTTTCCGGAAGACCTCCGCCCAGGGCGGCAACGCCGAAGGCGGGCGGTAGCGGGCGGACCGGGCCCGTGACGGGGTGACGGGGTGACGGGGTGACGGGGTGGGTGAAGGCTGAATTGGTGATGGGGTCGCGGCCTCCTCTTGTCACCTTGTCACCCCGTCACCTTGTC
>DATKZH010000776.1:0-21637 GCA_035528065.1 Thermoguttaceae bacterium | reverse complement strand
AAAGCTGCGTCTAATTAGCTGCCATGTGAACACACCTATCAATAGCACCGCTAGCACAACATATTGAAACGTCTTGCCTGCTAGCTTCAGTATATTGTGCCTGAGAAGTGCGGAAAGTCGGGTGTAAGGCTATTGAGCGTTCCTCTTTCTTCTAAACGAGGAGGCAGCGGTCATGTACTGTAACAGGCGTTCGGCTTTCACCTTGGTTGAGCTGTTGGTGGTGATCGCCATCATCGGCATCCTGATTGCCCTGCTGTTGCCGGCCGTTCAGGCGGCTCGCGAGGCGGCCCGGCGGTCGCAATGCACCAACAACCTGAAGCAGCTCGGCTTGGGGCTACACAACTACCACGACGTACACAAAGCGCTGCCGCCGGGGTCCTTGCAGAAGTACGTCGGTACCGCCCTCAGTAGCAGTTGCTGGGGTTGGGGATCGTTCATCCTTCCCTTCGTCGAGCAGCAGCCCTTGCACGACGGGATTGAGCCGGGCGTGGGGAGCCTTTGGGGAGCCTGCGGGATCCCCGCCAAGCTTGCGCTCATGCAGCACGAGGTTTCCTGCTACCGGTGTCCTTCCGACATCCAAACGGTGACCAACTCGGGCCGCACAATCAACGGTCAGCTCCTGGCGACCGCCAACTACATCGCCAACAACAGCAGTGATGCCTACATTACCGCCGACAGCGCGACGATCGGCGGACTCTTTGTGGAAAACAAGGCCCTGCGATTGGCGGATATCCTTGACGGGACGACCAATACGATCGCGCTAGGCGAGCGAAGTTGGCAGTTCCGAGACATGAACGGCACCGTCCGAGCATCGCGCTCATCGATCATCTTCGGCATTGGGGATAGAGGGAGCGGTGACCGGGCAGGCGATCAACTCGGGGTCGGAGTCTACAAACTCAACCTCGATGGCACCGACCAGTCGGGGGAGACCGCCAGCATGCATCGAGGGATGCGGGCCTACTCCAGCCGTCATCCGGGCGGGGCCAATTTCGCCTTGGCCGACGGCAGCGTCCGCTTCGTCAGCGAGACGATCGAGGGTCGCTTCAACAGCACAGGAGTGCAGGTGGACCCGTCGGGCACTGCAACCGTCGCCACCCGGCAAGTCATCGACACCTTGTGGGAGCGAATTCTCTGCCGACGGGATGAACAGCCCGTAGGCCAGTGGTAAGGGCCAGACGGAAAATCACTTGAGCGGTTTTCTACCGATCGCCACCCGGGCGGCTAGCTCGGGTCGAGCGCCGGCCGATCCTCAGAAAACGCGGACGGCTGGAATCGCTCCGGTCCTCCAGACACGACGCACAACTTCATTTCCCCAACGCCGTGCAGCCGACGTCCGGCCTCGGCCAAGATCACCGTGTTTTGCGCACACGGCTTGGAGTGGGAGACCGGGTGCCGCGCACCCCGCAGCCCAGGACGTGCCCTCCTCCTTCCGCGATCTCGCGAAGAAGCCCAGGATCTGTCTGCGTAGAGCCAACTCGATCGAATCGACTTCCGCCAGGGCAATTATTCGGGGGCCTCTCGGCCTCGCCTCGTCTCTTGCTTCGATGATCAGCATCTGCTTCCGGCACGGCATTGCAGACCCCCCTCCACCTCGTAGAATCATCGGTGGTTCAGAAACCTTTCGCAGGAGACCAGACAGATGATAAGACTCTTGGTCCTGTATGGGCACCCGAAGGATCCGGCCGCGTTCGACGAGTACTACCGGGAGATTCACATCCCGCTGGCCAAGCGGATGAAAGGCCTGAAGAAGTGGACCATCGGCAAGGTGCAGGGCACGCCCGACGGCACGCCGTCGGACTACTACTACGTGGCCGATCTCTACGCCGACAGCCGCGAACAGTTGGAAGCGATCCTCGACACGCCGGAAGGCAAGGCCGCCGTGGACGACGTGCCCAAGTTCGCCAGCGGAGGCGTGACGTTCGTCTACACGGATATTGAAGAGGTCATCTAGGCCCGTGTCGGCCTCCTTCCCCTCGTTCCCCGGCTCCGCCCGGGAACGCACTAACGGGCGGCTCCGCCTCGAACGATACCGTCCGCGCCGACGCCGGCCGCGCGGGTTTTCAGGCAACGGGGATCGAGGGCAAAGCCCGGAGAGGAGGGCACGAGGCGCCGCGAGGCGCCGGCTCGCTTCTGGGCGAAGATCTGGAACGTGCTGTCGAGAAAGGGAACGCGCCGGCGCAAGGCGCTCGCCGCACGGAAACTCCAGCTTGCGCGGTTTCGGGGACGCCAGTCGTTGAGCGGGTCGCCCTGCACGGCCGGCACGGAGAACCCGTAGTGACGCTCGAGGACGCGCTTCAGCGCGTACGGCGAGTAGTAGACAAGATGCTTGGGCAGACCGTACTGCCGGCCGCGATGACGCCGAAGCCCGAGCCTGTCCAGCAGCGTCTTGCCGGCGTTGGCCAACGAGCCGATGTTCGGGCAGCCGATGAACAACACGCCGCCGGGGGCGAGGATGCGGCGGATCTCCACCAGATAATCCCGCGGATGCTTGACGTGCTCGAGGACCTGGTCCATCACCACGCAATGGTAATGGTCGCACGGCAGGCCGAGCTCGAGGAAGTCGCCGCTGAAGATTTCCGCGCCCACGGCCCGGGCGATGCGGCGGGTCGTGGCCGCGTCGACGTCGTACCCCTGCGCTTCCCAGCCTTGCTGCCGGGCGACCAGCAGCTCCAACCCGCTCCCGCAACCGATCGCCAGCAGTCGCCCGATTCCGACGTACCGTGCGGCGCGGGCGAAGATGCGGCGCTTTCGGTCGGCCTGTGCGTCGGCGTCCAAGTCGCCGTCAAAGGCGTCGCCGATGTAGCGCGAGTAGAAGTCGGCCAGATAGGCGTCGCTGTACTGAGGATTGAGAAACTGGACCCGGCAGGACGAACAACGATCGATGGTCCTTCCGTCCTGGTCCCGGTTGTACGGGCGGATTTGCGGGGATCGGCAGAGCGGACAGAGCGCCAGCGGCGGGTCGAACCGGGGCGGGGCGGGGGAAGCCGTCGATGGACCGGAGCGCGCTTCCGCGTGGCCGTGCATCTTCGGGTGACCTCGCCAGCCGCCTGAGACAAATGTCGCGAATGGGCCCGGATTCTACCGGTGCAACCGGCAGCCAACAAGGCCACTTTCCGACGCCGCGGCGGGCAAGACCGCACGGCCGGACAGGCCGGCAACGGCCCCCTTGCCAGGCGGCACGCCACGTTGCTTCGCCCAACCCGATTGTGCGATAATCAATGGTCGAAGCCGGACGCGATCGACACACCAGAGGACTGGCGCCCGGGCGCACGTCCATGCTGGATGCCGACAGTCATCCGTTTTCTCGTTCCCAGGCAGAGCCTGGGAACGAGTACGTATAGTCGCCTTGGCGCCTTTGCGAGAGACTTCCTTCCACCGTACCCGCGCGATCACCCGGCACTTCGTCCTGAGGAGAAACGCCCATGAGAAGAAGAGCGATGCCGGCAACGGCCGTCTGGGGGATCATCTTGGCGATTCCGCTCATCCTGCCTTCTTCGGTCCAGGCCCAAACGGAGGACGCCGAGGAGGGAGTGGCGGAGTTGCGTGCCGGGAAGAGCTTCATCCCGACTTCGGTCTTCGCGTTGGAGGAGGATCGCGAGGTGCTCGCCCTTTTTGAAGGCTTGCGCGTGGCGGACGTCTCGGACGGGATGGACCGCGCCGGCCTTCAGAACGTGGGGCTGGTCTCGCCGGAGATCCGCCCGCTCTGGCGCGACACGCAGCACTTCACCCATCGGATCGTGGGCGTGGCCGTCACCGCCCGATACGTCCCCGCGAACCTGCCGCCGGCGGGCCACCTGCCCGAGGAGGCGTTCGACGAGTGGGTAGGCCGATGGTACAAGGAGCGCTCCGGCGAGCCCTTCGTGCCGCTATTGCGCGAGGGCTCGGTGCTGGTGATCGAGGACGCCGAGTCGGTCGACGTGGGCTCGATCGGCTCGAACAACATCCTGGGGTGGAAGGCCCGGGGGTGCGTCGGCGTGGTCACCAGCGCGACGGCCCGCGACACCGACGAGATCGCCGCCCAGCGCGTGCCCCTCTACTTCAAGCAGCCGGGCCGCGGCATCCGACCGGGCCGCAACGAGATCGAGTCGGTCAACCGCCCGGTCGTGGTCGGCGGCACGCTGGTGATGCCGGGCGACGTGATCATGGCCGACGGCGACGGCGTGATCGTCGTCCCCCGCCGCGCCGCCAAGGAGGTGGCCGAGTACGCTCGAAACATTTTGGAGGGAGACAAGGTGGGCCGCCGACGACTCTACGAGAAGCTGGGGCTCCCCGTGGACGATTCGGTGAAGTGACGCGCGAAGCGTGCCCTCCGCCGAGACGCTCACGCGGCGGGATGCGGGCCGGCGGCGACGAGCTTCTTCCGGGCAGCGTCCACGGTGAGGTTCAGGCCCTCCAACGTGCGCGCACCCAAGAGCAGCAAATCGCCCGGCTCGGCAAACACGACCTCGTCGATGGTGAAGAGTTTCTCGACCCGCAGGATCGCGAACCCGACGCTGCGAGTGACGACGTCGCCGTTGGCCATCACGAACCGGACGTCCTTCTTCTGCCGGCTGACGCCGATCTTCTCGAGCTTCGCGGCCGGGATCCACGTGTGTTCACTGCCCGTGTCCACGAGCAGCTTCGATATCCTGACGGACCTCGACGGATCGACGTGGTTCTCGACGCGGCAGGCTACGTGGAAGGTGCCCATGGGTTCATCTTATCGCGGCGGGTGTGTATCGGTTGTCCTCGGGGCCACACCATTCAGCGTACCACTACACTTGCCATAGTGAAAGGGCCGTAGCGGCCGAGCGAGCGTGACTTTCCTGGCAGAGCCAAGCCGGATGGGACGCGTCAGGCCGGACTCGTCCAATGCGGCGTGTTCGCGTGTCCTCGCCATCGTCGCCGGCGGCACGGCTCACGGCGTTCCGAACGCCATGATCGGCATGCCGGGGAATACGACCGACGTATCCGCGCGTCCGAGCACGATGGCGTCGTGCACGGCCCGGACGGTCTCCTGGTGCTTTCCGAACGCGTTGACGATCCTGGCGAACGGCTGGCCTTGCTTCACCGCGTCGCCCGGTTGGGCCAGGAACCGGATGATGCCGCTCTTGGAGCTGTACGGCTTGTCGGAGTATCGGAGGAGTTTGCCTGCCCGGTAGGCCGGCGGGACCGGGTAGCGGAAAGGCTCCCGCGGCGGCTCGACCATTTCCAGGTGGGCCAGGACGTTCCAGATCGCCCCCAGCCCGTGCTCGACGTTCTCCTCGTTGATCACGTACGGCTCCCCCAACTCGATCGTGACTGCCGGCACGCCGGTCACCAGGAGATTGTAGGAGAGGGTGCCGGTCACGTCCTCCGTGTCGAGGACGACGACGAACCCCGTCTCGCGGGCGAACGAATTCGTCTTCTCGTAGGCGGCTCGGTGCACGTTGCCCGGTACACGGTCGATCAGGACGTAGGGGATGGATTTCGACCAGTCGTTGTGGAGGTCGAGGACGAGGGTGGGCGACGTTTCGAGGATCGTGTTGAAGATGCGATGGGCGAGCCGTTTTCCCAGAGAGCCGGTCACTTCGCCCGGATAAGACCGGTTGAGATCCTCGCGGCTGACGGTAATGTTGCGCGAGGCGGTCTCAAAACCCATGGGGTTCATCAGGGGGAACGCGTGAATGGCACCCCGCAACAGCCGGCGCCGGAGTCGCCTGAACACCTCCTGGATGATCACCATGCCGCAGATCTCGTCGCCGTGGCCGCAGGCCGTCAGCCAGACCACGGGCCCGGCGTTGGCGCTGGTGGCCGACATCCGCGGCAATCGTCTGCGCGACAGGTCCGATCCGGTGTGGATCTTCAGAAACGAATAGCTGATCTTCACGACCGCGGCACCGCCGGATAGCTTGTCTTGTCCCATACGCCGATTCCCCGGATGCGCAGACGGTGCTTGAATACCGTCCTCCGGTTATCGTCAACTGCTCGGGTTCTCAACAACACGGACCAAGGGTGGTCGTCATCGCCGAGCCTCACGCGGCGGGGTGCGGGCCGGCGGCGACGAGCTTCTTCCGGGCGGCATCCACCGTGAGGTTCAGGCCCTCCAACGTGCGCGCACCCAGAAGCAGCGAATCACCCGGCTCGGCGAACACGACCTCGTCGATTGTGAAGTGCCGCTCGACCCGGAGGATCGCAAACCCGATGCTTCGGGTTACGACCTCGCCGTTCGCCATGACGAACCGGACGTCCTTCTTCTCCCGGCCGACGCCGATCTTTTCGAGCTTCTCGCCGGGGATCCACGTGTGCTCGCTTTCCGTATCCACGAGCAGCTTCGGAATTCTCATGGACTTCGACCGATCGACGTGGTTCTCGACGCGACAGGCTACGTGGAATGCGCCCATGGCTTCCTTTCGCGGCGCCCGATTATGGCTGAATCCTGAAATGCCGATCGCAATACAGCGTACCATCAACCTTCGGATCGTGACAGCCCTAGGGTGCCGGATCGAGCTCGATTTGGTGCGCGCATATCACTCGCACCGGCCCCATCAGACCCGATTCGTGCAGCGGGGCGTCTTTCCACGGCAGCTCCCAGGTGAGCGCCTTCGTCATGTTGGTGTTGCAGTAGCGTTTTCCCTCGGGCGATCGGGCGTCGCCGGTGAGGCGGTTCGACCAGGTGTTGGCCACTTCGACGACCAGCCGGTTCTTGCCGGGCCTGGCGGCGGCGGTGACGTCCAGGCGGAACGGCGGCTTCCAGACGATGCCGAGGGGCCGGTCGTTGAGCCACGCCTCGGCTACGAAGCGGACGTGCCCCAGGTCGAGCGTGAGCCGCTGATCCGGCGCCGGAAGCCCGGCCGGAAGCTCGAACTCTCTCTCGTACCGGGCGACGCCGGAGAAGTACTTGATGCCGTCGTCGGGGTGGTCGGTCCAGGAGATGAGCTTCTCGAACACCGCCGACTCGGGCGCGCCCCAGCCCTTGGCGAATCGGACTTCCCATGGGCCGGTGATCTTGTGCGGCGGCGGAATGGCCGGCACCTCGACTTGCGCCCTCTTGCCCGCCGCGGTCTCGAGCCGGTACGTCCCCGGCTCCCAGGCCAGCAGGTCGAGCTGCGATTTCTCGCCGGGCAAGACTTCGGCGCAAGGCAGCTCCCGGACGGCACCGGCCGCGACGGGAAACACCTGCCGGTCACCCTTGCTCAAGCGAACCACGTGATCTTGCGCCGGCTGCTCTCGGAACACGACGAACACCGACCCGTGCGGCGCGAGTCGCAAGGGCACACGCGTGCCGCCTTCGACGCGGTCGAACACCGGCTGCGCGCCGGTCTCGCCCGTGTCGGGCAGCCATAGCTCCGGCGCCCGATCGGTCACGCGGAAGGTGCAATCGACCTCTTCCCACCGCGGGCTCTTGTTCCAGACGAAGTAGACGTCGGCCCCCTCGGTGCGGCGATGGAGGTAGTCGAGATCGGCCCCCTCGCTTCGGCTTGTGAACTGAAAGTCCGGGCCGATGCCCCGGGCCAGGAGGATCTCCCGCAAGCTGGGCCCGCAGAGCACCTTGCCTTGGCCGTAGGAGTGCTCTCGGACCTTCTTGCCGTCGCACGGGCCCCAGAGCTTGTCGGCCAAGGCGCGGACCTTCGCGTCGCGCTCGGGGTAGTCGGTCAGCCCGTTGGAGCGGACCGGCTTGCGCCCCACGACCGTCGCCCCGGCGGCGACCAGCTTTTCGAGCTTCTGGAGCACGTCCCAGTCCACGTCGTCTCGATCGGGCAGCACGAGAAGCTCGTAGCCCAGCCCGTCGGGCAGCGTGATCCGGCCGTCCTTGACGTCCATGCGCGTGAGGATCACCTCGGCGTTGGCGACGTCGTAGTCGTACCCGGGGCCCAGCGCGGGGTCGACGTGCTTGGGGGGCACGAAGTTGTAGCCCTGGTCGCCGTAGTAGTAGCAGACGTCGGCGACGAACAGGCCCTGCTGCAACAGGTACGAGCACCGGGCCAGGTAATCGACCCACGCCCGGGCCTTCGGCCACCAGGCGAGGTTGGGGTTCATGTGCGTTCCGGCGTGATAGACCCAACCGGGCTTGCCGGCCTCGGGCGGGTTGTGCGAGCCGGTGTGGAAGGTGAAGTGGTTGGTGCCGCCGCACATCGCCCGATCCGCCAGCGGCTTGCTCTCCCAGGGGCCGTCCTGCCAGTGGCGCCAACTGGTGAACGCCTCCATGTCGACGACCGGCTTGCCGTAGACGTGGGCGGCGCAGGCCGTCTCCTTGACCACCCAGACGTTGTGCGCGTTCCAGAACTCGCCGCGGGGTATGTCCATCGCGCCTTGGGCCTTCAGCGCGTCGACGGGCACGTTGTGCAGCGGCGGCCCCGGCCCGCCCGCCTCGGCGCAGAGCTTCAGCCCGTACTCGTTCGAGATCTCGCGCCCCCGCCGGTAGAACGCGTCGACCAGGAGATCGCCCTGCGTTTTGCGATAGTCGTAGAGGAAGCGGTCGGTGACCTCGCGGCTTTCGACCACGGAGCCGAACACGACGGGCAGATACGGCGTCATGTCGTAGCCGCGATAGCTGCGGAACTGCTGGAGGAAGTCGGGCGTCCAGGCCGCGCCGCGGAGTTCGTAGCTACAGACGTACGTCATCTTGAGGGCCGTCTTCTCCAGCGGGCCCAGCTCCGCCCTCAGCTTGTCGAGCATGGAGCGGAAGTGCATCTCGGTCGCTCGGGCGTTGAAATGATCGATGGCCAGGCCGTGCGAGTTGGGGCTGGGGATGGCCAGGCCTTGCCCGGTGTTGGTGCAGACGAACCGCATGATCGTCCACTTGCCCGGCGGGACGTCCCAAACGAGGCGGCCGTTGGAATCGAGGCGGCCGGTCAGATCGACGACCGAGTCGAGGTCCTCGATCACCGTGGGCGGGGCGCCGGCCGACGACCAGCTTCCGTGCGGTGCCGTTTTCGCCCCATCATGGATATTCGCCGCGGTCCACTCCTTTTCGCCCTCGGGGCGCAAGGCCGACGAGTAGCGGAGCAGCTTGGCCCCGGTCCGGCTGCCCTCGGAATGATAGAGCGAGACGACGTTGGCGCCGCCGGTCGAGTACGCCTCGAACTCGCCGAGCTCGACGCGGTCGAACTTCGGGTTGTGGCCGGAGAGGACGAGCAGCTTGACGTAGCGCGTCCGGGCGGGCGGGAAGTCGAACCGCTGGGCGTCGGTGCTCGGCGCGAGCGACGCGTGGACCACCTCCTTGAAGTCCTCCGGATCGGTGCCCGTCGCGGAGATCGAGACCGCGAACTCCTTGGCGAACAGGTGCAGCTCGCCGTCGCGTTTGGGGTCTTCGCTGGGCGTGTTGTACAGCACGACGTGATCCACCGTGTGCTCGCCCGGCGGGGACACCTCGAAGAGGAACTCGTGGCCGGGCAGGCGCTCGAGCTGCGGCATGGCCAGCACGGCGACGTCGCGGTAGAACGCGGGCAGGCCGTCCGGCCGCTTGGGGCATTTCTCCGGCACGCCGGGAAAGGGGAGGACCTCCGACAGCTTCGCCGGGCCCTCGCAGACGATCTGCGACTGGTACAACCCCATGGCCGCGTGCTCGGGCGTGACCCACGACCCGCCCGCGTTCCAACTGCTCGAAGTGACCAGCCCCACGTCGATGCCGATCCGCGTCGCCTCTCTCACGGCGTGGGCGATGGCCCTGACCGATTCCGGGCCCATGAACGCCGGGCCGGCCGGGATGACGTCGTCGGGGTCGCGGGCGCCGACGTCGAAGAGGTAAACGCCGCTCAGGCCCTTCGCTTTCATCTCGGCCAGCTCGTACGCGAAGTGGTCGGGTTTTGCGTACCCGTCGAGCCAGCACCAGTAGGCATGGGGCCTCGCAGCAGGCGGGGGATCGCGGAAGCCCACGGCCAGGTCGGAAGCAGGGCGATCCGCCGCTTCGAGGGCCGGGAGCCGTTCGGCGGCCGTCGTCGCCGCCGGTCCGCCAAGCGTCCAGAACAAAACGGCGGCAATCCATACCAAGGGCGAGCCAAGAGATAAGTTGATCAATTTCAGAGTAGTAGGCACACGCCGTGTGCCGTAACCGGCGGACGGCACACGGCGTGTGCCTGCTACTTTGGAGGCGAATGTGGCAGCTCGTCTGGAACGGGCCATATCTCTGAACTCCTGACAACCAACGCGACCCGCCGGATGCCTTCCCAAGGAAGGCTTCCTCCGCGAGCCGTCACGCCCATCAAAATATCCGGGGCCGGCGAGCCCTGTCAATCGAATCGGCCCGCCGGAGGGTTGCCAGGGACGACCGCAGAGATTATCAATGGCCAAAAGCACGATTTCGCGCTCTCCCGGTAGGCGCACGAAGCATCGTGCCTCACTCCGGCACAACAGGCGGCCGACGGGATGAACACTCTGAGCTGGATCGATTGGACGATCTTCGGCGGCTACCTGGCCCTGGTATTCGCGCTGGGGCTGTGGTTCATGCGGGGGCAGCAGACCAGCGAGGACTACTTCCTCGGCGGGCGGAAGATGAGCTGGTGGGCCGTGGGGGTGTCGCTGTTCGCCACGGCGTTCAGCTCGATCTCCTTCGTGGCCTATCCGCGCGAAGCGGCCTACCAGGGCTTTCACTTCTTCGTGGCCATCCTGTTCATCCCCCTGGTGATCACGCCGCTTCTGTGGTGGCTGTTCGTGCCCATGTACGTCCGTCTGGGGGTGACGAGCGTCTATGAGTACCTCGAGCTGCGGTTCAACCGGCCGATCCGGCGGCTGGGCACGATCCTCTTCGCCTGCTACGCCATCGGCTGGATGGGGAGCATGCTCTACGCGGTGGGCCTCATCGTCCAGACGGTGCTGGGATTGACGGAGATCCAGCTCGTCTGGACGCTCGTCGCCGTCGGCCTGTTCGCCATGCTGTACACCGTGCTGGGCGGGATCCAGGCGGTGATCTGGACCGACGTGCTCCAGACGATCACGCTGGGCGGCGGGATGCTCGTCGTCTTCTTCTTGGCCCTGGGGCAAGTCGACGGGGGCTGGGCCACCGTCGTCCGGCTCGGCACGGAGCACGGCCGCTTCGAGATGTTCAACATGGAGCTCGACCTGGCCGACCGGAGCACGTTCTACTCGGCCTGTGCGTTCGGGCTGTTCATGTACCTGCCCGGCTACACCACCTCGCAAGTGACCGCCCAGCGATACGTGTGCATGCCGAGCCTGGCCCACGCCCGGCGGGCGCTGGCCATTCACGCCGTGACGATCACGCTGGTGTGCCTGTTGTTCTTCCTCGTCGGGACGACGCTGTTCGCCTACTACGAGCAGCACGGCGGGATGCCCGACCTGCCGGCAAACAAGCAGGACCAAATCCTGCCGCTGTTCGTGACCACCGCGCTGGGGCAAGGGGGGCTCGTCGGGCTGTTGGTGGCGGGGCTGTTCGCCGCCGCGATGAGCACCGTCGACAGCGGCATCAACAGCCTCACCGCCGTCGTGGTCTACGACTGGCTCTCGGGCCGCGAGCTTCGCGTCGCCTACAGCCGGCTGTTGTGCGGCCTGTTCGGCATCAGCGTGATCGGCGCCGCGCTGGTCGTGCCCTATCTGGCCTCGAACGTGATCGGGATGATCACCACGATCGCCAGCACGTTCCTCGGGCTGCTTCTGGGCGTTTATCTGCTGGGCTTGCTGGTGCCGCGAGCCAATGGCGCCGGGGCCCTGCTGGGACTGCTCGCCGGGGCAGGCACCTTGGGAGCGGTGATTCTTTGGACCGACGTGCCGCACTGGTGGTATGGCGCGTTTACGTGCCTGCCCGCCTTCTTCGTCGGCTGGCTGGCGAGCTACGCCTTCGATCCACCGCGGCCGGAGCAGATGCGCGGAGTCGTGTACCGGTCGTGCTTCATCGATCAGTTGACCGCGTCGCCGGACGCGTGACCACGAATCCAGGGGCGGGTGAAGAATGCGAGTCCCCAGACGAAAACCGCGAACGGCCCGCGTCGGCGTCTTCGGCGTCGGCCACTACAACTACTGGCCGCAGTTCGACGGCCTCCTGGACGAGATGCGTCGCAAGCTGGACGTGTTTGCCCGCAAGGTCCAAGCCCACGAAGTGAGCGTCACCAACTTCGGGATGGTCGACGACGCCCAGAAGGCCTACGCCCTGTTGCCCAAGCTCAAGGCGGCCAATCTCGACCTCATCTTCTGCGACATGGTCACCTACGCCACCAGCTCCACGTTCGGCATTCTCATCCGGGAGCTCGACGTGCCGATCGTGCTGGTGGCCTTGCAGCCGCTCGAGGCCCTCGATTACTCGAAGGCGTCGACCTACATGCAGCTTGCCAACGACGACTTTTGCAGTGTGCCCGAGTTCACCGGCGTGGCCGTGCGCATGGGCAAGAGGCCGCCGCCGGTCATCCTGGGAACGCTCGACGACGATCCGATCGCCGAGGCCGAGATCGCCGAGTGGTGCGACATCGCCAAGGTGCTGCACGATCTTCGGGGCGCGCGGATCGGCCACTTCGGCCACGTGCTGGAGTCGATGCTCGACATGCACTCCGACCCCACGGCGTTCACCGCCGCGTTCGGCTGCCATATCGTCCAGACCGAGCCCGACGACCTGCTGCGCCTGGAGCGCACCGTGACCGACGAGGAGATCGACGCCAAGAAGGCCCAGATCCTCGCGATGTTCGACACGCCCGACCCCGGGTCCGACCCGATCACGCGCAAGCTGACCGAGGAGGATCTCTACGTGGCGGCGCGGATGGCCGTCGCCCTGGACAAGTTCGTCGACGAGAAGGACCTCGACGGCCTGGCCTACTACTACGAGGCGCAAGAGGGGAGCGAGATGCGCCGGCTGGTGACGAACCTGATCGTGGGTAACTCGCTGTTGACGGCGGCGGGCTTCCCCATGTGCGGCGAGTCGGACCTGAAGACGTGCATCGCCATGCTGATCGAGGACCGGCTCGATATCGGCGGCAGTTTTGCCGAGTTCCACCCGATCGACTTTCGCGAGGGCTTCGTGCTCGTGGGCCACGACGGGCCGCACCACGTGAATATCGCCGAGGGCAAGCCCGTGCTGCGGAGCTTGCTCAAGTACCACGGCAAGCCCGGCTCCGGGGCGAGCGTCGAGTTCAAGATCAAGGAGGGCCCGATCACGATGCTCAGCATCAGCTCGACGTACGAGGGCCGGTTCAAGTTCGTGCTGGCCGAGGGCGAGTCGGTCCGGGGGCCCATCCCCGCCACCGGCAACACCAACACCCGGGGCTTCTTCCAGCCCGACGTCCGCACCTTCCTCAAGCGCTGGGTCGCCGAAGGGCCCACCCACCACTTCGCCCTCGGCGTGGGCCATCACGCGGGGACGATCGCGAAGATCGCGGATATCCTGGGCATCGAGAGCGTGATCGTGACAGCCGGCTCGTAGTGGCCCGAGTCATCGGGGCCACCCCCTTGCCGCTCGTTGCCCCTCGTTCCCAGGCTCTGCCTGGGAACGCCCTACCCGGCAGGCTCTGCCTGCCCTGCGTTGGAGGACGGGGCTGCGCCCGGCGGGTCTGCGGGCGAGGCGGAGCCTCGCGTTACTGCGTTCCCAGGCAGAGCCTGGGAACGAGGAATGTCTCCTCGCAGAGACTCGAAGCGAGTAGGGCTTTCACCGTCCTTGGCCGCGACCCCCATCCATCACGATGCCCAGGTCAACGGCTGACGTATTGGAAAGAGGGGAAGCGAAAACGCAATCAGGTAGTAGCCGACGACGGCACTGAGAAGGACAATCAGAATCACCTCCCAGAGATCCTTGTACCGTTCCGCCTTCAGCGCACGACGTGCGGCGATGATGGCCACCAGCAGGCCACCGTGAATCCAAGGGATCACCGGCCCGAGAGCAAACGTGGTATGCGATGGCAATTCGGCTTCGAGCGCCTCGAATCTTGATGCAAACACGGGCTTAGTCGCCAGGATGCCGAGGAGGAGCAAGGCGTTCAACGCCGTCCAGACCCAGAAGCCGGTTGCCGAGGGGGGCGTGGGGCGAGGGCTGCGCGTCTCCTCGGCGGCGGATGGGCTCTCGTACGGATTGACCGGGCTCTCCGGCATCGTGGTGGCCCCGCGGGAACGGACCTCGGATGCCATTGACGCTACTCCATCCGCGGGAGCGGGGCAACCATGCTCGCGGGCAATCTGCCGGTGCCCCCCTTCTCCCCCAGATGGGGAGCCAGCCGAGTGCGCTGTCCTGCCGATCGGGGCACTCCCGTGGTAAACTGCGCTTGACGCAAGCCTGTCCGATTCCGAAGATTGCGGCTCCCATGCCCGCCCGTCGAGGAGGAACCCCATGACCCCCAAAGCCCTTATTACCGGGATCACCGGCCAGGACGGCGCGTACCTGGCCGAGCTGTTGCTCGAGAAGGGCTACGAGGTCCACGGGATGGTCCGTCGGTCGAGCACGGAGAACTTCGAGCGCATAAGCCATCTGAGGGGCAAGGTTTCCCTCCATCAGGCGGATCTGCTGGACCAACTGTCGATCGTCAACCTGATTCAGACGGTTCGGCCGCGGGAGGTCTACAACCTGGCGGCCCAAAGCTTCGTTCCGACGAGCTGGTTACAGCCCCTCCTGACGGGGGAGTTCACCGCCTTGGGGGTTACTCGGATGCTGGAAGCCGTCCGGCTGGTGGATCCTGAGATACGCTTTTATCAGGCGAGCTCCAGCGAGATGTTCGGCGCGGTCAAGGAAGAGCCGCAGAACGAGCACACGCCGTTCTGGCCCCGCAGCCCTTATGGGGTGGCCAAGGTTTACGGACACTGGATCACGGTCAACTACCGGGAAAGCTACGGGATCTTCGCCTGTTCGGGGATCCTGTTCAACCATGAGTCGCCCCGACGGGGCAAGGAGTTCGTCACCCGAAAGATCACCGACGCCGTCGCTCGAATCAAGCTCGGAGTGCAGGACAAGCTCCGGCTGGGAAACCTGGGCGCGAAGCGGGACTGGGGTTTTGCGGGCGATTACGTCAGGGCGATGTGGCTGATGCTCCAGCAGGACCAGCCGGACGACTACGTGGTGGCCACGGGCGAGCAGCACTCGGTCCGCGAGCTGGTGGAGCTGGCCTTCGCGTGTGTGGATTTGGATTGGGAAGAGTACGTGGAGGTGGACGAGAAGCTGATGCGTCCGGCCGAGGTGTACACGCTCTGCGGCGACGCCGCGAAGGCCCGGGCCCACCTGGGCTGGGAGCCCACGGTCACGTTTGCGGAGCTGGTCCGGATGATGGTCGACGCCGACCTGGAGCGGGTCCAGCGCGAGATCGCCGGCGCCGCCTTTCGACCTTCGTGAGCGGCCGGCGGGGCAGATGGGAGTTGAGGCTTTATGGTTGAGGGTTGAGAGTTCAGGTATGAGGGATGAGCGCGGGCCGCGATGAAATGCCTTAGCGCTCATTCCGCAACGAAAAGAGCGGTCCCTTGAAAAAGATCTTGATCACGCTGTTGAAGGTCGGCATCTCCGCCTCGATCCTCGGCTACCTGGTATGGGACGCCCATCGCAACGAGGTGTTCGCCAACTTGCTGGAGCAGCCCAAGCACTGGGGCCTGTTGGCGCTGGCGCTGGCCTCTTGTAGCACGGCGGTCCTCCTGACGCTGATTCGGTGGTGCTACCTGGTCCGGGCGCTCGGCGTGCCGCTTCGGATGCGGGACGCGCTTCGAATCGGGTTTTTGGGCTACCTGTTCAACCTGGCGCCGATGGGTATCGTCGGGGGCGACCTACTCAAGGGCGTGATGCTCGCGCGGCACCAGAAGGGCAAGTACGCGGAAGCCCTGGCCAGCGTGTTCGTGGACCGGATCACGGGGCTGTACCTGCTGTTCGTGGTCGCCTCGGCGGCCATCGTGCTCACCGGCTTTTGGAACGTGGGCGCGGTGCGATGGGTCTGTAACGCCACGTTGCTCGTCACCGCGATCGGCACGTTGGCCGTCGTCGTCGTGCTGCTGCCCGACCGGACCGAAGGGAGATCGACCCGGTGGATAGGGCGCCTCCCCTACGTGGGCCCGCCGCTGTTGCAGATTGTCGACGCGGTGCAGATGTACCGTCGCCGGCTGCCCGTCTTGGCGGCCGCCGCGGCGATGTCGATCGCCGTGCACAGCCTGTTCACGCTGGGAGTTTTCTTGATCGCCTCGGGCTTGTACGATCGCGTGCCGGCGCTGGGGATGCATTTTGTCCTCAGTCCGCTAAGCGCCGCCGCCGGGGTGCTGCCGCTGCCGATGGGGCCGTTTGAGTTCGTGCTCGACCGGCTCTACCCGTACGCCCCGGTCGTGGGCGGCGGGGCGATGACCGCGGGGCAGGGGCTGGTGATCGCCCTGGGCTACCGGATCATCACCGTGCTGATCGCCGCCGTGGGCGTCTGCTACTACTTGAGCAGCCGGGCGGAGCTTGCCGAGGCGCTGCACGACGCCGAGCTGGAAGCCGACCCGGAGCCGATCGACCATGTCCTGGCGGGCCAGACGGCCGCTTGACGGCGGGCCGTGTTCGCTCCGACAAGTCGTAGACCTGCCCCGCCGCGTATAATCCTCTGAGAGGCATTGACCGCCCGGCCGGCCAATGCCGCACGATTCATCAAGTCCGGAGCACGCTTGGCGGCCCGTGACCTGAAAAGACGGGCAAGATGCCCGTCCTACGGCCGCGGCGACCGAGTGGTCCGCGGCGGACTGAACCTCCTCTCCCCATAGCGCTCGCCATGAATCTCGATCAAGTGTTTCCGCAAGTCTTCGTCGGCACGTATCCTGAGACCACCGCGGACGTCGACCGCCTGAGGCAGGACTTCGGCGTCACGGCGGTTCTCAACCTGCACACGGACGAGGACATCGACGACCAGAACGTGCCCTGGGCGGCGCTGGAAGAGCACTATCGCCGGTCGGGGATCGAGCTTCGCCGGGTGCCCGTCCGCGACTTCGATCAGGACGATCTGCGAAGGAACCTGCCCGAGTGCGTCCGGGTTCTCCGGGAGCTGATCGAGGGCGGCCACACGGTCTACGTCCACTGCACCGCGGGCATGGGCCGCTCGCCGAGCGTGGTCGTCGCCTACCTCCACTGGGTCGAGCGGCGGGATTTGGGCGAGGCGTTCGACCACATGAATAGCTGCCGTCCCTGCTCGCCCGACGTCGCGGCGATCCGGCTGGCCGGCGATGACTTCGCGGATTGAGTCTTCGTCGGCGCACGAACGGACGCGAGCGTTCAGAGAAGCCCGATCTTCCCCTGCCTCGTGCCCTCGTTCCCAGGCTCCGCCTGGGAACGCACGGTCTTGCAGGCTCCGCCTGCCCGACTCGCGCTGTGCTGCAGCGTGTCCGTCTTTTGGCGTCTGGGATGCGAGGCGGAGCCTCGCGGTAGTCCGTTCCCAGGCGGAGCCTGGGAACGAGGGGGTGACGAGCCGCCTCTTCCGCCGCTCGCTTGACATCTCTCTCCGCTCCGCGCAAGATCATGCTCAGACGGCCGCAACAGGCCGGAGCACTGCGAACAGGAGATCCCACGATGGCAGGCAGGCAAGCGATCACGCGACGACGTCTCCTCGAGCGAGCGGCGGCAGGCGCCCTCGTCGCCGCGCCGTACGTGGTGCCGGGCGCGGCGTTGGGAGCGGATGGCCGGACCGCCCCGAACGACCGGATCGGCGTAGGCATGATCGGCGTGGGCCGGCAGACGGTAGCTTATAATCTGAAGGCGTTCCTCAATTCGCCCGACACCCAGGTCGTGGCCGTCTGCGAGGTGGACGCCTGGCGCATGGAAAACGCCCGGCAAACCACCGAAAAGCACTACGGCGACCAGAAGCCCTCCGGCACGTACCAAGGCTGCCGGGCGCACGGCGACTTCCGCGAGATCCTCGCCCGGGACGACGTCGACGCCGTGATGATCTCCACCCCCGACCACTGGCACGTGCCGATGTCGCTGGCCGCGGTCGAGGCGGGCAAAGACGTCTGCTGCGAGAAGCCGATCACGCGGACCATTGCCGAAGGGCGCAAGCTCGCCGACGCGGTCGCCAAAGCCAAACGCGTCTTCCGCGTCGACAGCGAGTTCCGCTCGATCGAGGTCTTCCACCGGGCCTGCGAGCTGGTGCGCAATGGGCGGATCGGCCGAGTGCAGACGATTCGCGTGGGCGTGCCGGCGGGCGACAACGTCGACTGTCCGCCTTGCCCGGAGATGCCCGTGCCCGAGGAGCTGGACTACGAGAACTGGCAGGGCCCGGCCCCGCGGGCGCCGTACACCGAGAACCGCGTACACCCGCCCAAGGGCTACGGGCGTCCGGGCTGGATGCGCGTGCTCTACTACTGCGACGGGATGATCACCAACTGGGGCGCCCACCTGTGCGACGTGGCCCAATGGGGCAACGGCACCGATCGCACCGGGCCGGTCGAGGTGGAGGGCCACGGCGTCTATCCCCCGTCCGACAGCCTTTGGAACGTGCTCAAGACGTTCGAGGTCGACTACCGTTTCGCGGGCGGCGTGCGGATGATCTACAAAACGGACAGCCCCTACGTGCGGTTCGAGGGCGAGGAGGGCTGGATCCAGGCGCACTTCGGTCGCGGCGGGATCCAGGCCGAGCCGGCCTCGGTCCTCGAGTCGAAGATCGGGCCCGACGAAATCCGTTTCCCGCTCAGAAGCGAGAAGGCCGACTTCATCGACTGCGTGAAGACGCGAGGCCGGACGCTGGAAGACGCCGAGGTCGGGCATCGCACCACGTCGCTCTGCCACCTGGGACACATCGCCGTCTACTTGGGCCGGAAGCTCCGCTGGGATCCGGACGCCGAGCGGTTTGCGGACAACGACGCGGCCAACGAGCTGATTGAGAAGCCGATCCACGGGCCGGCGTAGTGGGGACGGGGTGATATCGTGCGAAGTCGCAAGCGGCTTCGAGCTTGAAAGCGAAGGAGGACGAACCTGTGATCGATCGAACAAGACCCCTCTACGCAGCCGTGGCGAGCGCGATTTGTCTCTGCCTCTTCCTCCTCATCCCGCTGGTGCGCGCCGGCGAAGCACCGGGCAAGGGACACGCGGCCCCGCTCTTCGCCCTGACCAACTGCGCCCAATGCGAGAAGTACGCGACGCCCGACGCCCAGGCCCGGGTGCTCAAGGAGCTGGGCTATGCCGGAATCGCCCCCAGCGGCACGAGCGGCATCCCCGACATGCTCCAGGCCGTCGACAAGCACGGCCTCAAGATGACGGCCCTCTACGTCGGGGCGAACCTCGATCCCGACAAGCCCAAGTACGACCCCAAGCTGCCCGAGGTGATCCGAGCGCTCAAGGGCCGCGATACGTTCATCTGGCTCTATATCCTTCGGGGCAAGTTCCAGCCGTCTTCTTCCGATGGCGACTCCGAGGCCGTGGCGATCGTCCGGGAGATCGCCGCGATGTGCGACGAGTCGGGCATCCGCGTCGCGCTCTACCCGCACACGGGGTTCTACGTCCAGCGCGTGGAAGACGCCGTGCGCGTGGCCGAGAAGGCCGATCGGCCGAACGTGGGCGTCACGTTCAACCTGTGCCACTGGCTGAAGGTGGACGAGCCGGCGAGCATGAAGCGGCTCATGGAGCTGGCCCTGCCCCGCTTGTTCCTGGTGACCATCAACGGCGCGGATCGCGACGGCGAGAGCTGGGACCGGCTCATCCAGCCGCTCGATCGCGGCTCGTTCGACGTCTACGGCTTCCTGAAGACGTTGAAGCAGTTGGGCTACGGCGGCCCGATCGGGCTCCAGTGCTACGCCGTGCCCGGCGACAAGTACGAGAACCTGAAACGATCCATGGACGCCTGGCGGAAGCTCTCGGCGCGGCTTGCCGCGGAGTAACGCGAAGGGCCCGTGCCCGGGCGCTGCCGGTGGAAAGAGGGTAGCCGTTCGCGGGCGGCGAAGTAGCAGGCACACGCCGTGTGCCGTCCGCGCGGCGACCAGTACGCCGCAGAGTCGTTCGGACGCGTCGCTGGTCTATCGCTGGTCTAACCTGAACATGACACCCGCTGACGGCACACGGCGTGTGCCTGCTACTTCCATCGAATGCCGTGAACGGTTGCGAATGAGGATCACCCGCGATGTCGACGATCCCGCTGGCGGTGCTCGCGTTGGCGTTGGCTGCCGGGCAGGCTCCGCCGGCCGGCCGGTACTTCCAGATCGAGGTCGTCGACGCCGAGACCGGCCGCGGCGTGCCGCTGGTGGAGCTTCGCACGGTCAACAACATCCGCTACTACACGGATTCCGGCGGCATCGTCGCCTTCGACGAGCCGGGCTTGATGGGCCGCAGGGTCTTCTTCTACGTCGAAAGCCACGGCTACGAGTATCCTGAAGACGGCTTCGGGTTTCGCGGCAAGGCGCTCGACGTCACCCCCGGCGGCGCCGCCCAACTGAAGATCAAGCGGATCAACGTCGCCGAGCGGCTCTACCGCGTCACCGGCGCCGGGACCTACCGCGACAGCCTCCTCACCGGCCATCCCGTGCCGATTCGAGAGCCGGTGCTCAACGGCCAGGTGCTCGGCTCCGATAGCGTGCTCAGCGCCGTCTACCAGGGCAAGATCCACTGGTTCTGGGGCGACACGAACCGGCCGGGCTACCCCTTGGGTAATTTCCACGTGCCGGGGGCCACGTCGCTTCTTCCCGACCAGGGCGGGCTGGACCCCGAAGTCGGCGTGGACCTGGAGTACTTCGTCGACGCGAAGGGGTTCGCCAAGGAAACCGCCCGCGTGCCCGGCGAAGGCCCCACCTGGCTCGACGGCCTGACCGTGCTCGGCGACTCGGCCGGGCGCGAGCGGCTCTTCGCCCGCTACGTCAAGGTCCGCAAGCCCATGGAGGTTTACGAGCAGGGCCTGGTCGAATTCAACGCCCAGAAGCGCGCGTTCGAGAAGGTCGTCGAGATCGGCATGGACGCGCCGGCGGTCCCGGAGGGGCATCCGCTCGGGCACACGGTCGACGGCGTCGAGTACGTCTATTTTGCCAATCCCTTTCCGCTCGTCCGCGTTCGGGCCGACCCGGAGCACTTTCAAGACCCGGCAAGCTACGAGGCGTTCACCTGCCTCCGCGATGGCACGCGCCTGGACGACGTGCAGCTCGATCGCAACCCCGGCGGCAAGCTCCGATATGGGTGGAAAAAAAACACCCCGCCGATCCGGCTCAACGACCAGATGAAGCTGGTCAAGCAGGGCCGGCTCACCCAGGAGGAAGCCCTGCCGCACCTGTGCGACGTGGACAAGGGCAAGCCGATCGCCGCCCATCGCGGCTCGGTCTACTGGAACGACTACCGCCGCCGCTGGGTGATGATCGCCACGGAGACCTTCGGCGACTCGATGCTCGGCGAAGTCTGGTACGCCGAGGCCGACGCGCCCGAGGGCCCTTGGGGCTACGCCCGCAAGATTGTCACCCACCAGAAGTACAGCTTCTACAACCCCAAGCAGCATCCGATGTTCGACAAGGCGGGCGGCCGGATCGTCTTCTTCGAGGGGACGTACACGAACACCTTCTCGGGCAATCCCGACCAGACGCCGCGATACAACTACAACCAGGTGATGTACAAGCTCGACCTGGCGGACCCGCGGCTTGTGCTGCCGGTGGCGGTCTACCGGCTCACGGAAGACGACGGCCCCGATCGGTTTGCAACCGCAGACCGCTTCGACCGGGCCGGCTCGCGCCGGGTTGCCTTTTTCGCCTACGATCGCCGGGCGGAGGGGACGTTTCCGGTGTATCAGGCGAAGACTCCCGCGGGGGCAACCGTGCTTCGCGGGAGCCCGGAGAGCCTCGGGCGGAA
>DATKZH010000775.1:0-6222 GCA_035528065.1 Thermoguttaceae bacterium | reverse complement strand
TCCTGCACCGCCAGCGACCACAGCCCAGCGCCGACGTGCAGGTAGCAACTCATGGCATTGGAGATCAGCCATATGACAAAGCACGCGCGCAGCCGGCGGTTGTTAAGCACTACACCCGTCACCGCCAGGACTGTTGCGATCGTTCCAATTATCTCAGTCATGGGATCTCCGTGCGACAAAGTCCGGCCTGGCCCGTGTTGGATTGCGCATCGCCTGGAGGCATGAGCCACGGGCCGGCCGGATTGATTCAAGAGAACGTACGATACTGCAATCCATGGGTGGCGTTATACCCTCTCGGGCGGGTTTGTGCAACTCAGATGTGAGAAATTCTATCTTAAATCCTTGACTGAATGACTCAGGGGGTTAGAGTGCGCACGGATGCAAATACTCCAATATCTCTATGGAAAGGGCAGTGCGATGAAGTTTTGGCTATCGGTGGCAGTGGCGGTCGTGAGCATGTGGTTGTGTTCGACGGTGTATGGCGGCGGGGTCAAGGTCGGCACGGACGAGGCGACTCAGGGCGTTGAGATGCGGGTTCTGTTCGACTGGGGCGAGAACTGGTCGCTGGGTCCGGTTGTGGATTGGGCGGACGCTCAGACGGCCGAGGACAACCAGATTTGGGGGATTGGCGCGGCGGTGGAGTTCAGTGTGGATCCGAACGCGACGGTGCCCTTGTCGGACTGGCTGATGGGTTTGACGGGCGACTGGCTACCGGAGACGGTTGTGGGCCACACGTATTTGGTGGGCACGGGCAAGCTGGCCAACGTCACCGAGCGTCCCGTATGGGTCTTCTCGGGCGGTCCTGGTATTTCGTTTGGTCCGTTGTACGTGGAGTATCGTTACCAGCTCGCCGACGGCGGTCAGGACGCTGACGGCGTGCAGTTCGAGAGCGGCCCGGTCCTGAGTTTCGGGCTCAAGCCGATCGAGTTTTGAGCGAATGGCGGCCGGGAAGTTCCGTTGGGCCACCAGGCAACTGGCCCGGCGGACGGACAGCGAAGACGAGCGGATAGAATTGCTTCTACGGGGTCCGGCGTTGGGGGTTCCCTTGTGGCTGCCCCAGCAGGTATGGCCCTGTTCGGCGTGCCTGCGGTTGCGGTCGAAGAAAGACCACTTCTTGAAGTTCCAGGGCGACATGCGGGACCAACCGATCTGCGACGAGTGCCGGGAGGATTCGAAGGTTCGGACTCTGCCCGGGGTTCTCGGGCCCAAGATCCGGGGGGTGTTGCACGAGGGTTCGGTGGTGGTCTACGACAGGCCGGTGGCCGAGCAGCTTCAGCGTCTGATCGAGGCGTTGGCCCAGCGGGATCCGCCGGAGGAATTTGCGCTCGCGCTTCTGGTGGATAATCCCGGCGACGCCCAGCCGATTCTGGAGGCGCTGGCCGCCCAGCTCGAGCACGAGATGAGCGTTGATTCGTTAGCGGACGGCGTACTGACCGTTGACGTTCCGCCGGGCCGGGTGGTGGAGATGGATGCGAGTTCCGACTTCACGGGCCGGACGTTCGACGTATTGTTCTACTTACGCGAGGGAGACGAGATTACGTGTGATGGCTAACCTACCGGGCCAATCCGACGAACTGCGCGATCCCATGGAGGTGATCCTTCACGAGAAGGAGACCCGTCCGACCGATCTGGCCGAGCTGGCGAGCTATCTCGATCCGGAGTTGATTGTCGCAGTCTTTCGGGCTCGCAAATGGAACGCTCTAGCGAGACTGAACCGCCTGATCGATTTCGCGGAGGACGGCACGCCGTCGGAGGCGATGCGGGCGATCAAGATGATTGACGAGACCTGGGAGACCGCGTTGGTCCGGCGCGGCATGTTGATGGGCAAGAGCACGGCCCAACTCACCGGACTGCCGACCAACCCGATCGGTATGGCCCAGCCAATCCGTTCGTTCGAAGCCACCCAGACTACCACGCGAGTCCGCGCGACGATGGACGCCGTCGCCGGCGAGATAACCGATGTAGCACCCCAACCCCTTCAGGAGATAGAGGACCATGGCAAAACGCAAGGCAACGAAGAAGACGACTCCTATTTCAACGACGACCGAGGCGCCGACGCCAATATCTTCCGCCCCGCAACCACCGATCACGGCCAGCGAACCGAAATCTGATGAGTTTCGTGCGGGATTGAGCGTTGACCTCCCTCCAGAGGCCGTCGGCCTGCCCCGTGCCAGCGAAGGGTCCCTGGAAGGCCCGCCGTTGGTTGTGACTGCCGTAGACGAGGAGAACAAAACTATCACCGTGACGCCGGCTGACGTCCCTGAATCGGCCAAGTTCGCCAAGCTGGTGGCCGAATCCAAGATGCTCACCGAGTTCAAACTTCAGGGCCAACTCGCCCGGCTGATCAATTCCGGATGCCTGCCCAACAAGCAGCTATGGCAGACGGACAAACGCCATCAAGTCGCCAAGATGGCCCTGGCCAAGTGCAAAGACGTCGAGGTACTCAAGCGTCAGTGGCCCATGATCCGCTGGCTGCGCGGCCGGACGCTGGGCAACGCCCGCAACGAGATGATGCTCGCCATGTCGTGGGTGCTGCTGGGCGTGATTACCGAGTTGATGGTGGACGATATCGCCTGTGAATCCTAGAGAGAACAACCCGTCGTGGCCCTTGCCACCGGACTACCCTCAACTGACCCAGGACGGTCAGCGACAGGCCCGCATAGCGGTCTGCCAGGACTGTACCAGTGCCACGGCCTATATCGCCGGGCATATGTACTTCCGCCATCAGTACCTCGCGCCCCAAGGCGAGACTTTCTACGGCGAAGGGGGCCTCCAGGCACCGGCCGAGGGCCATGGCCGAATGCTCTCGGACTTCTACCTGTACCCGCTGTGTGTGGAGGCCTACGGCCGCGGCTTCGGCAAGAGCACCTTATTCGGCAAAGAGGTGCCCCTGCGCGAGACCGTGTGCTTTCCCAATCGCGAGGTCGTCGTCTGCTCCTCCAGTGACAAGCGAGTGGCCGCGTCGGCCGAGCCCATTATGATCCAGCTCGAAGAGAACGGGCGGATCATCGACGACTTTGGTGCCCTGGTTCCGAAAAAGGGCGCCAAGCGCATCTTCAACAAGCACCACATGAGGCTGCTCAACGGCTCCCTGCTCGAGCAATTGACGATCGGCAGCCGTCAGCGCGGGACGCGCACCAGCCGCTACATTCTCGACGATCCCGAATACGATCCCGATTCCAAGCAGCAGGAACGCTACACCGAACTGCGCGAGAAGCTTCAATACTTCATCGAGCGGCAGGTGCTCTACATGCTGCGGCCCGGTCACATCAAGTTCTTCTGGATCGGTACGATGATCGGGGCCTGGAGCTACCTCTACCACGTGTGCTTCTCTAAGGACCCCAAGTTCAAGCCCTGGACCCGCCGCATCCAATCGGGCGCCGTATTGGATAAGGTCACCGGCGAACTCAAGCGCAGTACCTGGGAGGCGAGATTCTCCCTGAAACACCTGAAGTTCATGCGCTCGGTCTCGGAGGACGCCTTCCTCACGGAGATTATGAACTGTCCGGTCAAGGAGAAGGCCCGCCTACTGAAGATCGACGCCACGGCCAACGAATACACGGTCACCGAGCTGCCGCCCAACCTCGATACCCGCAACGCCGCCCACCTGCCGCATCCGGACGCGGTGATGACCTACCACTATTTCACCGGCTACGACGACGCCGGCCGGCGTCGCTGGCAGATCGACCACGTCAATCAGAAAGAGCACTTCGACAAGATGCTCAAGATCGCCACGTTCGACTACGCCGAGAACGTCACGAGCAAGTCCGACATGAAGTGCATCTACATCCACGGCATTGACGCCCGCAATACCCGCTGGACGCTGGACTTATGGGCCGGGCGCATGCCGGACGAACTCTTCTGGGATTTCATGGCCCGCTTCTGCGCCGCCTGGCGGGTCGAGGTGATCGCCCCCGAATCGATCGCCCGGCAGAAGTTCCTGGTCGATATCATCACGCGGCGCACCTACGAGCACAACTACGAGGCCCTACTGCCCGGCGACTGGAATCCGGCCATCATTCCGGTGGTCTATCCGCAGGGCAAGGAGAACATCAACAAGGGCTATCGGATCAAGGACGCCTTCGAATACCCGCTGCCCCGCGGCGCCGTCAAGCTGCCGGCCAGCTACAAGCACAAGTGGCCGTTCAACGAACTCTACAAGCAGTTCCAGTTCTTCACGCTCGACCTGTCGGAATTGCGGTATGATGACATTATCGACGCCGGGGCCATGATCCAGTTCGTGCCCCACGGCAAGGGGACGGCGGCACCGACCAAGGGCGTCAACCCCGTACAGGACATCGTCACCATGATCAAGCAGGGCGGCTCCTACGTCGAGGGCCAGGAGACGCTGGTGGGAATGCCCCTACAGGAAGTTCGCGAAGAGTATATCGGCCAACTCATCTTGCAGCAGGAGGCCCGGGAACAGTCCGAGTTACAGGAGGATTCGAATGTCTGGGAAGAAGCAGTCGTTATCGGTTAAGAGGAGATGTGGGACATGAACACTTGGCTACCCCTTAGTTTACTGGCCGTCGTGGTAATGCTTTCGGCCCTGTCGTACGTGGGTTTTCTGCTGCTCTATCGGCTCACGCGGGCCATGCTGAACCAACTCCGCGTCTTCCAGCGCGATCAGAACGCGATCGTCAGCGAACTGCTGGCCCACCGGACCCTGGCCGAGACGGGCAACCAGTTCATCGCCGGCCAGATGCTCCAGCACAGCAACGCCCACGATATGCGGGCCGGCCAGCCGCGGGAGACCTACGGAGAGCCCCCGATCGACGAAGAAGACGAGTTGCCGATCACCGGCCCCCATGAGTCGCCGGAGATCATGTACGGCGACGACGAGATGCAAGTACCCCTTCCAGGAGAAGAATAAAAGTTGGAATAGGTTTGCGAATATTTAGACGGCGATTGATGTAACCCTTTAGCAAGACGCTCTTTGTGGAACGCAAAAAACCTGCACGTTTGGCGGTCAAGCTTCAGAAAGACAGAGGACCGCCATGGCTACGAACGATTCGATCTTTCCCGCCGACACGAAAGACGCCGAGAGCACGTACAAACAACTGCTGGATCGGGGCAAGGATCTTCGTGCGCCGCACCAATGCCAGTGGTACTACACTCAGGCCTATTGCCAGGGTGCCCGCAACTTCATTATGAACTACCGCAAGGGCACCGTCACCGCGAGCTTTGTCGACAAGAAGGGCCGGCTGAAGTTCGTCTACGAGCAACTGCTGACCAAGTACACCAACCAGAAGGGCCGGCTGATGGGCATGGACCTGACGCCGCGCGTCGTCCGGCGCAACAACTCGCTCAACGGCCAGCGGGCCGCCGCCACGGACCAAGCGGTCCTGAGCCACCTCTTCCCCGCCAGTCGCGTCAACCGGGCCAAGCGGGCCCTGATGCAGCCGTTTCTCTTCTACGGCACGCTCGGCCTGAGCCTCTGGGAGTCGCCCGACGACCCCAAGGACATGGACCTTAAGCTGATCATGCCCTGGCACATCACGCCGATCCCAACGGTGGTCACACACCCGGAAGGTGCCAGTGGGATGATCGTCCGCAAGCGCATGCCCATCGAGGAGATCAAGCGCAAGTTCCGCAATATGAAGTTCAAGCAGGGCGCCATCTCGACGGCCGAGCGGATCACCGTCAATCGCGGCGATATGCCGGGGGACACGGGCGACGACGGCGCCATGGCTGCCGGCATGAACATCGACGACTTCTTCAGCGACTACGGCTCTGGTGACAGCCAGACCGCCAAGGGCAAGACCGGCAGCGATAAGGGCAAGACCGACCGCATGGACATTGCCTGGCTGGGCCTGGTCTATCTCTGGGACGAGCGCAAGTTTATGACCGAGCAGCTCGTATTTATCGGCTCCAGGCTACTGGGCCGTACCAGCTTCACAATGACCAAGACCTACCGGCCGGTAGTGAGCATTCACGATATCGAGGTCGGCGGTTACTACTCGCGCGGCTGGATGGAGCTTCAGATCCCCATGAACGGCGAGATTGAAGGCGCCCTCGGGCGGACGTTCCAGAACGTCAAGAATCTCGATATGTACGGGCAGACGATGGTGCCTACCAACTTCGGCATCAACCGCCACGCGGCCTTCACCGCCAAGGACGGGGGCCCGAAGTTCCAGAGCTACGAGTGGGACGCTATGACCCCGGGCGGTCAGAATATCTTCCAGATCAAGCCCTTCACCAGCGGCAACTTCGCCCCCATGG
>DATKZH010000774.1:0-14841 GCA_035528065.1 Thermoguttaceae bacterium | reverse complement strand
CCGACTGACAACTTGACGTGGCCCGCCAGCTACAAGCGGTTCATGTCGCTCCTGCCGCTACCCTCGTGAACGGCTACCGCCTTCTTACGTCCGATGTTCTGTCAATCCCGTGAAACGGAATGCCTCAGTTACCACTTGCCGAGACTGCTCTTGAGATAGCAGATCGACATAGCGTACCCAGGGGGGGGACGGTGGTCTATCGCGGTCTCAGGGGCCGGCGCACCTTAGTCCTAGGGGAGGATTTCTCATCTTGCGCACCCTACCGGGCGATGCCGCGTTGATAGGGAAGTGGACCGCCCCTGGATTGTCGGACAGTGCATTGATGGTAATCATGGGGCGGACTCCAAGCAAGCGGTTAAGGACAGGATGCGGCCCAACGACCACAGGAGGTCGGGAGGGCCAAGGCTACCCCGCCTCGGCAGACGGTCCCCAGGGCTCGATCTGGCGGAGCTTCTTCGCTTCCAGGGCGCGGTAGCAGTCGGGCAGGTCGAACCGCTCCAGCACGCCCGGCAGGAGGGTGGAAAGGGGCCAGTTGTAGTTTTCCGACTGGGCGATCTCGCTGTAGGAAGTCAGGGCGTTCTTGAGCGTCACCTGGACCACGGGGTCCGACACGAGCGCCGCAAACGTGGCCGGGATCGCGCCCCAGCCTTTGGCCGCCAGGTGAACCTCTTTGTGCCCGCAGCCTCGGAGCCAATCGAGCACGCACAGGACGTCGTGCGTTTTCTGGCCCACGTACGGGTAGTCGAGCATGAGGGCGTGGCTGGCGTAGAAGAAGTCGTTCCCGTAGGCGTGCAGGAACGTATCCTGACCGCAGGTGTTCGGCCGGGACTCGCCGATGCCGCGGACGTCGCAGGCGAAGAAGGCCGAGTCGGGCTCCTTCTCCAACAGCTCGCGCACAAGCGGCTCTTCGCGGAGCTCGGCGTCGGCGGAGTGGTGCGAGACGTAGAGGACGGCCCGATCGTATCCCCGCGGCGGCCGGGAATAGTGCCGCTCGTCCAGAAGCCGGTACACCAGGGCATGCACGCCCGGCTCCGTCTGGACGGCATAGGTCACGAAATACGGCTTGGGGTACTTGCGCGACGGGATGGCCCGCAGGATGCGGTACTCGGGAATCCCTTCCCGCGGCGGAAGCTCGAGCGTCTCGGAGACCGCCTGGACGAGCGCGTCCCCGGCGAGCGCCTGCCGCTTCTTGGCCAGGGCTTCTGATTTCGCCTTCGTGTAGGAGAACACGGGACGCGACTCCAGCTCGACCACCTGGCCTTTGGGAGTGCACCAGAGGGTTTCGTCCTTCTCGATCACCAGCTCCGGCTCGGTCTGGGCATCGGAGACGCCGGTGGCGCGGTTGAACCAGCGGTACATCGCCTCGCGGTTCTCCTGCGAGTAGCCGTGGTGCGTCGGGCCCACGGACATCGCGATGTTCTCCCCGGCGCCCAGCAGTGTGTAGAGCCGCTTGAGCCGCGCAAGGGCCTCCTCGCTGCCCCGGACGTCGAAATAGTCCTTCTCCTTGGCCAGGATGATCACCGGCTTGGGGGCCTGGGCGGCGAGGAAGTCGGCGTGGTCGAGCCCCAAGGCCAACGCCCTGGGCGGACACTGCTCGGTGTCGGCCGGCAGCTCGTTCTCCATGTTTCGCCGGAACGTGGTCACGAAGCAGGCCGGGGCGGCCATGGTCCACCGCGGCTCCACGCCGCAGAGCCACGTGGTCATCGTCCCGCCGCCCGAATTGCCGGTCACGCCCACGTGCTTGGGATCGACCTCCTCCCGGGTGAGCAAGTAGTCGAGCGCTCGAATTCCGTCCCAGGCCCGCCACGTGCCGAAGAACTCGCCGACCAGGAACTGCTGGTTGCCGGCGTGGAGGTGCTCGCGCACGCCGACGCCGATCCGCGATTGGAGTTTCTCGTCCGGGTATTGGAGGCGCTCGCCCTGGCCGATCGGATCGTAGATCAGCACGACGTACCCCATCCGCGCCAGCCCTTGGGCGAACGCTTGGTACGCCTCGGCGCACTTGCCGTTGGTGGAGTGGCCGCACGTGCCCACCACGCCCGGCAGAGGGAACTCGCGGCCCTTGGGGACGTACAGATTGGCGGTGACGAGGAACTCGGGCCGGCTCTCGAAGATAACCTTCTCGATCTTGTAGACGTCTCGCTCCACGACGCCCGTGATCCGCGGATCGAGCGGCGTCTTCTCGGGGTAGGGGCCGAAGCTCTGGCGGATCTTCTCTTGCACGGAGCGGACGTAGGCTTCGGCGTCGGCCTTGGTCTTCAAGCTCGCCTGCACTTCCAGACCGGCCTTCTCGGCGCGGCGGACCCGATCCACGAAGTAGTGCTGCACCATCCGGGGGAAGCGATTCAGCGGTGCGATCGCGCTTGCGTCGGGCGGGCCGGCCGCCCTGGCTTCCCCGCTCAGGAGCCGGTTCCCCAGCGTGAGGCCGAGGAGGTCGAGCCCCGCGACTTGAAGCATGTGCCGGCGGTTGATGCCGCGATGGGTCCGAAGCGAAGCGTCGTTGGTCGATCTCATGCGTGGTCTCCCCGTTCTGGTCCGAGTCCGATTTCTCCCGAAAGCGTTGACGGAACGGCCGCGCCGCCGATTACTGCCTTCCGTTCCCACAGCAGTGCATCGCCCGTCCGACCGCGTCTTCCTCCCACGACAGGATAACACTGGGGAAACCCGGGGACAATCAGACGGCTGGCGGTTCTCGCCGGAGGGAGGTCCGTGCATCGCCGCCGCAATCCGGTATCATGGGACGCAATCGATCCTGCGGCATCGTTGGTTTCGACTACGGCGGGTGCTCGGAAGAGGAGCCGGCTGATGAAATCTCACTGCCTCTCCCATGCGATCGGCAAGACTGCCCTGGTTGCCGTTCTCACGGCAATTCCGGCGACGGTGGGCCACGCCCAGATATTCCGGCTCGATCTGGACGGCACGCTGGAAGGTCGGGCCGACGGCCGGAAGATCATGGCCGAGCTGGGGCCCGGGGCCACGCTACGGAAGCCCGCCGAAGGCGGTGGCGTGGAGCCCGGCAACGAGGGAGCCGCCGTCGTCGTACCCGTCCCTGACGGGCTCTGGCGGTCCACCGGGACCCTCTCGTGCTGGTTTCGGCCTTCCCGCACGATCCGCTTCGCTTCCGACCCGAAGCAAAAACCGGGGCGTGTGTCATTGGTCGATTGCCCCGTATTGCGAGCCGAACTTACGGAGGACCGGAGGCATCCGATTCTGAAGTTGACCGTCCCGGCCGCGGGGGACTACCAGCCGAGCGGGAGCATCTTCTGGAGCCACCTGAAGGGAGGACGGTGGTACCACCTCGCGCTGGCGTGGGATGCCGCCCGAGGGCGACTGGAGGCGTATCTGAACGGCGCCCTCCAGCAGGAATCGCGATTGCAGGAGGCCGGTCGTCGGTGGGAGCCGCCGGCCGAGCTTTCGGGCTCGTTGCGATTGGGTGGGAGCTTCGGAGAAGGCGGGCTTCCGGCCCAGATCGCCGTTCGCTCCGTAGCCGTGTATCCGAGCTTCCTGGACGAAGGGGCGATCGCCGCCACACTGAGAGGCCAAGACGTCCCGCCGCTCGATGGAGAAGGCCGCACCGACTACGGCGGCCCGCTCGATCTTGCGCCGTACCGGCTCACGCCGGCCTACGAGGCCGACTTCACCAAGCCGCTGGGCGTCGTCCACGAGGGCGAGCTGTTCGACGGAGACCGCCGCGTGCGCCTGCCGGAAGGAAAGGATTGGGTGCTCGAAGGTCCCGGTCGGGCGTGGACCGACGAGGGCCGGCTCCACCTGGAGAGCTTCAAGCCGCAAGAGAACGGCCACGTCGTCCTCTGGAGCACGCGGGTCTTCCCCGAGGACTTCCTGCTCGAGTTCGGCATGTCGCCGAAGGACTCCGAGAACGGGCTGAATATCGTCTTCCTTGGTGCCACCTCCAGAGAAGGAGGAGGCATCTTCGACCTCGATCTGCCCCACCGCGGCGGGGTCTTCAATGACTATCACTCCGGCGCGCTCAACTCGTACCACGTCTCCTATTGGGCCTGTTCTGCCGCTGCTGACGGCGGGATCCCGAGGCGGACCGCCAACGTCCGAAAAAACCACGGATTCTATCTAGTGAGCTGCGGCATCGACCGCATTGCCGGAGAAGGGCCCGGGCCGCACCGTGTCCGGGTGCTCAAGGTCGGCGGGAAGCTCCGCGTCGAAACGCGAGGGCGGATCGCCGCCGCCTTCGACGACGACGGCTCCACGTACGGCCCCGTTTGGGGAAGCGGCGCGATCGGGCTTCGCCAAATGGGCCACACCCATCGGGCCAGCTACACGCACTTCAAGGTCTGGAAGGTCCAGCGGCGCGAGTCGGGGAACTGACCGCCCCCGCCCATTCCCACGCGGCCCATGCGAGGGAACCCGTGCTGCAAGTGCGGGCGCCCCCGCCCAGCGCTACGACTTGTGTCGGCTGGCGCGGTTTTTCACGCTGTATCGACCGGCACCGGTCCTGCGTCCCACGTCGCCTTCTGCTGTCCAGACCCAATTGTTCACGAAGCCCGTAGCACAGGCTTCCAGCCTGTGAAACCGCGAACACAGGCAAGATGCCTGTGCTACGAGGTCACGCTATGAACGATCCGGGCTGGGCAGTCTACGTGGCCTCCGGCAGCCGCCGGCAAGCCGGGAGGGCGGGCTTGCCGATTCTTCAATAGCGGCGCGGGTTCGTTCGTGGCGCCGTGCTACGGATACCAGTCGTGCGACACGTGGAGTGCGAGGCACCGGCGATGCTCAAGAAGGGCTTCCTTGTTCTTGTCCCATTGCTTGCGGCGGCCGGCCCGATCGCCCTGTTCTCGGCGTCCGGGTGGTGGTCCAAGGTCACTGCCTCCGTATCTTCGTCCCCGTCCACTCAGAAGCAGGAGGGACTGGCCGCACTTCTCTTGGGCTCCTCCTCCGGCGGCACGGACTCTTCGGCAACCTCAGAGGCTCAAGGTTCGCCGGAAGACATCCCCACGTACGACCTGGCCGACGTGTTCCGCTTCGACCTGAGCCCCGACTGGGTGGTGGGTCGCTGGCCGCGCGTTTCGGCCGGGTTGGCCTACCTCGAGCTCCAGGGATACCGCGTACCGCTCGTTACCGGAACCGCCGAAGACGACGTGGCCGGGGCGCTCACCTACTATTTCAACCCCCGGCAGCAACTCCAGCGGATCACCTTCCAGGGGACGACCGGCAACGCCCGCAGACTGGTCGACCTGGTCACCTCCCGCTTCGGCTTCGCCCGCCGAATGATCAACGACGCCAGCGTGTTTTTGTACGAGATTCCGGGCCCGGACGGGCGGGCGACGAGTTTCCTTTGGATCCGCCCCGCCTCGGTGGTCAAGGCGAGCGATCCGCATCGGCGGTTCGAGGTCGCCCTGGTCATCGAGCGACCGGAGAAACGCTGAGGGCCAAGGTGTAAGAGACACCCGCCGTGATGCGACTCATCGCGTGTGAGGATCGGGAGGCCCAGGGCCGCTCGATTTCGTCGAGCTCGTACGAGTGGAAACGGCGATAGGCAGCATTAGCGCGGTCAATGTGGTCTCTGCATGAATCGCCCGGCTCGGCAGGCGCTCACTCCTTGGCCGCTTTCCCGGCTTCCGGCTTGGCCTTGGCCCGGCTTTCCGGGGTGGGGGGCTCGTACTCGAACTCCTTCCAGACCATGGGTCGCCGGTGAATGGGCTCGATGCGAAGCATCACTTCGCCGTTTTGAAAGATGCGGACCGTGCCGTTGGACTCGCTCACGGTGACGGCCACGGCCTTGGTGGCACGGCTGATGGCCGCGGCGGCCCAATGTCGGGCGCCCAGGCCTTTGGACAATGTGATCGTCCCGGCGGAGGCGTCCAAATAGCGACAGGAAGCCTCGACCGTGCCGTCGGCCGAAACCACGATCGCCCCGTCCATCTGGGCGATCTCTTTGATCCCCTCGCGAACTCGGGGGTCGGAGAGATTTCGCTCTTTGCGGTTGTAGCCCCGGACGGGGTCAAAGCCGGCCGGGCGGCTGGCGGCCAGCACGTGGCGGGTGTCGCCGACCACGAACATCGTGCCGACGGGCTTGGCTTCGCGCCCCTCCCGGCCGATCTCCACGGCCAGGTCGACCACCAGCTTCAGCGTGTCGAGCGGCACCCGGGTCTCCAACTGCCGCAGATCGCGGCCGGTGAGCCGATCCAGGTGGTCGCCAAGGTCGATGACGCTGACCGAGTCCATCATGTCGGCTTCAAAGCCGCTGTACAGGGCCACGACCACGGAGCCGGGCCGGAGGATGTCGTCGGCCACGGCCTCCAACAGGGCCTGGGTGATCCGGTCGTGAACCGGACTGTCGGCCATGTCCAGAGCCACCGCTTCCAGTCCCGCCTCTCGGGCGCCCTCCAGTTGCTCGGTCGTGTCGACGGCCACCAGCAACTTCACATCGCCGGAGAGCTTCTTCAAGCGCGGCCAGTCGGCGGATCCATCGAGAAGGAGCAACACCGCATCCGCCTCAGATGCTTCCGACAGACGGATGGCGACGTTGTACAGTGTCTTGAACCGATCGGTAAACCTGAGTGGCTTCATCCCGCCCCGGTCGGCCTGCTGCCGGTCTCCGTCGTTCGTTTGCTTGTCTATCGCGCAAACCGCATGCCGGTCGTGGATCGCCGGCCGCGTCTATCGTACGGTTTTTTCTGCCGCGAGACAACCGCAACGGACTTTCTGTGCGCCGGGGTCGCTCATTTCGTTGATTCCGTGGTGGGTAATGCGCGGGCCTACGGCGTCTTTTTCCCAAAAGACCGCGCTCCCGTTGGCCGCCCTTGGTGCATTGGCCGTGCAGGGCTCAGTCGTAGAAGAGCCGACGGATTCGCTGGGCCACCGAGACCGGTTCGGCTGGGTCAGGCGGCTCGCCCTTCACGTAGTGACGCCACTGGTTGACATCGCTACCCAAGTCCTCGCCGGTCACGTTCCGCAACGACTGGACTGCCTGGTACTGCATGGCCGGATCGCGGTCTTCCAGGGCCTCGCCCAAGGCGGCCACCGCATTGCGATCTGCGGTTTCGCCCAATGCTTGGGCAGCCGTGAGGCGGACGTCCACGTCCACGTCGGAACGGAGCGCTTCGCTGAGCTTGGCGGCGGCCTCGGGACCGCCTCGGTCGCCCCACGCCCGGCAAGCCACCATGCGGACGTCCGGTTCCGAGTCGTTCAGGGCGGCGTCGAGGACCGAGGCTGCCGCGGGCGTGCGGTACTCTCCGATCGCGCGGACGATCTCCAGCCGAATCAACGGGTCGGGCTCGTCTCGGAAGGCTCCGGCCAGTTCGCTGGAGATTCGCTCCCGCTCCTCCGACTTGGCCCAGGCGGCCTTTTTGCCCATTTTCCGCAGCACGGCGATGCGTTCTGCTGGCGACGTAACGCCCGGCACCACATCGGAGCCCCCCCGATTGAACGGCCAGAAAGCCAGTCTGCCGGCTGGGCTGGGGCCGCTGCAACCGGAACCGACGATCGCCCCGATGGAGAGGAGCACCGTCGCCAGGATTCTGCTCGGATCGCCGTACATCGAGTCGTCGCCTCTCATTGTCTGGTGGGAAGAGACGCCCCCCCGCAGGCAGGCACAAATGGGGCGGCACTATAGCAGACTTTCCGACCTCAGGCCAAGATGAGTCGCGGGAGAGAAACCAAGGGTCTGGGGTGTCTAACGAAACCGGGGGAGAATTGGCCGTGCCGCGGTTGCCCCCATCCTGCTCCGCGATCGGGCGAATTGCCCCCGCTTCCGTCCTGGGCGGGGTTCGCTATGATGCAAGAAACGCGGACCGGACGCGAAAATACAGATAGGACCACCGTGAATACCCGTCACCCGCCACACGAGGGGGATCAGCATGCCGGAACCTAAGGAACACGCCGAACACCGGAATTGGCTGGAGACCATCCTCCGCTACATCCCCGGCTTCCGGGGCTACTTGGAGAAAGAGTATCGCCGGGATAGCGACGGGCTCCAGCGCGAGTGGCTGGCTGACCGGCTCCAGCGCTCCAAGCGGGCGATCGACGACTTCACGCGCCCCCTGGCCGACGCGGGCCGGATCGACGCCTTGCCCCAAGTGGACAGACTGCGGGGCCGGCTCGACAAGCTCATCGCCCGAATCCGCGGGGCCATGCAGGGATACAGCGGCTTCTTCGACCTGGTCCGGGTCCGCGAAGACCTGCTCGACCGAGTTTACGAGCACGACCTCGGCCTGATGCAGCGGGTCGACGCGCTCTCGCAGGCGATCGAGGGGTTGCCCGACGCGCTGGATCGCACTGCCCAGACGATCTCCAGTCTTCTGGAACAGATCGACGCCCTGGAGCAGCAATGGGACATCCGGGAGGACATGCTCAAAGGCCTGGAATAGCCTGGGCGTACCGCGACTTGAAAACTTCTCTACTCTGATTGGGGGATCTTCTCATGGCCATGCGATTGGAAGTCATCCAGTTCTTCGACGAGACCAACCGGTCGTTGGTCGAGCGGGTGCCCCCGGAAGGCTCCGCCGACATCAAGCTCGGCGCCCAGTTGATCGTCCAGGAAAACCAGGAGGCGATCTTCTTCCGCGACGGCAAGGCCATGGACCAGTTCGGGCCCGGACGCTACACGCTCTCCACGCAGAACGTGCCGATCATCACGCGGATTCTGACCATCCCCTGGGAGCGGTCGCCGTTCCAGTGCCTAGTCTACTTCGTGGGCAAGCAGACGTTCCTCGACCTGAAGTGGGGCACGCGCCAGCCGATCACCTTCCGCGACCGCGACTTCGGCATGGTGCGGCTCCGCAGCTTCGGCAAGTACTCCTTCCGCGTGGTCGACTCCACGGTGCTGCTAAACACGTTGGTCGGGACGCAAGGCAAGTACACGACCGAAGAGATCTCCTCCTTCTTGAAGGACCTGATCGTGGCCCGGCTGACCGACCTGCTGGGCACGCTCGGCATGAGCCTTCTCGACCTGCCCGCCCGCTACGACGAAATCGCCGCGGGCACCCGGGCCAAGGTGAGCGAGGAGTTCGGCAAGTACGGCGTGGAGCTGGTCGACTTCTTCATCAACGCGATTACCCCGCCGGAGGAGGTGCAGAAGGCGATCGACGCCCGAAGTGCCATGGGCGCGGTGGGCGACCTGAACGCCTTCATGCAGTTCCAGGCGGCCCAGAGCATGTCCAAAATGGCCGAGCGGGGCGGCGAGGCGTCCGGCGCCATGGGCATGGGCATGGGGGCCGGATTCGGCATGATGATGCCCGGCATGGTCCAGCACGCGATGGCCGCCGGTGGGCAGGCGGCTCCGGGTGCCCCGCCGGCACCGGGCGGACCGCAGCCCCCGGGGCCGCCCCGACCCCCGGGCTCGCCGTCCCCCGCGCCAGGTGGTAGCGCGGGCGCGGGGACTGCGGCGGGAGCCGTGGCGGGGACCGCAGCCGGCGCGGCCGCCGCGGGAGGACTCGACTTCGACGACCTGGCACCCACGACCAAGGACCCCAAGGCCATGGTCCGCAACGTGGCCGAGGGCGGGGGCTACCAGATCGCCGAGTCGGGTGGCACTCTGCAAATCACCATCCCGATCGGTTCGTTGAGAAAACAGGTGGTCCACGTCGAGTTCGGCAAGTCGGACGAGTCGGGCCACGGCGTCGTCACCTTCTGGTCCATCTGCGGCCCGGCCGTCGACAAGCACGCGATGACCCTCTTGCGCTACAACCTGAAGATGCTCCACGGCGCGTTCGCCGTCCGGGACGTGAACGGTCAGTCGGTGGTCGTCCTTCAGGCCAACCAGATGGCCGACACGCTCGATCCCCTCGAGGTCAGCCGCGCCCTATCCGCCATCGCCTGGCAGGCCGACAAGGTCGAGCAGAAGCTGGTGGGGGGGGATGAGAACTAATGGAATTGATGAATGTGAATGATGAATGATGATTGATGATTGATGATTCGTCAGCCGCTTGCGGCTTCGCCCGCTTACCGCCGTCCCGTCATCCGTCGACGTTCCACGAGAACAGTCCGTATCTATTCCCTCGCGGTGCGTTTCACGCACCCTACACGCTGTGGGTAGTGCTGGGCCTTCTGCTGCTCGGCTCCGTCGCCTCCCTGCTGGTGGATGTCCGCACGGCCAGCCTGCTCGGAAACACGCTGTTCCTCTCCGCGACCACCTGTGCCATCAGCCTCCCGCTGGGCACGATGCTGGCGTGGCTGCTGGTACGGACGGATCTGCCTCTCCGCCGGGCCGGGTTGGTCCTGTTCGGCGTGATGCTCTTCGTGCCGCTTTACTTGCAGGCGGCGGCCTGGCAGGCGGGCTTCGGCATCCAGGGGTGGTACACGTTGGGCTACGCCGGGCCCGTTTGGCTGGAGGGCTGGACCGGCGCGATCTGGGTCCACGCGATGGCCGCCCTGCCTTGGGTCGTGTTGATCGTCGGGGCGGGGTTCTGGCTGGTCGAGCCGGAGTTGGAGGAGCAGGCGCTGTTGGACGGCTCGCCCTGGCAGGTGTTCCGCCGCGTGACGCTCCGCGGGTCGCTGGGGGCCATCGGCGTGGCGGCCATCTGGGTCGTGATCCTCACGGCCGGCGAGATGACCGTGACCGATCTGTTCGCCGTGCGGACCTACGCCGAGGAGATCTACACGCGTCAGGCCGTCGGGCCCCAGCCGGAAGACCCGCGCTTCGGCGTGATGCCCGGCGTGATCCTGACCACCTGGCTGGTCTTGGCGGGCTTGGTCTTGCTGGGTAAGCTCGCTCCGGGCGATCGACCGGCCTCTGCGGGCCGGCGGGTCGCGTTCCCGCTCGGGTGGTGGCGGGGGCCCATGGCGGCCGCCGTGGCACTGGCTCTGGTGCTCGTGGTGGGCCTGCCGCTGGGCAGCTTGTGCTACAAGGCCGGGATCGTCGTGACGCAGATCGACGGCGTCTACGTGCGAAGCTGGTCGCTCGGGAAGTGCCTCCTGATCGTCGCCGAGGGTCCGATCCGCTACGACAGGGAGCTCGGCTGGTCGCTCGTGATCGGGACCTTGGCGGCCACCGTGTCGGCCGCTCTGGCGACCGTGTTGGGCTGGATCGCCCGCAGTGGCAAACTCCGGGCGTCCCTGGTCCTCGTGCTCACCGCCGTCTGCCTGGCCGTGCCGGGCCCGATCGTCGGACTGGGGGTGATCTGGCTCTTGAACCGGCCCGAGATCCCGCTCTTGGTCTACCTGTACGACCGGTCGATCCTGGCTCCCGTGCTGGCACTTGCGGTTCGGGCCCTTGGGCCGGCGACGCTGGTGATGTGGCACGCCCTGCGGAGCATCCCGCCGGAAATGCTCGATTCGGCGGCGGTGGACGGGGCAGGGCCGGTGGGCCAACTCTGCCGGATCGCCCTGCCGTGTCGCGTCTGGGCGTTGGCCGTCGCCTGGCTGGTCGCGTTGGCGATCGCGCTGGGCGACCTGGCGGCCAGCGTCCTGGTCGTCCCGCCCGGCCTGGCTACCTTGTCGATCCACATCTTCAATCTCCTCCACTACGGGATCGAGGACCGCGTGGCAGGCATTTGCCTGGCGCTGGTGGCCCTGTTTGCCGCCGTGGCCGCCGGGGTCGCCTGGCTGGCCAGCCGGTGGGGACCGCCGGAAGCGGACATCCCACGGAGCCGGACGCCGAACGCCGCTGAACCCCCGGAGGGCTGAGCGGACGGTCCCGCGAGTTTCAGACCGGATGCCCCGTCCGTCGGGTATAATGGAGGAGCCGGGGCTACCGACCGCTTCCTCCCCCGAGACCGTTTCTGGCATCATGCATCTGAGCAAGACGTCGACGATCCCACCGTTACTCTCGCTCGCGCTGTCTCTCGTCCTCTCCGCGGGATGGTCCCAGTCGGCCTCAGGGCTCGACCACGTAACGATCCGGCGCGACGGGCAGACGACCTCGGTGGAAGGCCGGGTGCTGGTCACCACCGAGGACGGCGGGATGCTCGTCCAGGCCCGCGACGGCGTCCGCTGGGCCGTGCAGCCCGACGAGCTGGTCGAGCGGACCACGGACGACGTTGCCTTCGTACCGCTCTCGTCGGAGGAGATGGCCGAGCGCATGCTCGGCGAGCTGCCGTCCGGCTTCCAGGTTCATTCGACGGCGAACTACCTGATTCTGTACAACACGTCGCGGGCGTACGCCGAGTGGTGCGGCTCGCTCTTCGAGCGGCTCTACCGGGCGTTCACGAGCTTCTGGACCTACAAGGACGTCGAGCTTGCCGAGCCCGAGTTCCCGTTGGTGGCGATCGTCTTCGCCGACAAGCGGTCGTACGTCGACTTCTCCCGGGCGGAGGTGGGGGACGCCGTGGAAGCGACCATCGGCTACTACAGCTTCCGCTCGAACTGGATGGTGATGTACGACCTGACCGGGATCGAGTCGATCAACCGATACGGCGGGGGGCGGCGCGGCTCGTCGCAGATCGACGAGTTCCTCCGCCGACCCGACGCGCCGAGGACCGTCGCCACGATCGTCCACGAAGCGACGCACCAGATCGCCTTCAACCGGGGGCTGCACGCCCGCTATAGCGACTGTCCCCTCTGGTTCAGCGAGGGGGTGGCCCAGTTCTTCGAGACGCCCGATCTGCGCAGCTCCAAGGGATGGCGCACGGTCGGGCGGGTCAACCAGGTGCGGCTCGCGCAGTTTCGCGACTACCTGAGGCGGCGCCCGGCCGACTCGCTCGCCACGCTCATCGGCGACGATACCCGGGTGAAGAGCACGGAGACGTCCCAAGACGCCTACGCCGAGGCCTGGGCGTTGACCTACTTCCTCCTCAAGCGGCATCCGCAGCAGTACGTCGAGTATCTGAAGCTCCTGGCCGCCAAGCAGCCGCTCCTCTGGGACGATCCGGAGACCCGGCTCGCGGAGTTCAAGCAGGTTTTCGGCGAGGATCTCCAGAAGCTCGACACGGAGCTGGTCCGCACCATGGCACGGCAGCGGTGACTTGCTCCTCTCATGGAAGGGTCGTCCGAGGAAGTCGTAACGCAAACCTGGCCGTGGGACAGATCGCGGAGCGTCGGTCGAAGACTTGTAAGTCCGGTGCTTGGTGACGACAATCGGAGACAAGCGGCCCAGTGCGCACCTCTGCGAAGGTCAAATGGCAAGTCCCCGATCCATAAGCGAGTGCACGCCATGCGACTATGCCTGATCAACCCCTCGAACCCACTGGTCAGCATCGTCAAAGTCAAGGAAAGCCGCTGGAACCGCTACCGCGTGTGGAAACCACTCGGACTGATGGTTCTCGCGGGCCTGACCCCGCCGGAGTGGGAAATCTCGATCGTGGACGAGAACCTCGGCGTACCGGACTATCCGGCCATGCCTCGGCCGGACTTGGTGGGCATTACCGCCTTCACCTCGCAGGCGAACCGCGCCTATGAAGTGGCCACTCACTTCCGGCGTCTGGGTGTGCCGGTCGTCATGGGCGGCATTCACGCAACCATGTGCCTGGACGAGGTCATGGAGCGTGTGGACTCGGTCGTCACGGGGGAAGCCGAGGGCATCTGGCCGCAGGTCCTGGAGGACGCCCGACATGGCTGCCTGAAGCGCCGGTATGACGGAGGGTTGGCTGAGATAAGCAATGTCCCGCTCGCCCGTCATGATTTACTGGCTACGGGATATGCCTTCGGAGCCATTCAGACCACGCGCGGCTGTCCATTGAACTGCAGTTTTTGCAGTGTGACGGCGTTCAACGGGGCCCGCTACCGGCAGCGACCCATTCCGGACGTCGTGCGGGAATTCCAGTCGGTCCGTGAGAAGCTCGTTCTGGTGGTGGACGACAACCTCATCGGCACGCGCCCTGAACACGTCGCCCGCGCCAAGGACCTGTTTCGCGCGTTGGCACGGGCGAACCTACGAATCCAATGGATTGCCCAAGCCACCATCAACTTCGCCGATGACGAGGAACTCTTGGCGCTGGCCGCGAAGGCCGGGTGCAGCGGGGTCTACATCGGCTTTGAATCCCTCGCGCCAGAAGCGCTTCTGGAGCTCGGCAAGAAATTCAACCTTCTCAAGGACCGGGACTTCCGCGCCTCCGTGCGGCGCATACAGCGGCACAATATACTGGTCATGGGTTCCTTTATCATCGGTTTGGACGTAGACGAACCGGGCATCGGCAAACGTATCGCCAAGGTGGCGAGCCAGTACGGCTTGGACAATCTCAACGTCCTGTTTCTGACGCCCTTGCCCGGCACGCGCCTGTGGGACCAGATGAAATCGGAGGACCGCATCGCGCTGGATACGTTCCCGGAAGACTGGAAATACTACACGCTGGGCTTCCCGGTCGCTCGTTACAAGCATTTGTCTCAGGACGGCATCATCCAAGAAATGATCTCCTGCAGCCGGAACTTCTATTCCATGCCGCGCATCCTGCGCAGGGTGTGCAGCAGCCTGTGGCAGCGCCGCAAGCCGCTAATCAGCTTGGTCGGCAGTCTCTCCTACCGGAGCAACATCCGGCAGGAGTGCAGGGCATACGCGGACTTCAAGCGTCAACGCGCAATGGGCACGATTGAGTAAAGAGCCGACGCATGACTTGCTTGGAGTGGCAGTGAATGGGTTCTCGCGGGAGCCGGGAACGCGGAAGGGGGGAAGTTGGACCGGGTTCGTGGTGTGAAAGCGCGGTTCGGGCCGTCCGCGGCGGCCCAAGTGACGCACCTTTCACGCTGCCGGAGGTGGCGGGGCGCGTTTGGCCGGTCGGATGGAGAGCGATGGGACGGCCCTCAGCCGTGGGCCAGCGCCAAGTGCATCGCCAGCAGCGTTTTGTCCAACCGAGCTTGGAATGCCTTCGTGCCGCGCTTACTCAAACGGTCGTCGCCGAAATCGTACTTCATCAACTTCAGTCCTGAATGGCACTGTCAACAGCTCTTAGTGTAAGGGGGCAAACGATTTGCGCGAAGATATCTGGGAAGCTTGAG
>DATKZH010000773.1:0-2456 GCA_035528065.1 Thermoguttaceae bacterium | reverse complement strand
CGATAAGGTCCAACCCAGCGCGCCGCCGAGTGCTCCCGACGACGAAGCCAAAGAGCCACCCGCGGATGGCGCCGACGCGGATGGCGACCAGCCTGCTGACGAGGAACCGAGCGACGACGGCAGCACCGAGCCCACGGAGCCGACTGAGGAGCCGCCGGCGGCAGTGATACCGTCGCTCGGGTTCTGCGGCCCCGGGATGCTAAGCATGCTGCCGCTCATGCTGCTCGGCTTGGGCTGCCTGAAGGCCGGCAAGTTCCGCGTCCGCCGGAACCCCCGATAAGCACGCCCGGCGTGCGAGCGCGGGCCGACAACGGGTCGGCTTGCGATCACCCTCAGCAGCGTTGCAGCTTCGCTGCGTGGAGCGAGCCGGTCTCGCATTTCAGCCCGGCGCGAAGTGGGACACCGGCCCCAAGCCGACCGGCCACCGCACGGCCAGCAAACCATTGACGACCAAGGGTGCGTTTTGATACGCTACAAGCTACGGGGAGTCCTTGTTCCGCGACCGCCCGGGGGTGGTTTGCTCGCTTGATGCGAGAAACGGAGTTGGAGATGAAACCCGCGACACGAAGCCGGTGCAGGACAGCGGCCCTGCTAGTTCTCCAGATCACATTCGTCGGCGTGCTGCTTGGCCAGCCGGCGTTGGCCCAGCTCTCGGCCGAAGACATCGAGGCGCTGCGGAAGCAGGGCGAGGCCGAGGGCTGGACCTTCACGGTGGGCGAGAACGAGGCCACTCGGCGCCCCAAGGAGCACCTGTGCGGCGCCGTCGAGCCGCCCAATTGGTGGGTCAACGCGCCCTTCGACCCGTGCTACGCGCGCGGCGGCTTGCCAGACGCCTTCGACTGGCGTGATTACGACGGTTGCACGCCGATCCGCAACCAGGGCGCTTGCGGAAGTTGCTGGGCCTTCTGCGCGATCGGGGCGATGGAGTGCGCCCTGAAGATCTACGATGGCGCGAGCACGAATCTCTCCGAACAGTGGCTCGTCAGCACGTGCACTGATGCCGGTGATTGCGGCGGCGGCTGGCATAGCTCAGCCTTCAACTACCTCCGCTGCGGCGGAGGAGTTGACCCATGCGGCGGAGGCGGCGCCGTACTGGAAGCGGACTTCCCCTATCAAGCCTCGAATTCCCCCTGCTACTGCCCCTACCCGCATCCGTATTGCCTGGGCACCTGGGCGTATATCGGCGACGGGGGATGGAGTATACCGAGCGTGGACCAGATCAAGCAGGCCATCTACGATCACGGCCCGGTGGCGGTGTGCATTCGGGCCGGGTACGGTGAATTCTACGCCTATAACGGCGGCGTGTTTAACTCTTGCAGGGACGAGCCGATCGACCACTGCGTCGTGCTGGTCGGGTGGGACGACAACCAGGGCACCAACGGGGTGTGGATCCTGCGCAATTCCTGGGGCGCGGGGTGGGGCGACGGCGGCTACATGCTCATCGAGTATGGCTGCTCGCGCGTCGGCTATGCCGCCGCCTATGTGGCCCTGCACGACTGCAACCAGAACCTCATCCCCGACGATCAGGACGTCGACAACGGCTACAGCGAGGACTGCCAGGCGGACGGCATCCCTGACGAATGCCAACTCTACGGACAGGACCTCTACCAGTACCGCCACGACGACGGCTTCCTCGAATATGGGTTCGGTGAGCCCGGCTACCACGTCGCCTGGATGAACCATTTCACGACCGAACCCGACGCCGAGATGATCACCAGCATCCAGATCGCTTGGGGCATAGCTTACGATGGGCGCCCGACCACCGTGTACCTGTGGAGCGATCCCGACGGCGATGGCAATCCGGCCGATGCCCGGGTGCTCGCCTCGGCCAACACCGTGTCGTACTACAGCGGCAGCGACTTTCTGGTCACCGTGGACATCCCCGACACCTACCTGGGCCCGGCCGGTACCAGCTTCTTCGTCGGCGCCCTCATGGCCACCGTCGCCAACGAGTACCCGGGCGGGCTGGATGTGAGCTCCTCGGCCTCCCAAAGCTGGTATGCGGAAGATCCCAACGGGCTCGACCCCAACGATCTTGCCAGCGCGTCGCTCCTGGGGCTCCTCGACGACTGGGGTTATCCCGGCAACTGGCTGCTTCGCGCCCAGGGAAGCCCGGCCGGCCCGCCCGGCAACGACTGCAACGTCAACGGTGTCCCCGACGAGTGCGACCTCGCCCAGGGGACGAGCGAGGATGGGGACGGCAACGGCATCCCGGACGAGTGCGAACAGGACTGCAACAACAACGGATTCTCCGACACCTGGGACATTCTTAACGGCATCAGCCAGGACTGTAACCGGAATTGGGTCCCGGACGAGTGCGACCCCGACAGCGACGGCGACGGCTTCATCGACGGCTGCGACAACTGTCCGGACGACCATAACCCCAGCCAGACCGACAGCGACGGCGACGGCAGCGGCGACCACTGCGATCTGTGCCCCGACTTCCCCGACGACCT
>DATKZH010000772.1:0-2366 GCA_035528065.1 Thermoguttaceae bacterium | reverse complement strand
GCCCGAGCCATCATGTATGACCCTGAAAGTATCCTGGATCCAAATGTAACTCCCGTTCCGATGCCGGAAGCGGTATTCCAGGTTTCCTCCTCCTCGTTCTATCAAAGGACCCAATTCTTGCAGAACTCGTGGAGAATCCTCTGGATGGAGACGCTCGGACCAGAAGTTTGGGTCCTCTAACATCTCCCATGCGGCAAATCCCATGATTTGGTCAACATTCTCGCTGACGAAAGTACACGCGTAATCGTCGGACCCCTTGTTGACGTAAATGATGCCAAGTGTAACCGACTTGTGTCAGGGTCGCAGCAGCGGCCAGCGAGGTTTCGGCCCAGTCGCCGGTGCCATCTGCCCGCACCTCACGCGCATAGAGCGCAACCATACCGGCCCATGTCCCGAGATACCCGCACAGATAGTCCACCGCCGAAGCGATGCCGTGAAACATCGGCGCGCCCGGCGGACCGAACCGCCAACTGATCCCGGTAGTTCCTTGAATGGAAGGGTCATAACCGAAATCGCTGTCTCGTGGGCCCGGACGCTCACCCCGGAAGGCGGTGATCTGCAGGCCGATGGCCGACGGGTTCAGTTCGCGCAGCGATGCGCGATCCAGCCGCAGCCGTGCGAGTTGGTCGTCCATGGCATTGTTCAGCACGAAATCGCTGCGGGCCGCGAGTTCGCGCATCACTTTTGCGCCCTCGTCGGTACGGGTATTGAGGATGATGCTGCGTTTGCCACCACCCAGTTCGCCGTTCCAGGAGACCACGATAGTCACCGAATGGTTGGGGTCAGACGGCAAGCTTTGCACCACCGACATGCCAAGTTCCGCAAACATCCGTCCGCAAGCCGGACCGGCCACGACGTTGCTGAGATCAAACATCGAATAGCCTGTAAGCGGATGGTCTGACGGCAAGACGCCAGTAACCTCGGGCACGGGAGTGGTGCGAGGAGGAAGTTCTTCAGCCCTTACACCAAGGGCGAGCGAAGGATAAGGCTGCGCGCTTCTGACCCATGCGATACGCCCGAACTGTGGTGTGTCGGACCCCGCGACATCCGCAATCAGCCGCGATTCACGGGCCTGACGGTCACGCTTCCACTCCGCGAAGGAATTGATACGAGATATGGGAACGCCATTGGCGACAAGGAACGCTTCCATCTCGTCCGCAGTGCGGGTCGCGAACAGCGGCTCCAGCCAGTCCGCCAGTTGGGAGGTGAGATCAAAACGAAGCGCCAGCGAGTCGGCCAGGTTGTTGCGCGCATAGTCGATGTTGGCCGCGTCGAAGCTCGACACATCCACCATGCCGTTGTCCAGCGCCTTGTTGTAGAGATCAAGGGCCTCAAGCATCCGGCGCGTCAGACGCCGGTTTGCACCGGCGAGCGGAATCAGAAACACTCCGTCCTTTGTCTTGTAGGGGGCGGCAAGCGGGGCGAAGCGCTGCTCAAGCCACAATTGCCAGTCCGGGTCGACCGCTGCCTTGGTGGTCACCTCCTGGAACACCTGAGGCGTCATGCCCGGCGGCAAACCGCCGACCGGGTTCGGCCTGAGGTGCGGAGGAAGACCTTCATTGGTTAACGAGAGGGCCCCGATCGCCGACAGGCCGCCAGCGGATGCGAGAGGCATGAACCTCACGGCCAAGGCCCGTGCGCGTACGGTCGACAAGCGCCGCGGTGACAGCGATCGAGCTGTTGACGGCCGTGTAAATGGAACTCAGCGGCAGCGGCGTGTAGATCACCGGGCGGCCCAACATGGGACCGGTGATCGACATATCCGTGAAGAACCCGACGACTGCGTTGATCAGATCTTCGCTGCAATCCGCCGGCAGATAGCCATAGGTATCGTCGCCGGGAAGCGCCGCCACAACACGCATGACGACCTGGTGCGGCAAGCGCGTCAAGCCAGCCGCAGGCCGGGTGCTTCAAGCTCCCGCGCGCTCCCAATCATACCCCGAAAAGTCCGATTCGGTCATTAGCGGTCGGCCGCGGGCTCTTGCCAAAATGTCGAGTTTCGGAAAACGTCAAGCATGATCAAAAGGCAAAGGCCCATGGACGAATTTCAGGCGACCCGCTGGTGGTTGCCGTCATTCACCGGAATTTTTTTCGGCTTTATTTTTTTCGTCCTGACTTTCACGCCTTCATTGGTGCCGCGGCCTCCGATTTTTCAGGGCCTCCTCGGCGGCTTGGGGTTCTTCGTCGGTTATGCCATCGGGCATGGCGGCGTGGTGCTGTGGCGCTACCTCGAGCTGCCGGAAGTGCCGCGGTCCTGGCGGCGGGCAGCGAACATCGTGCTGGCACTGGCCTGCGTGATCGCTGCCGCCATCTATATTCCGCAAGCCGCAGCATGGCAGGACGAAGTCCGCGCCCGCATGAACATG
>DATKZH010000771.1:0-13988 GCA_035528065.1 Thermoguttaceae bacterium | reverse complement strand
CCGGGCATGGAGTCGCGAAGGGCGTACTTCGCGCTTGGCTTCATCCGCGACGCGGTTCCCGAGGCGACCCTGACGCTCAACTCCGACTCCAGCCAACTGATCGCCTGGGCCCGGCCGAAAGATCACGAGCGGATCGCGGAGCTGATCGAGCAGGTGCTCCACGAGCCGCCCGAGCTGGCCCGAAAAGCGATCGTCTACACGCTGAAGTGGATCACCGCCGAGAAGGCGACGCAATTCCTCGAGGACGTGGCACGCGGGGCCGACTTTGCCACCGGGGAGGACCCGCAGCAGTTGATCGCTTTTGCTCGCCCGGCGGAGCACGAGGTCATCGCGAGCGCGCTCGAGCAGATCGACGTCGAGCCGTCGCCGGAGACGACCACCCGGGCGGTCGTCTACGCGCTAAAGTCGATCAGCCCCGATAGCGCCATCGAGACGCTCGAAGAGGCGGTGCCCAGCGCGAGCTTCACCAGCGCCGAGGGCTCGCAGAAGCTGACCGCGCTGGCCCGGCCGGCCGATCACGTGATGATCGAGCGGATCCTCAAGGAAATCGACGTCGAGGAGCCGGCCGACGCGGCCTCCAACGCGGTGGTCTACACGCTTGAGTCCGTCAAGGCCAGCACCGCGATCCAGATCCTCCAGCAGGCCGTGCCCGACGCCTCCTTCAACGAGGGCTCGGAGGCCAACCAGTTGATCGCCTGGGCCCGCCCGAAGGACCACGAGATCATCGAGCGGGCGCTCAAGCAAATCGACGTGGAAGGCCCGGCCGACAAAGTGGCCCGGCCCGTGGTCTATGCGCTGGAAGACATGACAACGCAACGGGCGTACTACGCGCTCACCTTCCTGCGTCAAGCGGTCCCGGATGCCGAGCTGACGCTCAGTAGCGACGGAAGCCGCCTGATCGCCTTCGCCACCCCCAAGGACCACGAGCTGTTGGGACAGTTGATCCGACAGCTTAACGAGGAGCCGCCCGAGCTGGCCCGCCAGGCGGTGGTCTACGATCTCCAAGTGATCACGGCCACCGAGGCAATGACGCTCTTGCGCCAGGCGGTGCCGATGGCCGACCTCAGCGCCGGCGCCGAGCCGAGCCAGTTGGTCGCCTGGGCACGGCAGTCGGATCAGGAGAAGATCGTCCGTATCCTGGAGAAGATCGATCGAGAAGGACCGGCGGAGACGGCCGCCACGGTGAGGATCTACTCCCTGGAAGGGCTCGATTCGCGCAGCGCGATTTACGCAAACCTTTTCTTGCGGCAGACGGTCCCGGATGCCCGGTTCAGTCCCGGCGCCGAGCCGACGCAGATCGTCGCCTGGGCCCGCCCCAAGGATCACGAGCTGATCGCCGAGCTGGTCCAACAACTGATCGAGGAGCCGCCCGCGCTGGCCCGCAAGGCCGTCGTCTACCATCTCGAGGAGATCACGGCCACCGAGGCAATGACGCTTATGCGCCAGGCCGTGCCGGGCGCGACCATCAGCGCCGGAGCCGACGCCAGCCAGTTGGTCGTTTGGGCCCGGCAGAGCGATCAGGAAAAGGTCCAGAGAATCCTGGAACAGGTCGATCAAGCGGGGCCGGAGGGCACGGCCGCCGCCGTGATCTACTCCTTGGAAGGGCTCAGTTCGCGCAGTGCGATCTACGCCAACCGTTTCTTGCAGCAGACGGTCCCGGACGCCCGATTCAGCCCCGGCGCCGAGCCGACGCAGATCGTCGCCTGGGCCCGCCCCAAGGATCACGAACTGATCGCCGAGCTGGTCAAGCAGCTCGTCGAAGAGCCGCCCGAGCTGGCCCGCAAGGCGGTCGCGTACGACCTGAAGCACGCCACGGCCACCAGCGCCATCCAGGCCCTCAGTTCCGCCGTGCCCGACGCGTCGCTCAGCCCGGGCGCCGACGAAAACCAGGTGGTCGCCTGGGCCCGGGCCGACGAACATGAGAAGATCCAAGAGATTCTCAAGGAGTTGGACCGGGAGCCGTCGCCGGAGACCGAGCCGAAAGCCATGGTCTATTCGCTTGAGGCGGCCGACGCGGCCGAGGCGATGCGAGTCCTGCGCACCGCCGTGCCGCAGGCCCGGCTGAGCATCGGGGCCGAGCCGCACCAGTTGATCGCCTGGGCCCGGCCCGCCGACCACGAGATCATCCAAGAGATCGTCGACAAGATGGTCGAGAAAGGTCCTGACGAGCTGGCCCGCAAGGTCGTCGTCTACACCCTGGAAACGACCGACGCGCAAGATGCCATCCGGTTTTTGAGCTCCGCCGTCCCCGACGCCGAGTTCTCCATCGGCACGGATCCCCGGCGCCTCATCGCCTGGGCGCGGCCCCGCGATCACGAGATCATCAGCAGGGCGGTCGAGGCGATGTCCAAGGAGGAGCCGCCGGAGACCGCTCCGCGGGTCGTCGTCTACACGCTGAAGACCGTCGACGCCACCCGGGCGTTGGAGCTCCTCCGCGAAGCGGTGCCCGACGCCCAGCTCACCGTCGGCACCGACGCCCGCCAGCTCATCGCCTGGGCACGACCCGCCGACCACGAGATCATCGCCGACGCCGTGGAGAAGATGTCCCAGGAGGAGCCGGCCGAAACCCGCCCCCGCGTGGTCCTCTACGACGTCGAGGCCACCGGGGCGGCCAACGCCATGGACTTACTCCAGGCCGCCGTCCCCGAGGCCAAGCTGGGCGTAGGGGACGATCCCGGCAAGCTGATCGCCTGGGCGCGCCCCGAAGACCACGAGGTGATCCAAGCCGCCGTCGAGCAGTTCGAGGCCGATAGCTGGCTGGAGGGGAAACGCATCATCTCCGTCTATCCCATCAAGGCCGGCGACGCCGAGTCCCTCGTGCAGGTCTTGCAGCCAAAACTCAAAGACTACGCCCAGTTCGTCGTCGACTCCGAGCGAAACAGCCTCGTCGTCTGGGCCGATGCCAAGCACCACGAGGCCATCAACAAGACGATCGAGGAGTTCATCGAGGGCCTGGAAGGCACCCAGGAGATGACCTCCCAGGTCTACCGCTTCCAGTTGGCCGACCCCGCGGTGGCCCTCAGCGTGCTCCAAACGCTGGTGCCCTCGGCGCGGCTCGCCCTGGACGAAAACACCCAGAGCATCGTGGCCAGCGCGCTCCCGGAAGACCACGACAAGATCCGGGCCACGATCCAGGAGATGGAGCGCGAAGACGTCGAAGGCCAGCGGCCCGTGCTCCGTATTCATCGGGTCGAGACCGGCGACGTGGGCAATATCTACAGCGCTCTGTATGCGTTGTTCCGGCAGGATCCCACGGTCCAGCTCAACGTGGATCGGGCCAACGATGCCATCATCGCCATCGCCTCGCCGCTCAAACACGACAAGATCGACCAGCTCATCGAGGAAGTGGCCAAGGGAGTCCTGCTCGACGCGGCCAACGTGCTCGAGCTCTACTCGATGAAAAACGTCGATACCGACTCGGCGATGGAGATCCTCGAGACCCTGCTCGAAAAACGCGGCGCCACGGCCGATCTGTCGCTCGACTCGCGGAGCAATCAACTGGTGGCCATCGCCCGGCCCGATCACCACGCGCTGATCCGCGAAACCCTCGAACAGCTCCGCCGCGAAGAGCCCGGCCTGGAGATCTACGACTTGGAGTACGTCGATCCCGTCTCCGCGGAGATGGCGATCGGAAGCGAGTTTGACGACGAGGGCTACTTGAGCGCACCGCAGGTCGATATCGATCCGATCACGCAACAGCTCTTCGTCCGCGCCAACCCCGAGCAGCATCAGCGAATCCGCCAACTGCTGATCAAGATGGGCGAGACCAAGCTGCAACTGCTCGGCGACCGCAGCACCCGCTCGATGCGGGTGATCCCCTTCCGCGGCGACCTCGAAGGGGCAATCGCCGAGATCCAGCGGATCTGGCCCAAGCTGCGAGAGAACGAGATCCGCGTCGTCACGCCGTCCGTCGCCCTCCCGCCCCCCGCCGAACCCCAACCGAAACCCGAGGCCCCGAAAGCAGCCCCCGCCGAGCCCAAGCCCGAGCCGGCAGCCAAGCCCGCAGAAGCCATGCCGGCCGAAGCCAAGCCCGAACCTAAGGCCCCGAAGCAAGCCCCTGCGGAACCCAAGCCTGAGCCGGCAGCCAAGCCGGAGGAGGCCAAGCCCGCGGAAGCCAAACCGGCCGAGCCCGCTCCGAAGGAAGCGCCGCCCGCTGAGGCCAAGCCAAAACCAGAGGCCCCGAAAGAAGCCCCTGCGGAACCCAAGCCCGAGCCGGCAGCGAAGCCCGCCGAAGCGATGCCGGCCGAAGCGATGCCGGCCGAGCCCGCCCCCAAGGAAACGCCACCCGCCGAGCCCAAACCGGAGCCGACAGCCAAGCCCGCGGAAGCCAAACCGGCCGAGCCGGCTCCAAAGGAAGCTCCCCCGGCCGAGGCCAAGCCGAAACCAGAGGCGCCGAAGGAAGCCCCCGCCGAACCGGCACCGACCGAAGCGACCTACACGCTCTCCTTGGGCACGGCTTCCGAGGCCATCGAGGCCCTCAAGGCGAAGTTCCCCGACGCCAAGCTCAGCGCAGGCGATCAGCCGAACCAACTCGTCGTCGTGGCCAAGCCCGCCGACCACGAGGCCGTGAAGAAGGCCCTGGAGGAGATGTCCAAGGGCCAACCCGCTGAAAAACCCCAAGAGCCCGCGCCCAAGGAGACCCCGCCCGCCGAGAAGCCGGCCGAGCCCGCGCCCAAGGAGGCCCCGCCTGCCGAGAAGCCGGCCGAGTCGTCCTCGGGCGAGTCGGCGTTTCTCGACCCATGGCGGATCTTTGCTCAGTTCGAATTGGGCAGTCCCACGCCGGCCGATCAGAGCGGCCAGCCGCCGAAAGAATCGCCGCAAGAGCAGCCGCAAGCGAAGGCCGCCGACCAGACAGGGTCCACCAACCCCAGCAAATACACCCAATCCGAGAAGCCGGTTTCCGGGCGAGAAGACGCCGCCGAGAAGCCGGCCGAGTCGCCCCCGCCCCTGTATATCGTGCTGGGGGAGGGAAGCGTCACGCTCGTGTCCGACGATCCGGAGGCCCTCGACCAGTTCGAGCAGCTCCTGCGGACCTTGCTGCCGTCGACCAACACGATCGGCCGCAACATCAGCGTCTTCGAGCTGAAACACTCCAGCGCCGCGGCCGTGGCCGAGAAGCTCGAAGATCTGTTCCGCTCCAGCCCGTTCGGCTTCCGCAGGGGGGCCGGCTCGGTGGTGATCGTCCCGGACGAGCGGATGAACTCGATCCTCGTTCAGGGGAGCCGGATCGATCGCGAGACGGTGGAAGGCCTGCTCACGGTCCTCGATTCCGACGAGGTGCCCGACGCGCTGGCCGGCCAGAAGCCCCAGTTGATCCCCATCAAGAACGTCGACGCGGCGCAGATCGCCGAGGTGATTCAGAGCGTGTTCAAATCGCAGCTCAGCCCCCCCACGAGCCGCAGCCGCAACGGGCGGACCACGACTTCCGTGCTTCCGTCGCCCCAAGTGGCCGTCGACGAAGGGACCAACTCGCTGGTGGTCATGGCCACCTCGCCGCTTCTGGACGAGATCATCGACCTGGCCGAGAAGCTCGACGAAGAGGCCGGCAAGAACCCGTCGCGCCGCGTCAAGATCATCCCGCTCGAAAAGACCAACGCCTCGCGCGTCCAACGGGCGCTGGAGCAGATCCTCAACAAGCCCTCGTCGTCGCGGCGGAGCCGTTAGCGATTGTTCAGGAACGGACCCGGGGTAGGGCTCTCGGCCTTGTGCCTGGCTCGCGAGCCCTGTTACACTAAACGGTGATGGGCGTGACGGGCAATGCGCCGTGCGCTTGATTTGGCGTCTCCTTGTCCGTTCAACGGAAGGTGTTCGCACAAGAACGGCTCAACGCGCATGAGCTGTGCTTTTCCCCCTGAGCTTGACCAGCTTGTCCGCGACAAGATGGCAACGGGCGAGTACGCGTCCGCCGACGAACACCTGGCCGAGCATCGCCAAAAGCGCGACCCGGTCGCCTCGGCCGACCCCGCGCCCGAACTGCGAGCCAAAAAGGCCGCTCGCCGCACCGAAGACGCCCATGAGCTGCAAAGCTTCCGCGAACTGCTCGCCGAGTTGGCCACCCGATGCCGCCACACCTGCGAATTCGGCAACGTCGAATCTCCCCTTCGCGTCACCAAGCTCACCGACCCCACCCCGCTCGGGTGTGAAGCCTTCCGCCTGCTCGAACGAGCACGTCGTCAGCCGGCGTCATTTCGAATTCCCCTAAGGATCGATTCCATCGTGCCAGGCACGTTGGAAACGTGCCCCACGGCCATATCGCGACAGTTGTTTCTTGCGCGATCCTAAGCGGTCACGTTCTGCCTCTTCTTGCGAATTAGCCGGTTGACGTTGTGTGGAATCGGGAATAGACTATCTTGGACGGACGCGTCCGTCCGCAGCCCGCGTCCTTGCCTGTTCCTCGCCCGCTTCCCGACCAAGAAACAGCTATGAAGAGCTATATCGACAAATCCGCTAGGGGGGTCGTTAGGGTGCCACGCAAGCCGTTGGGCTCCATGTGTTGATCGAGTAACTCGGGCCAGCCTTTCGGGGGTCGAGGTCATGTCGGTTCCAGAGACTGCCGTAACGGAATCCGAGCAGAAGCGTGACGCCATTCTTGCCCAGGCCATCGCGACCTTCGCCCGGGAAGGATTCCGCAACGCCGACGTCCAGGTGATCGCCGACAAGGCGGGCGTGGGCAAAGGGACCGTCTACCGGTATTTCGGAAACAAGGAAGAGCTGTTCTGGGCAACCACGTTCGCCGTGGCGAGCCGGCTCGAAGAGTACTTGCTCGAGGCGATGAAGGGGACCGACGGCGCGTTGGCGCAGCTTCGGGTGGTTGGGCGGGCCTACGCGGAATTCTTTCGGGCCAATCCCGAGTACCTGGAGATCTTCGTCCAGGAGCGGGCCGAATTCCGCGGCTCTGCGCCCGAGTCGCACGTCGAGTATCACGAGAAGCTGATCGACCGCTTTTCCCGGATCATCGAAGAGGGGATCGCCGCCGGCGAGATCCGTCCGGTCGACGTCCGCCGGACAATTATCGGCCTAGGGGGCCTGCTATACGGTTCCGTGGTCCAGGCCTGTTACGTGCTTTTCGACGACGCCGTGGCCGACGTGACCCAGCACGCACTCGACGTCTTCCTGGAAGGGCTTCGTGCCGACCGTCCGACAAGCCGACAAGGAACGCGAACATGACGCGAGGCAAATGTCTCCTCTGGATGATCGCCCTGGCGATGCCGCCCATCGTGGGCTGCTCCGACCGCGAGGCGGACGAAGGCGTCTCGCTCGACGCCTTGCCGGTGTTGGAGATCGACGCTGTGGTTCCGGTGCGTCGGTCTCAGATCACCGAGTCGCTGGAGTTGGTGGGGACTCTGTACCCGTGGCGGTTCGCTGCGATCGTCCCCGAGGTGGACGGCGTGATCGCGCGGCTCCCCACGCATGAAAAGGAGATCGGGGCCGAGCTCGACGGCCGGAAGTTCTCGATGCCGATCTTTCTGGACATCGGGCACGAGGTGAAAGAGGGCTCGATCCTGACGGAGATCGACAAGCGCCCGTTCCAGTTGGAGCTCGACGCCGCCGAGGCCAAGCTCGACGTAGCCACCAAGCAGCTCGATAATCTGTTGGCCTGGAAGCGACGTGAGGAAGTGGAGCAGTTGGAAGCGCAGGCCGAGGAAGCCGATGCCCTGCTGAAACGGGCGAAGTTGGACCTGGAGCGTACTCGGGAGCTCCGCGAAACGCAAGTGGTCTCCAAGAGCGAGTTCGACGCCGCCTTGGCGGCTCACGACACCGCAGTGGCCGCCAAGAAGCGGGCCGATGCCGCCCTTCGACTCGCCAACGCGGGGCCCACGCCCGAGGAGATCAAGGTTGCCGAGGCCCAGGTCGCGCTGGCCAAGGCCGAGGTCGCCATGCGCCAAGACGATCTCGACAAGTGCACGATCTACTGCCCGTACGACGCGGTGATCGTCGATCGCCTCGCCGGCGTGGGGGATCGCGTGACGATTCAGGCGCCCATCATGCAGATCATCGACCCCACCTACCTTCTTGCCCAAATCCCGGTGCCGGAGAAATATCAACGCTCGATCAAGGTGAACGACCTTGCCAGGGTGCAAGCGCCGGGCATCTCCCAGCCGGTGCCGGGCCTGGTGGCCCTGGTCAACGAGAAGATCGATCCGGAGACCCGCACGTTTCGCGTTCGGGTGGGCGTGGAGAACCCGAAGCCGGCTTCCCCGAGCGATTCCAGTGAGCGGATCTTCAAGGCCGGGTCGTACGTGCGAGTGACGCTGTCGCTGAAGTCGTCGCCCGACGCCCTGGTGGTGCCCTCCGGCGCGATGACCTTCGACGGGGGCCAGCCGGCCGTGTTCGTCTTCCGGGGCGACCACGTCCAGAAGCGGCCGGTCACGCTGGGGATCAGCAGCCGCACGCACTACGAGGTGACCGACGGGCTCACGGAGGGAGAGCAGGTCGTGGAGGGCGGCACGTCGCTATTGGCCGACGGGCTTCCCGTTCGGCTGAGACCGAGCCGGGTCTCGTCCGCCGGGCCGAGCCCAAATGCGTTGTCCCGTCGCGAAGAAGGGTCGAGCCGCGTTGAGCCCGCCCTTTCCTTGGCGGTCGACCGAGCGGGAGCGCAGCCGTGAAGATCGCCGAGGTTTCCATCCGTCGCCCCATTTTCGCCTCGATGGTCATCCTGGCGATGGTCGTGTTCGGCATAGTGTCCTACAACCAGATCGGCGTCGATCTCTATCCGGACGTCGACATCCCCATCGTCACGGTCACGGTCATTTACGAGGGGGCCGACCCCGAGACGGTCGAGTCGGAAGTGACCGACGTGATCGAGGAGGCCGTCAACACGATCTCGGGAATCAAGACCCTGCGTTCGGAGAGCATCGAGGGTCTCGCCCAGATCTTCATCGAGTTCGAGCTGGAGGAGGACGTCGACGTCGTCAGCCAGGACGTCCGCGACAAGGTGGCCGGGATCCGGGGCGAGCTGCCGCTGGAGATCGAGCCGCCCATCGTGGAGAAGTTCGACATCGACTCCGCGCCGATCCTGTCGATCGCCCTGGCCGGCAACGCGCCCATCCGCGAGCTGACCGAGTACGCCGACAAGACGATCAAGCCGCGTCTGGAAGGGATCTCCGGCGTGGGAAGCATCCGCCTGGTGGGCAAGCGCGAGCGGGAAGTGCGGATCTGGCTCCGGGCCGATCAACTCCGCGCCCACGACGTCTCCGTGCAGGACCTGCTCGACGTCCTCCGAGACGAGAACACGGAGCCGCCCGGCGGGCGCGTGGAGACGGGGACGCGGGAGATCATCGTCAAGACGACGGGCAAGGTCGAAACGGTCGAGGAGTTCGGCGACCTGATCGTCGTGCAACGCGGCAGCGCGCCGGTCCGGGTTCGCGACATCGCCTGGGTCGAAGACGGCATGGAAGATTGCCGCAGCGTCGCCCGGCTCGACGGGCGCCCGGCCGTCTCGCTCGATCTTCGCCGCCAGTCGGGCGAGAACGTGCTCGAGGTGGCCAACGCCGTCAAGGCCAAGCTCGGCCAATTGCGAGCCGAGCTTCCCGAGGGCTACGATCTCGTCATCGCCCAGGACCTTTCCACGTTTGTCGACCAGAGCATCCGCGAGGCGCAGGGCGAGCTACTGCGCGGCGGCACCCTGGCCGTGCTGGTGATCCTGCTCTTCTTGCGGAGCTGGCGCGGCTCGTTCGTCGCCGCGATCACGATCCCCACCACGATCATCACCACCTACGCCTTCATGATGGCCATGGGCTTCACGGTGAACGTGATGACCATGCTCGCCCTGACCATCTCGGTGGGCATGATCATCGACGACTCGATCGTGGTCCTCGAAAACTCCTACCGCCACATGGAGGAGGGAAAGCCCCGGATGGAGGCCGCCCGGGAGGGCATCGCCGAAATCGGCTTCGCGGTGATCGCCACGTCGCTGGCGATCGTGGCCGTCTTCATTCCGGTGGCGTTCATGACGGGCATCGTGGGCCGGTTCTTCTACGAGTTCGGATTGACGGTGACGTTCGCCGTGGCCGTCTCCACGTTCATCGCCGTCACGCTCTCGCCGATGCTTTGCTCGCGGGTGCTGAAGGTGACGAAGCAGCACGGCCGCACGTTCAACTTCCTGGAACGGGTCTTCCAGGGGATCGAGTCGCTGTACCGCCGCGTGCTGGGCGCGGCCGTGAGCGAGCGCGTCGTGCTGCCGCTGGTGCCGTTTCGCGTAGGGCCTCGACGGCGGTTCGTGGGGCTCGACATGCGCGGGGTGGTCATCCTCAGCGCGGTGGCGATCTTCGTGGGCAGCCTGTTCATCTCCGCGTTCGTGGGCAAGGAGTTCCACCCGGAAGCGGACGAAGGGCAGTTCAGCGTCAACGTGCAGACGCCGATCGGCACCTCCGTCGACGGCACCGGCGCCGTGGTGGCGGAAATCGAGCGCCGGCTGCGCACGCTCCCGGAGGTCACCGAAACGCTGAGCACGATCGGATCCGGCGCGGAGGAGCGGGTGAACGTGGCCGGCATCCTCGTGCAGATGGCCGACAAGAGCCGCCGCAAGCGATCGCAAGCCGAAGTCATGCTCTCTGCCCGGGATCTCCTGGACGACCTGAAGCACCTGGAAATCAGCGTGGATAGCGTCAACCGCGTCGGCGGCGGCGGATTCCGCTCGGCCGCGCTCCAGTACAACCTTCGAGGGCCCGATCTGGACCAGCTCGTCGAGGCGTCCGACGAGATCGCCAAGCGTCTCAAGGACGTGCCCGGCCTGGTCGACGTCAACACGACCTACGACTCCGGCAAGCCCCAGGTCGACGTGGTCATCGATCGCGACAAGGCGGCCGACCTGGGCATCTCGGTCAAGGACTTGGGTAGCGCGATCCAGGCGCTGATCGGCGGCCGCAAGGCGACCACGTACGAGGAGGGGGGCGAAGTGTACGACGTCCGCGTCCGCCTGGCCCAGACCGACCGCAATCGAGCCTCCGACATCCTCGAAGTGCCCGTCCGCACGCGCAGCGGCCAGCTCGTGGAGCTGGGAAACCTCGTCGAGATCCGCGAAAGCACCGGGCCGGTCCAGATCGACCGCCAGAGCCGCGCGCGGCAGATCACCGTGCTGGCGAACCTCGACGCGTCGAAGGCACTGGGCTCCGCCATGGCCGACGTCGAGGGAGTCGCCCGGCAGGTGAATCTGCCCGAGGCGGTAAGCACCGAATTCACCGGCCAGGTGGAGATGATGGAGGAGTCGTTTGCCAACATCTATTTCAGCCTGATGCTGGCCGTGGTGCTGATCTACATGGTCCTGGCCGCCCAGTTCGAGAGCCTCATCCACCCGTTCACCGTGATGCTCTCGCTGCCCTTGTCGATCGTCGGCGCGCTGGGGCTTCTTGCCCTCACGGGAAGAACGCTCAACATCTTCTCCATGATCGGCATGATCATGCTGATGGGCCTGGTCACCAAGAACGCCATCCTCCTGATCGACTACACCAACCTGCTCCGCAGCCGGGGGATGTCGAAGCAGGAAGCGATCCTGGCGGCGGGCCCGGTGCGGCTGCGACCGATCCTGATGACGGCCGTCTCGACGATCGCCGGGATGACCCCCGTGGCCATCGGCCTCGGCTCCGGTGCCGAAACGCGATCCCCGATGGGAACGGCCATCGTGGGCGGATTGGTGACCTCGACGCTTCTGACCCTCGTGGTGATTCCCGTGGTCTACAGCGTGATGGACGACCTGCCCGGCTGGATTCGCGGGCTCTTCGGCCGCACCGGCCGCGTTCTGTCGTCCTTGCTCGGCCGGCGCGCTGCCGGCGCGTTCCCGGAGCCCATCCTGCCGGAAGCCGTCGCCCCGGCGCTGGTCCCCGCCGACGATGCCCCCGAAGAAGCAGCCGTCTCGGGGTAGCGGGGCGGGCGGCGCCGGGCCTTGTCTGGAAACATGTTTACGGGATCAGCGGCGTAGGATGGCGATGGCGTTCAGTACAGTCATACCCCAGGCTGTGATGTTGAACGAAACCAGCCTCGAGATGGTTCCCCTGCCCAAAGGCTCTTTTCGACGTTTGCACTCCACTGCGCCGAAGCGCGCCAACATGCCGATCACCATCCGCTCGATGGAGGCGCGCAGCGCCGAGGCTGCAAAACGGCTATCCTCGGCCGTCCATGTCAGTCCCGTAGCGGCGATCAGCCCGTCCGCGAACTCGTCGAACGGGATGTCAACTCCAATCGGCATGGACCGCAAGCTGGCCAGCGTGGCCTCGGGAAAGAAGTGGGGAAGCGCGTGGCCCATGCCTTGAAGCGGATAGGCGATGAGCCAGTTGACCCGATGCCACCACACGGCCAGGAGGAAGGGCACTTGCAGTATCGGCTCTGCACGCAAGAATCGCTCTCCCTGCGCGGTGAGTCGCCAGCGCCGAGCCCGGCCCGTCTTCATCAGGCCGCCTACCTCAGCCAGCACGTGGAGGAGGTAGAGCGGCCACAAATCCTCCTCGCTACGAAGCCGATAGGTCTTGTCTCCGATGACCGTTTCCAGTTCAAGGGGATCGACGAAACGGGCGGTTACTTCCCGCACTGCCTTCAACGGCATGTTTCCGGTGCCTTGAGTGCCTATCACCTTGTTGTCGCGTACGAACGAGAGGAGCGCCACCACGTCCCTACGCACGGCCAGCACCTCCGCTTGCCCCGTGATCGAGGCGTCCCCACATTCCTCGAGCCAACTGCTGAGACACTCCTCTGCTGACTTCACGGTCAACGGTGTGCGTCTTTGCATGGCGATTCACCTTGTCTGTGCCTAACGATCAGCCGAAGAACAACTTCCGCATTTCCCCTCCCAACCTTGTGCCGGGGCAAACAGGGTTTGGCGACTACCGCGCCCGGCTCGCTACTTGAGCGGAATCGCCGGCAGACGTTTGAGCGTCTTGTTCACCGGATCTACCCTGATGCCGACCGATTCCAGGGGCGTGACTCCCAATAGGGGTTCACATCCCGGATCGCCGAAGACGACCCGCCCGGCGGTCGTCTCTCCCATGAATTCGATGCGCACCAGCCCGAACGGATACTCCTTGACCGAGCCGTCGCCCGGTTCGCAGGGCATTTTGCCTTCCTCGAGGATCCCCAGCTTCTCCAGCTCGTCCGCGGGCGCCACGGAATCCCTTGCGCCGGTGTCCACAAGGAAGACGTCCTCATAGGACTTGCCCGGCTGCGTCAGGCTTGTGAGCTTCGTCGTGACTCTTGTCAGTCCCATCATCCCGTCCCCCGAAAGAGCATTTGGCACTCCTGACCAGTGTAACACGGAATGATCGCCGCGGAAACGACCCCGGGCGTCTCATTCCGGCCCAGACCCGCAGCGGGGGACATCACTCGGCGATTCAGTCGCGATGAGTAGCCGTCATCGCAAGCCGGCCTCCAGGTCGAGCACGGAGCCCCGCAGCGTGTCGGCCGTGCTCGATTCCACGGACGCGCCGCGCCTCGTTTGCCTCGTTACCAACGCGTTACACCCGACGGTGGCGCCCGTCCGTATACTGAGGTGAGGCCAAAGGCGCCCGGTGCCGCGTGCGGCCGCGGGGCCGCGAATTGGAGAACGAGGCAAGGAACTCCGTCTCGCCCCGGAGCGTCTAAAGATCGGCCGAAGAACAAGTCCCGCATTCCCCGACGGGCCCCAGCAGGTAGGAGGAATTCGGCCGCCGCTGGACTGCGCTCGGGGTGCGCGCAGATGGTCTCTCCGTGATCGGGAGTAACCTTCATCCCTTGGTCCCGAGCTTTCACCCCGTCACGACACTCTGACCTCGTCACGACACTCTGACCTCGTCACGACACTTTGACCTCGTCACGAGACGATGACCTCGCTACGAGACGATGACCTCGCTACGACGGTTTCACCTCGTCACGACGCTTCCGCGTCGCAACGCCAATCATCAACCTCGTTACCACGCTTCTGCGTCGTAACGGAAACCGAGACGCTTCGCGTCCTGAAATGAGGGTCTGCCATAGCACGTAGAGGGTGCATTTGCCATCCCGGCACGTTCGTTTCGTTCCGT
>DATKZH010000770.1:0-7546 GCA_035528065.1 Thermoguttaceae bacterium | reverse complement strand
GTGAATGCGCTGGGGTTCCAGCGCACGTGCTACGGGGTCATAGGCCACCTGCGCGCACGCCATGTACTGGGAAAAACGCCCTTTTTGGACGAGGTCACTCGCGCAACACCCGGGCACGAAAGCACTTGGAGGTTTTGGCCGAACCAAGAAAAACCGTCCAACAAATGCTTTCGACGCAACGCGTTGCCAAACATAGACTTAGGGCTTCTTGTGGACGGCATTGTTGGACACTTGGACGGGCGATTTTGGGGGCTTTCGGGCACTCGGGTTTCCGCCTAACGTGTTCGATCTTACCATGTTAGCGCCGAGCCGCAAGACGTCTTTTGGGCACCCCCGGGTGCTTCCAACTTTTCGGCGTGCTGCGGGGCGGCGGCGAGGGTCGACGGCGGGACGGCCGGGTGCGACGACCCCACCTTTGGGCATCGCGGCCCCAGGATCCGTGCGGAGTGGCCCGCGAGGGATTACCGCGACCCCGCCTTTGGGCACCGCGGCTTCAGGATCCGTGGCCCGTGGCCGGCGAGAGATCCGGTAGGTTGCCGTCGGCATCCAGCGGCAGGGCTCCGCCGCCCGGGGCATCCTCTGGAGCGGGCCGGCAAAGCGCGCAAAAAGCCGGGCAGCCCGTTGGCTGCCCGGCGGAGTCGCTTCCGGTTCGGAGTGGACCGATCCGGTCCGGCTGGCGCAAGGGCGACTCAGAATCGGTAGGTCGCGCCGACAAAGCCCCCGTGCAGCAGCAGGTAGCCGTTGTAGTCGATGTCGGCCAACTCGGGGGTATCGACGACATAGGGGGGAATCTGGTGGTCGGCCAAGCCCATGCCGGTGGCGATCGTAAGGCGATAGCCGACCGTCGCGCTCCATTGAGGGGTGAACTGCCACTCCAGTCCGAGGTCGATTTCCGTGAGAAACGAGACGACGTCCTTGGTGGAGTTGACCGGGTAGGGAGGATAGCCCGTGGACGCGGCGGGGGCGAACAGCTCCCCGTCGCCGCGATACCCGGTGAAACGGTGCTTGATGTGGTTGTTGTAGATGCCCACTCGTGGAGCAGCGAACAGCCGCCAACCGCACTGGTAGTAGCTCAGATTGCAGCCGAATTGAGCCCCGACCAGGTTGTTGGTGATCTCATCGTCGAGATACCCTTCCAAGGTCGGGTCGATGCCGAATGCCACGCCGGCCTCGTCCAAGGAGCCGAACCGAAGATCCTCTTCAAAGCGGAAGAAGCGGGCCCCGACCGACCAATCGCAACTGAACGGGCTACAGCCCGCGTATTCCATTTGGTGGCGGATCAAGCTCACCTCGACGCTGTGCACTTCGTCGCGGCGCCAGATGCGGTGTTCCCGCGCGCGGTCGAAGAGGTCCACGGGGAGGCCGGGCAGCGTTGGGTCGGCCCACACGACGTCGGAGAAATCGAGGGGCGTGCTAGAGAAATCCGGATCGATTCTGCTGTGCATGCTGGTGAACGGATCGAGCGTCCAGTAGGCGGCCTCGATGGCCCAGAAGCCGCCGCCGCCGTAGCCGCCGCCGCAGTCCCCGCAGTCGCCGCACTGGCCGCAGTCGCCGTAGAAACGGCGTCCGAAGCGAATCTCCGCGCCGGCGCGCCAGTCCATGGTGTGCCAGGTGTGCTCCGTTTGGTCGGCCACGTCCGTGGTCTTGTAGCTGGTCCAGACCTTATTCGGCTTGTCCCCCCTGCCCATGACGAGCCCGGTCAGCGACGCATACCACAACGGCTCGCAGGACGGCAGGCAGGAGTCGCAGGAGTCGGCGCAGTCGCCGGCGCAGTCGCCATACCCGCTCCACGGATCGTCCGTTGCGCAGCCGGGGTCGGGCCCCCAAGGCGGAGGAAAGCGACCACCGGAGTCTCCCAGCATCTCGTCCACCACGCTGGGGGCTTCTTCGTTCGCTGCTTCTTGGGGCTTGGGCTTGGGCGGATGCTTCTTGGCCGACTCTTTCTTGGGGGCCTTCCGCGGGGGTTGGGCCGCCGCGGTCTCGATCACCGGTTGCGCGTCGACCGATGCAGCCACCGGCCGGACGGCCGCCTCGTACGGCGCGGCCGGGTAATCGGACGGAGCCGGCGTCTGCGACTCCACCGTCGGCAGCCTCACCAGTGCCGGTGAGCCGTATAGCCCGAACTGGGCCCAGGCATTCGACGTCCACAACAGGGCCGTCATCACGGCGATGACCTGCACGTATTTCATCGGTTCCACTCCTTTGTGTGTCTGGCGACTCAATCCCACATAACCAATCGTCCACCGATCCGAAATCGCTTGGCCAATTCGACGCGTTGCGGCCGATTTTCGCAGCGCCCTCCCGCGGCAATCCTCGCTACCGGCTGGCTCACATGGAGACTGCACCAGACCGGCAACACGGCCTTTCACTAGAACCGTAACAGGCCGCCGTCATAATCGGGACAGCCGACACAAACCGGTCATCCACCGAGGCGGGCGCCACGTGGAAAAAGGTCGGGATTAGAAGGAGTCTGCAAGCGGCGCAGGCCTTGAGGTCTTCCGTAGAGACGCCCCGGGGTGCCTCGTGCGCACGCCGGGGGACATGGAGCGGGCGGTCCGTCGTGACGCGCCCGGCGTGCCGCGGCGATCCGCTGCCGGATGAGACTTCCACCGAAGGCAGGCCCGTTGCCCATTTCCCCGTTTCGGCCATCACTGATGTCACAAGCCCGTGCTAAGGGCTCTCATGAGTTGGTGGCCGCGTCGGCATCCGTTTCGGCATCCGTGCCGTCCGGCGTGCGACCGGCGGTCGAGCCGGCCAGGATCTCTCGGGCCAATTGCCGGTAGTCGCGGGCTCCGTTCGAGTCGGGCGCGTACTGGAAGATCGATTGTCCGAAGCTTGGTGCTTCCGCCAGACGGATGTTGCGACGGATCCGCGTCTGGAAGGCTTGTGCGCCGGCCCAGGGCGTCTGTTGACCGCGCGCGGCGCGGAAGAACTCGTCGACGTCCTCGCCCACCTCAATCGCCAAGCGGGTGTTGGCGTCGTACATGCAGAAGATGATCCCGGTGAGCCGGAGCCGATGGTTCAGCCGCTTGGCCACCAGATCGATGGTCTCCAGCAATTTCCCCAGCCCGTGCAACGCGAGAAAATGCGGCTGCAAGGGGATGAACACTTCTTCCACGGCGGCCAAGGCGTTGAGGGTGAGGATGCCGAGCGAAGGCGGGCAATCGACCAGAACGTAGTCCAGCGGCTGTTCGTAGTGTTGCAGCCTGTCGCGCAGGATCACTTCGCGGCCCACCACGCCCGCCAGCTCGACCTCCGCGGCCGCCAGGTCAAGATGGGAGGGGACCAGCAAGAGGTTTTCGGCGACCTGCCGGTGGGTCTCGGCCAGGGGGGCGTCCCGGACGAGGACGTCGTAGATCGTTGGCGTCTCCAACTGCACCTCGACGCCCAAGTGCAGCGAGGCATGGGCTTGCGGGTCGAGATCGATCAGCGAGACGCGCTCGCCCGCCTCGGCCAGCGCGGCACCGACGTTGACGGCCGTGGTCGTCTTGCCCACGCCTCCCTTCTGATTCATGATCGCGATCGAACGCATCCGACACCTCGTGGGTCATCGAGAACGCCTCCTCCGGGGGCCATGCGACCGGCCCCCGTTCGGTTTGTGGCGTGAGCCGAAGGCCGATTATACGGACGCTTGAGCCGGCCACCAAACGCCTCGCGCGTCGATTCCCGCGGGACAGGCCTTCGGAGATCTCCGCGCTTTCCCAGCTTCACAGAGCAGGCGGAATTTTTTGGGAAAATTGTCAGGGGTTCGCGCGGGAAGCGGAGTTTGGGCCCGGAACGCCAAAACCCCTGAAAAACCGGCAGTTGGGGCGTGTCGGGCAGGGTAACGTGCTCTGGGGCCCGGCAGACCGGTTTTGTCCCAAGGTCGCTTTTCACAAGGGCTTGAGTCCGGTCTTGCAGAGGTTGTTGACGTGAGAAAAGATCACGCTACACTTGGGCCGATACACCTGTATGTTGTAGCTCCGGGGGTATCGGCTACAATATATTGGGGTAGCGCGGCGACTTCACCACCCCCACGCGAGGGGTTTCATCCGGCCTCTTTCGGCCGATAGGGGACTCCCGGTTGATGTCCGGCTTGGTGGGGTCTTGATGTCGATCGTGTACTTTCGTACACTATCCGGAACGGATGCCCCGGAAAATTGCAGAAGGAGCGCACTATGGGTAACTCCGCATCTCGGGCCACCCAACCACAGCAAACGACCGCCAAAGAGCGTGCTGAGCAGAGTCCGGAACCTCGCAAGCCTTCTTCCGCCGCTGCCCGTGGCTTGGAGGTGACGCCCGTCTTCTGTCCCGCCGACGTCGAAGATCCGTTCGATACCGTCGAGTGGGAGTTGCGCGCCGCCACGATCCAGGGCGAGAACGGCGAGGTCATCTTCCGGCAGGAAGACTGCGAAATCCCCGCAAGCTGGAGCCAACTGGCCACCAACGTGGTCGTCAGCAAGTACTTCTACGGCGAACTCGGCACGTCGGAGCGGGAGATCAGCGTGCGGCAGTTGATCCACCGCGTCAGCCGAACGATCGCCGACTGGGGCGTCGAGGACGGCTACTTCGCCACGCCCGAAGACGGCGAGAGCTTCTACCGCGAGCTCACGTGGCTCTGTCTGCACCAGCATGCCGCGTTCAACTCCCCCGTCTGGTTCAACGTGGGACTGCATCCTCAGTACGGCGTGGAAGGCGAGAGCTGCAACTGGTACTGGGATCGGACCACCCAGAGGGTCACCCAGCCGGAAAACCCGTACGAGTACCCGCAAGGCTCCGCCTGCTTCATCCAGAGCGTGCAGGACAACATGGAAGACATCATGGAGCTGGCCCGCAGCGAAGCCATGTTGTTCAAGTTCGGGTCCGGGACGGGCACCGATCTGTCCAGCTTGCGCTCGCATCGGGAGAAGCTCTCCGGCGGAGGGAAGCCGTCGGGTCCCTTGTCGTTCATGCGCGTGTACGACCAGATCGCGGCGGTGGTCAAGAGCGGAGGCAAGACGCGGCGGGCCGCCAAGATGCAGTCGCTGAAGATCTGGCACCCCGACGTGATGGAGTTCATCGAGTGTAAACAGAAGGAAGAGGAGAAGGCCCGCGTCCTCTTGGCCAAGGGGTACGACTACGAAGAAGCTTACGCCTCGGTGCTGTTCCAGAATGCCAATCTCTCCGTCCGGGTGACCGACGATTTCATGGAGGCGGTGGTCGCCGACCGGCCCTGGACCACGCGTTGGGTCACCGATCAGACCAAGGAGGGCCCCACGTTCTCCGCCCGCAAAATGCTCCAGAGAATGGCCGAGTCGGCCTGGGCCTGCGGCGATCCGGGCATCCAGTACGACACGACGATCAACCGCTGGCACACGTGCCCCAACTCGGGTCGCATCAACGCCTCCAACCCGTGCTCCGAGTATATGTTCCTCGACGACTCGGCCTGCAACCTGGCCAGCGTGAACCTGATTCGGTTCCGCCGCCCCGATGGAGGCTTCGACGTCGAGCGGTTCCAGGCCGCCTGCCGGGTCGTGTTCATCGCCCAGGAAATCCTCGTCGATCATGCCAGCTATCCGACCGCGAGGATCGCGGCCAACAGCCACCGGTTCCGTCCGCTCGGGCTGGGATACTCGAACCTGGGCAGCCTGATCATGACCGCCGGGCTTCCCTACGACTCCGACGCCGCCCGGGGCCTCTGCGCCGCGGTCACCGCCTTGTTGCACGGCACGGCCTGCCGCACGAGCACCGAGCTGGCCGCGGCCGTCGGGCCGTTCGACGGGTTTACCGAGAACCGGGAGCCGATGCTCCGCGTGATGGAGATGCACTGGGAAAAGGTGGAGCAAATCCAGTCCTGCCCGGAGCACCTCCAGACCGCCGCCCGCAAGGTCTGGGACGAAGTCCTCGCCGGCGGCCGGCGCCACGGATTCCGCAACGCCCAGGCCACCGTGCTGGCCCCCACCGGCACGATCAGCTTCATGATGGATTGCGACACCACGGGCATCGAGCCGGACATTGCCCTGGTCAAGTACAAGCAATTGGCCGGCGGCGGCATGCTGAAGATCGTCAACCAGACCGTGCCCTTGGCCCTCAGGACGTTGGGATACACCGACGCGGAGGTCGAATCGATCGTCGCCTACATCGACCGGGAGGACACGATCGAAGGGGCGGCCGACCTGAAGGCCGAGCACCTGCCCGTGTTCGACTGTGCCTTCTCCGCCCCGAACGGGACGCGAAGCATCCCTTGGCGAGCCCACGTCCGGATGATGGCCGCCGCGCAGTCGTTCATCTCCGGGGCCATCTCCAAGACGGTCAACATGCCCAAGGAGAGCACGGCGGAAGACGTGGTGGGGGCGTTGATGGAAGGGTGGCGATTGGGCTTGAAGGCCCTGGCCGTCTACCGCGACGGCTCCAAGGGCGTGCAGGTGCTGTCGACCAAGAAAGAACCGGAGAAGGCCGAGAAGCCGGTTTCGGCGCCCCGCCGGGAGCGGCTGCCCGATACCCGAAAGTCCGTCACCCACAAGTTCAGCGTGGCCGGCCACGAGGGCTACATCACGGTGGGGCTCTATCCGGACGGGCGGCCCGGCGAGCTGTTCATCACCATGGCCAAGGAAGGGAGCACGATCGGCGGCCTGATGGATTGCTTTGGCACGGCCGTCTCCATGAGTCTCCAGTACGGCGTGCCGCTGGAAGTCTACGTGAACAAGTTCTCCCACACCCGCTTCGAGCCCTGGGGCCACACCAAGAACCCCGACATCCGCATCGCCAAGAGCATCGTGGACTACATCTTCCGATGGATGGGCGTCACGTTCCTGGCCGGCTATCGCGAAGCGAGCAATGGGATCACGGTGGGGAACGGTTCGGAGGAGGCCTCACCAGACGCGGAAACGGAGGGTCGGCCCGCCGCCAGCAAGGACCCGCCGGCCGGGTCCAAAAACGGCTCCAACGGCCGCTCTTCAAGCGGCGCGTCCCGCCCGAAGGCTAACGGCTCCGCGCGGGCTGCCGGCGCGGCCGCCTCGACGAGCCCCCCCGGCGAGCACGCCGGCTCTGCCCTCCAGGTGGAAACGGCCCCCGCGATGACCAACGTCAGCGAGCAGTTCGCCGCCTTCCAGGACGACGCCCCTAGTTGCGACAATTGCGGCGCCATCACCGTCCGCAACGGCAACTGCTATCTCTGCCACGTCTGCGGCAACAGCATGGGTTGCTCGTAACGGATTGTCGGGCGCTCCTGCCCACGGGCAACCCGTTGAGACATGCGACGCGCTCCGACCGAGCGCCGTCGACCCGCCTCCGGGGCGGCAGCCAAGCTGTCGCCCCGCACTTATTTGCAGAGCGTTTCTCATCCGCATAGAGTCTTCGCCCGTGACGCGCGCCGACCCATCGTTGACGCGCGCCGACCCATCGTTCCCATGCTTCCCGGCTCAGTATTACCCACATTTCAACCTGTTTGCGTCGGCACCGCGCATCATCAGAATGAATTGGTTGCAGCCTCCACATCGCGTCGAGTTGCGCAGTTTAGGATCGCCCGAAGAATAACTCCCGCATTTGCGGAGTAGCAGGCACACGCCGTGTGCCGTAAGCAGCGGAC
>DATKZH010000769.1:0-24817 GCA_035528065.1 Thermoguttaceae bacterium | reverse complement strand
CGCCGAGCCTCAAGGCCATTTCTGGCCGCCCCCGGGGGCGCCCAGTTTTTCCCGCGCTCGGGCGGGAAGCGGGCGGATTCGGGGCGCGAGCGGGGCCACGCGCGACCCTCCCGATAGGCCGCGGCGTCGCGGAAAACGGGGATGGGCCGCGTGGGCCGAGCGCGACCCTCCCGGTGGGGCGGGACGTTGCGGAAAACGGGGGTAACCGTTCACGGCGTTCGATGAAAGTAGCAGCCCACACGCCGTGTGCCGTCAGCGGACGTCACGTTCAGGTCAGACCAACGACGCGTGGCAGGCGGCGCTGCGGCGTACTGCTCGCCGAGCGGACGGCACACGGCGTGTGGGCTGCTACTTCGACGGAGCTTGGCTCAACGCGGCCGCGAGCGGGCGTTGGAACGGGCGTTGGAACGGCCGTTGGAGGTTCGCGGTGAGTTGAGCAGGAGGCAGAAGTTGCCGGGACCGAGGAGGTCGTCGACGCGGCGGCGCATCTGGTCGTCGTCGATCTTCACCGTGGGACGCTCGCAGGCGAGGGGGACGCGGGTGCCGTCGGCCAGGAGGATGACAAGCTGGACCTCGCAGGGGCCGGGATAGCCGCGGAGGATCTCCCGGAGCTTGTCGAGGGCTTCTTCGCCGTGGGCCTGCTCGAAGACGCGGATGACGATCCCCCGGGTGAAGCGGCTCTTGGCCTCCTCGGGCGTCAATAGCTGGTTGACGATCAGGTTGGCCTCGTCGCCGCCGCCCCGCTTGTCGATCGTGCCCACGGCGACGACGACCGCGTCGGGCTGGACCCGTTCGGCGTACTGGACGAACTGGTCGGGCCAGAGGATGCACCGCATCGCGCCGGCCATGTCTTCCAGGTCAAACATGGCGTAGCGGGAGGGGCTGCCGGGGCGGGGGTTCTTGGTGTGGGAGAACTTGACCGCCGAGAGCATCCCGCCGAGCGTCACGTTTTCGGTGCGGTGCCCCAGCGCGGCCGCTTCGACGGTGGTGTGGGAGCAGTAGGTGGAGAGGGTCGACTGGTACTCGGCCAAGGGGTGGCTGGAGAGATAGAACCCGAGGACTTCCTTCTCCTTGGCCAGCTTGTCGCGTTGGTCCCACTCGGGGACGTCGGGGAGATTGACGGCGGCCGGCTCGTCTTCGTCGTCGTCCTGGTCGTCGAACAGGCCCAGTTGCCCGCTTCGCCGGTCGGCGGACTTGGCGGCCCCACTCTGCATGGCCCGATCGACCGCCTGGAAGAGCTGCGCGCGGCGGGGGGAGCCGGGCAGGGAGTCGAAGGCGCCGGCCTTGACGAGCGTCTCGATCGTGGAGCGGTTGACCGCGCTCGGATCGATCCGCTCGCAGAAGTCGAACAGGCTGCGGAAGGGGCCGTCGGCGGCTCGGGCGGCGCTGATCGCCCGGGCGGCGGAATGCCCGCACCCCTTGATCGCCGCCAGCCCGAAGACGATCTGGCCGTCGGCCACGGCGAACTCGGGCTCGGAGCGGCTGACGTCGGGCGGGACGACCTCGATCTTCATCCGGGCGCAGTCCTCCAGGTGCTCGACCGTGGAGTCCTTGCGGGTGAAGTTGCGGTTGGGCATGTCGCTGGAGAGGAGCGCGGCCATGAACTCCACCGGCCAGTGTGCCTTGAGGTAGGCCGTCATGTAGGCGATCAGGGCGTAGGCCGTGGAATGGCTCTTGTTGAACCCGTAGCCGGCGAACTTCTCGATCAGCCCGAACAGCTCGTCGGCTTCCTTCTTTTTCAGCCCGTTGGCATGGGCGCCTTCGACGAATCGCTCGCGGAACTTGGCGATCGTGGGCAGCTTTTTCTTGCTGATGGCCTTGATGCAGGTGTAGGCGTTGGCCAGCTCGATCCCGCCGAGCCGGTTGAGGATCCGCATCACCTGTTCCTGGTAGACCATCACGCCGTGGGTCTCTTCGAGGACCTCGGCCATCACGGGATGCTTGTACTCGGCCTTCTTGCGGCCGTGCTTGACCAGGATGTAGTCGTCGACCATGCCGCCTTCGAGCGGGCCGGGCCGGTAGAGGGCGTTGGTGGCGATGACGTCGCGGAAGTGATCGGGCTTCATCCGCTGCAACAGGTCGCGGATCCCGCCGCTTTCGAGCTGGAAGATGCCCTTGGTCTCGCCGCGGCAGAGCAGGTCGAAGGTCTCGGGGTCGTCGAGGGGGAAGCGGTAGGGATCGACGCGCTCGCCGGTGGTCTGATGGATGATCTCGACGACCTTGGAGAGGATGGTCAGGTTGCGCAAGCCGAGGAAGTCCATCTTCAACAGACCGGCGCGTTCCACGTCGCCCATGGCCCACTGGGTGATGATTTCCTCCTTCCCCTGCACTCGACCGAGGGGGACGTAGTCGGTGAGCGGCCGGTCGGCGATGACCACGGCCGCCGCGTGGGTGCCGACGTTGCGTGCCAGGCCTTCGATCTGCATGGCGAAGTCCAACAGCTCGCGGACCTCGCCGTGGTCGTCGTAGGCCCTGCGGAGGTCGTCGCTCTTCTCCAGAGCTTTTTCCAGCGTGATGCCGAGCTGATCGGGGACCAGGGCCACGATTTCGTTCACCCGGGGGATGGAGAGCCCCAGGACGCGGCCCACGTCGCGGATGGCGGCGCGGGCGGCCATGGTGCCGAAGGTGCCGATCTGGGCGACGTTCTCGGTGCCGTATTCGTCCTTGACGTACTGGATCACCTCGCCGCGGCGCTGCTGGCAGAAGTCGATGTCGATGTCGGGCGCTTCGCGGCGATTCACGTCGAGGAATCGCTCGAAAAGGAGGTCGTACTGGAGCGGACAGACGTGGCTCAAGTAGAGGGCGTAGCACACCAGCGAGCCCACGCCCGAGCCCCGCGCGGTGGCCGCGATGCCCTGCTCGCGGGCGAAGCGGACGAAGTCCCAAACGATGAGGAAGTAGTTGGGGAATCCGAGTGTGTTGATCACCTCCAGCTCGCGGTCAAGCCGCTGGAGCACTTCGGCGGAAAGCTCTCCATCCGGGCAGCGTTTCGGGTCGCCCTGGTAGCGCCGCTGGAGCCCCTCGAGGCACAACTGGCGGAGGTACGCGTCCGACGGCGTGCCCTCCGGCGGAGTGAAGACGGGGAAGTGGCGATGGCCCAACTCGAGCTGGACGTCGACGCTGTCGGCAATCTCCCGGGTGCGGCGGACGGCGTCCTCGTGGCCGGGGAACGCCTCGTACATCTCCTCGGGGCTGCGGAGATAGAACTCGCGGGTCTCCATGCGCATGCGGTTGGTGTCGGTGCGGAACCTGCTCGTGTTGACGCAGAGGAGGATGTCCTGGGCGTCGTGATCCTCGCGGCGGACGTAGTGGACGTCGCTGGTGGCCACCAGGGGGATCCCCAGCCGTTTGGCGACCTCGGCGGTCCCTTCCCGGGCGACGTCTTGAATGGCCAGGCCGTTGTTCTGGATCTCCAGGTAGTACCGGTCGCCGAACACGTCGTGGTACCATTGGGCGATTTGGCAGGCCTTCTCGATGGCCGGCTCGGTGCCGGCTTCGAGCGTCCGGCTGAGCTCGCTCGACGCGCAACCGCTGAGGCAGATCAGCCCCTCGTTGTGCTCGGCCAGAAGCTGCTTGTCGATGCGGGGGCGGAAATAGAACCCTTCGATGAAGGCGGCCGAGGCGAGCTTGAGCAGGTTCTGAAAGCCGGTGCGGTTTTGGGCGAGCAGGGTGAGGTGGTAGCTGGCGTCCTTCATGCTGCCGGCGTCCTTGTCGAAGCGACGGCCCGGCGCCACGTACGCCTCGTAGCCGAGGATCGGCTTGATCCCGACGTCGTGGGCCTTGCGGTAGAACTCCAGCGCCCCGTAGAGGTTGCCGTGATCGGTGAGGGCCAGGGCGCTCATCCGCAGCGCCTTGGCCTGTTCGACCAGCCGGTCGATCCGTCCTGCCCCGTCGAGGAGGCTGTAATGGCTGTGACAGTGCAGATGGACAAAGGGCGGTGTGCTCATCCTTCTCCCCCGTGAGAAGCATCGGCGATCCGTCGTTCAGGACGACTCCGCAAGAGGATCGCGATTGTACCACGGCCGACGAGGAATTCTAGGAGGCCGGCCGGGGGGTGCAAGGCGGCGCGGAGGGGACGAGCTTGCGCAACCGACGTGCAGTATTGCCCTTGCGTCGACTCGATCGATCGCGGCTTGGCCCGGATTGGGCCTGTTCGCAGGTTCCTCGCGCAGCACAGGCGTCATGCCCGAGTTCCCAAGGAGTCATCATGCCTGGACCGGCAATCACACGAGCCGGAAGCCGGCGCTACGTGACTCGTGCATGGTGCTGCGGATCGATCGGCGCGGCGGCATCCTGGCGCTACCGGTCCGGCTCCCCGATGCTGCGGAGGTAGCCGGCGACCCGATCGTGCAGGTCGAGGAGGTTCTGCCATTGGCGCAGATTGAGAAGGACCTGCTCCGACTTGCGTTTGGTCTTCACCGACTGGACCAACCCACGCATCCGCAGGTGGAAGTACTGGAGCATCTCGGAGAGCTGGGCGGCCTGGCCGGGGCTCAGACCCGCGGGCAGCTCCGGGGGCAGCAGCGTGTGGAGCGTGCCCTGGGCGTCGGGCTCGTTGCCGAAGGCCAGCTCGAACTCCAGGGAGATCGGCGGCGAGGACTGGTCGCTCTCCTCGCCGCTGAGGGTGGCGCCGGCCGAGACGTCGACGCCCCGCAGGGCGGCCAGCCGCTGGGCGATCTCCTCCTCGGAGCCGAACAAGAGCACGGTCCGCCCCAGCATGACCACGTCGCCGTGGCGGAGGATCCACAGTTGGACGCTCTCCCCGTTGACCTTGGTGCCGTTGGTGCTCTCCAGATCGGTCAGCACCAGCTTCTCTTGGTCGTCCTGAATCTTGATGTGGAAGCGGCTGATCCGCTCATCGTTCAGTTGGACCGTGTTTCCCTCCTCGCGTCCGATGGTGACCGGGGTGGAGAGGTCCGCGAACACGCGGCCCCGATCCGCACCGTCCAGTACTCGCAACGTCACCAGCGCCATGGCCAATCACTCGGAATGCAGCGGGCAGACGCGTTCCGGCAGAGTGCCCCCGGGGGGCACCATGGGCTTATATCACGCAAGCCGATTGACGGTCAAGTCGCGACCCCCACAATGGGCTGCCGACCCCGTCTGCCTCAGATCTGGGAGATTCCAGCCTAGTATAGTGTAACCCACGCAATCCCGCGGGTCGACCGTCGTCTCGGTGGCCGATTACGCGATCGAGTCGCCGGGATGGCACCGCCGATTGCCCCCCCGGGCTGGTGGGCTGGTAGCGGGCTGCTCCAGGGCGGGCCGTCTCCTGGTAGTTGGCCGGTTCGATCCTTGCTACACTGAAGGTTGGGATCGGCAAGAACGAGGCGGACCGGAAAGACCGAGGGTTCTCCCAATGAGGGCAAAGTGGATCGTAATCGCGATGGCCGTGGCCGGATGGCTGGTCGTGGCCGGCAGCGCCCGTGCCCAACTGTTCGGCAATCGAACCGTCGGACAAGGAATATCGCCGCCTCGGGGTCGGCAATCGGGGACCGGCCAGCGGTCGCTCGTCGGCCAGCTTCTTGGCGGCCAGTCGTCGGGCAGTGGGTCTTCGGGCAGCGGGTCGTCGGGGAATAGTCGCTCGGCCTTTGCCGGGGTAGGCATGCCGGATGCGTCGGCGCGGTACGTGCGTGGAAACCGGCAGGCGACCGACTTCGTCGGCACGGATTCGCGGGATTCGGCAGGGTTCGTCGGGAGGCAGCAGGCGGACGGCGACGGTCAGATCCGGTCGGCCATCGACGACAACCTGAGCGTCCAGTCGGGCCCCGACGCGAACCGCACGCAAGCGGCATCGGGCCGGCAAAGGACCGCGATGTACCAGCCCCGGTTGAGCGTCAGCTTCGACTTCGCGCGACGGCCGGCGGCGGAGCTCAATTCCCGGCTGACTCACCGGCTGGAGTCATCCCTTGCGCTGGTCGGAACTGCTCGGGTCGAGGTGTCCGTGGAAGGGGGGACGGCCACCTTGCGGGGCGAGGTCGCGTCCGAGCGAGACCGTAAGCTTGCTCGTCTGATGTTGCTTTTTGAGCCGGGAATCTCGAACGTCCGGGACGAGCTGATCGTGAAGCGTCCGCAGCCGATTCCCCCGGCGAGTCGTTCGGCCCCGCCGACCGCCCGGCCTGAGAGTCAGCCGTAGCGGGCGGTTGTCCCTCTTCGGACATACGGCTGTCATTCTCGGGGGCTTGGTTCCCGGGTTTCACGGCCGGCTCGGATCCCGCTTGGGATTCCGAGGCCGCCGCGAGTCTCCTGGCGAAACTCGGCGACAGGGCGATGGCAGTCGTCGTCATTCTCGCCGAGCTCTTCTTCGGGGGCGCTACCATGGGCTCTTCATGGGTCACCTGCCGGACCGTGCCGGACGTGTCGTCGTCCAGCCGGCTGATCGCGCCCGCGTCCCGGGGCTCTTCTTCCCCGGGTGTGATCGTCTTGCCGGGCAAGGTCTTATGGGCGACCTTCGACATCACCACCTTGCCTTCCTTGTCTTCGAAACGGGTGATCAAGCCGATCTGTCGCTCCGAACCGCCGACGTCGTCCCAAGGGAGCCAGAAGCTGTAGGAATGTCCGACCTCCGACTCGCTGTAGTGGCCTGGCAGCTTCTCGGCGAGGAAGAGGTATTTCTTGACGGGCGGCTTGTCGGGATCGGGATCGTCGTCGTCGAAGGCGTACACGGTGAGCGTCCCATCGACGACGACCGGATCTTCGTCGTCTTCCGGGAAGAACATGATCCGGCCGCCGAAGCCTCGCACGCCCGCCTTGCCCGGCTGCCACAGCACGGTATCGGTCCACGTGTCGATCATACGGGCGGGCGTTTCCGGCTCGGGCTTAGACCAGGGCCACGACATGGACTGGCGAAGATCGAGCTGGCTACAGCCGGACCCGGCCAACAACACTAGCACGGCGGCACAGACCGCCCTGGCGAGAAGCCTGCCGGCCGAAACTCGTCCTGGCTGCCTCGTCGGTCTTGCGGACATGCGATTGGGCTCGCCCTAAGGTTTCGCGAACAGGAAGCGGCGGAAGGGGTTTTTCGACTCTCGCTCGGGAGGCCCGGACTCGTCGGAGGAGGGCATCTCCGGATGGGCCGGCGGCTCATTCGAACGGAGAGGGACCGAGAACTCCGTGGAGACCAGCCCTTGTGCGGCGGGGTAGCGCTGCGGCGCTTCACTCGGTGGCGGAGACATCCAGGAAGTCTGCTGGACGGCCGGGGAGGGCTGGCCGCCCTGCGGCGCGTGGTTGGCGCCCTCGTTCGCTGCCGGCTCGGCGGGAAAGCCGCCTTCCGGAAGGGAGTCCCAGCCTTTGGGTGGCAGCTTGCGCCGGTCCTCGGAGGGCGCTGCTTGCGGCGTATCTTTGATGGGGGGCGACAGGGGTAGGTCGTCCGGATTGACCTCCTTGGGGACGAATTCCCCCGGCGTCAGCCCGCGGGGATTGAGGTCCGGATAGATCACTTCGCCGGTTCCTTGCCACGCGGAGGAGTCGCGGTCGTCGTACAGCCCGGTCGGCCCGTGGATCGCGTGCACGTCGCTCAGGCACCAGCTCATGCGGCCCGCCTCGACCTGCTTGATCCGCTCGGCCTCTTCCGTACTCTGGATAACGCGAGGAGTGAGGATAATCAGCAATTCGGCGCGGATGTCGCTATCCTGATCGTAGCGAAAGAGATTCCCCAGCACGGGGATGTTGTGCAGCCAGGGGACCCGGCGATGGATGCCGACCTTCTTGGTGGTGATCAGTCCGCCCAGCACGACTGTCTCGCCGCTGGCCGCGCTGACGGTGGTCTGGGCCAGCGTGATGTTGATGCTCGGCTGGCGGATCACGGTTCCTTCCACGACCGAGACCGGAATTCCCTCCGCCTCGGGTCCCAGATCCGACTTCTGGGCGTCGATCTCCATCGTCACGGTCCCGTCGGGGCTGACCCTCGGAGTCACGCCCATGATCAAGCCCGTCGGCTCCAGTACGATCTCGTTGGTCTGGTAGTTGGATTGGAACCTCGTCGCGGAAATCCGCGGCACGAGCTTACCCACCTGGATGTAGGCCGGCTGGTTGTCGAGGGTCATGATTTGGGGCCGGCCGAGGATGTCGATCCGTGACCTTTCCTCCAAGGCCCGGATCAGCACGCTGATGCCCTCGCTGGAAGCCGACAGGACGAGGCCGCCGTAGCCCGACTCGCTGTTGAGTCGGCCCAACGCGAAGCTGGACAGGGCCTGGCCGGCCACGTTGCCCGACCTGGCAATCGACCGGTCGCTCCCGCTGTTCCCCAGCGGATTGTTGTTGAAGTCAAAGCCCGGGGTGTTGGTTGCTGACTGAATGATGTCTTCGGTGACCGTCACAATGCCCTGGTCAGTGGATTGCTGAATCGTTCTCGTCGTCGTGATCAAATCGCCCAACAGGCTGCGGTCGAAGAGCAGGGAATCCTGGATACCCAACTCGACGCCGAACTCGTCCATGCTGTCGAGCAACACTTCGGCGATCACCACCTGGATCACCACTTGCGCCGGGGCCTCGTCGAGCTGTTCGACCAGTTCTTCGATCTCGTCGTAGAAGCGAGGGGTGGCGCTGATGATGAGCGAGTTGGTGACCAGCTCGGGCACGACGACCACCTCGCGCTCGATCTGCCGGAAGGGGCTTTCCGTCCCGGCAGCGGCCATCTCCACGGCGCGCTCACTCCGCAGGAACTCGTTGATCGCTTCCGCCACGTCGCCCGCAAAGGAGTTCTTCAACCGATAGACGGTGTTCTTGCGCTGCTCGACCTCCTCGGCATCCAACCGCAGCAAAAGGGCCTCGATGATCGCCAGGTCGCCCTCCGAGCCGGTGGCGATGATGCTGTTGGTGCGGACGTCGACGGCAAACCGGACGGGCACCAGCGTCGTCTCGCCTTCGGCGCCGGCCAACTGCGGCCCGGCCGTGCCCGCCTGGGAAGGCAACAGGTTGCGGAACATCTCGATCAGGCTGTTCGCGTCCCCGTTGACGATCTCGAAGACGTTGATCTGCGCGACCCCGGTGGGAGAATCAAGCTCTTGGATCAGGGCCATTAGCAGGTCCATGCTTTCGGCCGGGGCGGTGATGATCAACGTGTTCGTGTGGGAATCGGGGGTGATCTGCACGTCGTTCAGAAGGCCCGATTTCACCAGCCGCTGCCCCTCCACGTCGGCGCTGAGCAGCTCCAGGACCGCCGACTTGCGATCCCCGGGCCCGCCGGGCCCGCCGGCCGCGGCGGTGATTGCGTCCTGGAGCGTGGCGGCCACGTCGGCGGCCAGGGCATGCTTCAGCTTGTGGGTGCGGGTCTGCATCACCGCGTCGCTATCCGCCCGGTCGAACTGGTTGACCAACAGCTCCACCTCGCCCATGTCTCGGGGCGCAGCCCGCACGATGAGGCAGTTCGTTCGCTCGTCGGCGTCGATGTCCACCCGCGGCCCCAGACCGCTGCGCTCGGAGAAGAATCCATCGATGGTCGAGCTGACCGCCGAGGCGGCCGCGTTTTTCAGCGGAAACAGGCGGAGCTGCGTCTGCGGCGCGACGGGCTGGTCCAGTCTGGCGATCAGCTCCTTGATCGCTTCGAGTGCCTCCCCCCAACCGATCAATAGAATCGCGTTCGGTTTGACCAGGTCGGTGATGTGCACGCTCCCTTGGCGACCGCCGGCCACGTCTTCGGCAACCAGCTCGATGATCTCCAGCAGTCCTGCGCTGGATACGTGCTCCAGCGCGTAGACGTAGATCACCGGCTCGGCGATCGCGCTGAGGCGCTCGATTTCGGCAATGATCCGACTGACCTCGTCGATGTCGCGATCGCGACCGCGGAGGATGATCACGTTGAGGTCGGGGAGCGTTTCGATGTCCACGTCCTCGCCCAGCTCGCGGAGCCGATCTCGCTCTGCCTCCAGCGCCTTCAGCTCTTCTTCGGTGGTCGGAATGGCCTCGACCGCGGCTCGGCCGCTCGGCTCGGCGCCGGCTCCCTCCGACGGGACCGCATACTGGACCAGCTCGACGCCCCCGGGGTTTGAGCGATCGCTCCACCCCATCCCTTCTTTTGCCGGGCTCTGTTTTCCGGGAACCGTGGGTTGTCCGGACCCGCGCCGCTGGCTTCCTCGATCACCGGTTCCGCTCCGATAGGCCTCGACGGCCTGGCGAACTTTGGTCGGATCGGCCCGGTGCACCGGGACGATGCGGACCGTTCGGCCGGGCTCTTGCTGGGGGCCTTCCAACGCGTCCAGGGCGTGGACCAGAAGCACGAATTGCCGGACCAGCGCCTGGGTGCCGACGATCAAGATGCCGTTCCCCTTCCGGTCCACGGTCAGCTCGACGCGCCGTCCCGCGGCGTCGACGAACAGGTAGTCGGGCCGGCCAGGCGGCCGGTTGGGACGCGGCTCCAGGCGCGAGCCCAGAAGCCGCAGCAACTGCGGCTCGATCCGATCGACCTGCGAATAGACCAACCCGACGAACTGCTCGCCCGGCACCTGCTTGGCCAGCGACTTCGCGTTGGCCGCGCTGCCTGCGCCTCCCACGCCCACCGTGGCAAGCTCTCGGGCGATCAGCTCGTGGACTTCAATCGGCGCCAGCACTAATAGCTGCGACGACTGCGGATCGCCCGCGATACGCACGCCCCCGCGGTCCGCAAAGCGCAATCGCAACTGCTCCGCCACGTCGGCCAGTCGGCTCTTGGGGCAAGGATACCCCTTGACCTTGACCACGGGTTTGGTCGAGGCCTTGGCGCCCGGGGGATGATCGACCGAGTCGACCAGCTCGCGAGCGATCCGGTGGGCCTGTTCGGGTCCGCGGAGCAGGATCTGGTTGCGGCGGAGATCGGCCACCACGTGGGTGGCTCCTCCCAGGTCGGAGAGCATCTCCGCGAGCATCTTCTCCACGTCGGCCGCCGACTTGTACCGGAGCGGGTAGACCTCGTAGTCCCCGCCCGCGTCGGTTTGGGCACCTGCCGAAACACAGAATGCCAACGCGAGCAGCGAGCACGCAGCGAGGCGCACGCAGGCGCGGAGCCAAACCGGGCCCGGTCGTTCGAGTGACGATTTCACTGAACTTCGCCCAAAAGAGGTATTGTCAGACGCGGCGCGAAAACGCCGAAAGGGAAAGGCGGTGGGATGCTATAAATTCTTGACGTTCGATTCAAGAGCAGTTAGCGCAGATTGCCGCCCGCCCAACTGGGGCGGCCAGCAGCGCCGCCGGGCGCGCCCCAGCGAGGGGCAAGAACCTCGCGGCCGTCCGAAAGAAGCGAGCCGAACGCCGTAACTCTCTGGTAAGATGGAGCTTATGCACGGTGCTCGCCGCGCCCTTGTTGGGAGGCATTGCGAGACGGTGGTGCCCTGGGGAGCCTCTCTGCTCCCCAAACACGCTTTTCCGCCGCACATGGCGCGCCACGGGCGCGGGTCGCGTTCAGAACTCGGGCGGGAGGGCGAAGGCGTCGGTGAGCTTCTCGCCCAGGGTCAAGAGCCAGCGTTCGCCTTCCGATTCGAGGATCACGTCGCTGCCTTCGATCTCGGCGATCGTGCCGGTGAAGTTGCCGATCCGGAGACTGTCCCCCTCACGCAGTTTCAGCGTCTCGTCCGTCGCTCGCAGGGTGAACCACACCTCCGGCTCGCCGTTGACCGAGCTGATGAACGTCAGGTACGCGTAGTCGGTGGGATCCGGGTCGCTGCCGACGCCGAACAGATTGCGGCGGGCGATCGGCTGGTAGTCGTCCATTGTAGGGGGGGTGTACTTGGCCAGGGTGAGGGAGGCAAGCCGCTGGGACACGTGGGAGGCACGCTGCTGGAAATCGGCGATGATCGTCTCCTGCCGTTCCTCCTCCCCAAGGTCCTTGTCCAGTTCCGGTCCCGCGCCGGGGAGCACGAGCGTTTCGATCGATATCGCCAAGTCGAGCTGCTCGGAGTTGCCCAACGGGGTAACGTTCAGCGAACGGATCTGATGCAGAAGATCCGTCCGGTAGAACGCGAACAGGAATTTCGTCAACTGATCGAGCGTTCCTCGCCCCCGCACCGAGAACGGAATCGCGTAGAATCGTCCCTGCCGACTCAACGGCTCACCCGGGCTGACGCTGGGGCTGTCCAACTTGACGTACTCGACGACCAACTGAAGCAGCCAGGCCTGATAGAGCGAGCGGGCCACTTCGGTGTCGGAAGGCAGGGATTGCTTTCTCCATTCGGCCAGCTTCCGTGCGCCCTCCTTGAAGCCTTCCCACTCTTTCTCTTTCTTCTTCTTTGCTTCCAGCAGCTTATCGTAAGCCTGTCGTTTCTTCTCGATCGGGCCCTCGAGCACGGTTCTCCAGACCCACTCGCCCCCGAAATAGAGCACCAAGAGACCGAATATTGCCGCCAGAGCGTATCGGCGGTACTTGTTCGCCGTCGGGTTGGTCGCGGCTGCTTTGCTCACTGGGAGGCCTTCTTGACTTTCTCGACCACGTTGGCCGCCCCCGCCTTGGCGAGCGTTTCTCCTTCTTCGGCGGGCTGCCTTTTCGACGACTTGGCGCCGGGCGTCTTGCCTTCTTCGGCGGGCTGCTTCTGTGACGATCTCGCGGCAAGCTGTTCTTCCGGAGGAAGATGGCTGACGTACCGGCGTTCCTTCCCGGCCTCTTCGGCCTTCAGCGAGCGCCGCTTGACCGACAGCGAGGTATCGAAGGTCCAGGTGTACTCCTTCTCCCCCCTCCGCTCCCTAACCCCCTTGCTGCGGACCTGTCGGTACTCGTCCCGGATCTTCTTCTCCAGGTTGACCAATACCCCCGGGGCCCGCATAAGGCCTTCGAAGTCGATCGTGCCGCCTCCGGACTGCGAAAGAGTCAGCGACATGCCCGAAAGGACCACGTCGCGCGACGACGGAAGCCGCAAGGAGAGGTCTCTCAGCTCGTCGAGCCAGACCACGTCGTGGGCTTTCCAGGCTTCGATCGCGTCGACGAGCTTCTTCAGGTCGCCCGCCTTTGCGGTTGCCTTCTTGAGCTTGTCGTACTCTTCTTTCTTCGCATCGTACTGTGCGTCGATCTCCGACCACGTGCTCCATCGCTCGTAGGCGGCGCCGAGGATCACGGCCGCCAGCACCGCGCCGGCGATTGCCGCGATCCGCGCGCGATTCACCGGCCGGGGCTTCTCGCGAGGGTGGAGAAAATCGACGGCGTGCCAGCCGGCGGCTTCGTCCAACAGCATCCCCAGCAGCGGGACGAACCGCCCGGAATCCTCCGGGACCAGCTCCTCATCGACGCGCAAGGCTTCGAAGGGATCGAAGACCTTGGCCGTGAGATATAGATCGTCACGGATCCGTTCCGCCAGATTCTGATGGTCGTCGGCACGGCCGAAGAGGTAGACGCACTCGACCGTCTCGCCGCCCAAGTGGGTCTGCGGCGCGGCGGCCAGCGTGCGATTGATCTCCATCAGCAGTCGCTCGGTGAGCTGGGCTTCGTCGGCATTCTCGGGCAGGCGGACCGTCCGGAAGAAGACCGGCCTGCCCTCGACCACGATGGTCAAGTCCACCTCGTCGGTGATCCGATTCACCAACAGATAGGTCTCCTCGGTCGGGGAAGCCGTGCGAACGAACAGCGAAGCCGCGGCGAAGGGACGCAGGAGCATCCGGCTGGGCTTGAGTCCGGCGGCCGCGCACGTCGCTTGGATTCGCTCCCGCTCATCCGGAGACAGGGCCGCGGCGATCACGTTCCGTGGCGCCGCCGGGTTGTCGTCGATGGGCACGAAGTCGATCACCGATTGCTCGCCGATCAACTGCGACTCGCGCATCGCCTGGTTGGCCACCAGCACGGGAAGCTCGCTGTCTTTGGCCGGCGGGAGCGTGAAATGGAGAAGCTCGATGCTGGAGCGTTCCACCCCAACCAGGGCGGGCAGTCGACCGATCTTCTCGTCGGCCAAGGCGGCCCCAAGCGAGCCGCTGAGGTCGGGCTGCGGCTCGCTCCCGCCTTCGGCAACGTCGACCAGCGAGACGGCCCCCACCGCGTGGACCTGCACCTTCCCGGCGCCGGTCGTGCCCAGCACGTAGCGGGCTTCGTGTCGGTCCCAGTCCACAGCCAGCATTCGCGCCACGGGAGGGTCTCCAGGAGGACGTCACTCGAACTGCGCAGGCAGCGCCGGGCCGGAAATCCCGGTCGCGTCGGCGGCTTCGCCCGCCGGGGGCTCGGCGCCGAGGGTCTCCAGCGAGTACCCGCGCCCCAAGAGCCGCAGATCCTTCCAGTATACTTGCCGCGGCGGGGAACTGGTACCGTCGACGACGACCTCCCCTCTGGCCGAAGGGCCCGAATCGTCGAAATAGCCGACCACCTGGGCCCGAAACACGTCGCCACCCGTGGTCAGATACGGCATCAGCAGCTTCATTTGCTCCAGCTCGACGATCCCCTCGGTCAGCAGCCAGGTGGGGTGCCGTCGCTCGGGATCGTCGTGGTCGGACCGCACGCCGCGCGCAGAAATGATTCGATCGACCGTGGCACGCTCCAAACCCGGGACCCCCTGCAACACGGCCCGCGGCGCTTCGTTCACGTTGATTCGCCCCCGGATGACCTTGTCGCCGGAGACCGTCGTGGACTCGACCAGCTTCGACAGGTAGTCGCGCATGGCGATGCGATCGTCCTTGAAGGGACTGTCGATCAGCAGCGTCGGGCGGCGGCGGGGCCGGGGCGGGCGAGGCCCGGGCGGGGACGCGTCGGGCGGAGACGCGTCGTCGGCGTAACCGTGGGGCGGGGGGCCGTCGCCAACGGGCCCGTCGCCCGGGCGCTCGTCGCGGACGCGCACGCGCACCTGCACGCCCACGAGGTCCAAGACCGAGTCGAGGTTGAATCTTGGGGGCCGGGAAAGGTCGATTTCGGGGATGGTCTCCGCCGTGCGAGGAGGCAACGCGGATCTGGCTCGTCCCGCCCGGTCTGAACCTCCCGGTGAAAGGGGACGCTCGCCCGCCAATTCCCGGCCGGATCGCGCGTTCTCGTCGTACGGGCCGAACTGGCGATAGGCGATGATGAACTTGACCCAGTCCGGGTCGAGCACGTCGTTGAGCTGTTCCTGAAGCTCGGCCAGGTCCTTCTCGTTGAGGTTGATTCGGGGCTTTCCTTCGTAGCTCGTGTTCCGCTCGGCGCTGTAGACGGTCAACAGCGATGCCCAAGGCAAGCCGCTTTGCTCCATGCCGGCTCCCGTGCCGCCCAGAGCGAGCTGCGATTCTGCGGTCTCGACCTGGTAGTTGAAATCCGCGTCGGCGCCGAACAGCAACTCCCGGCTGACGTCCCGAATCAGAAGCAGCTCCTCCAACGACGTGGGGACGCCGTTGCGAGGGCGGTAGGGCAGCCGCAGGCCCGAGTAATACTCGGCTTCTGCTCCGTTCGCCCTGGGCGTGGGGTCGACGTCGATCCAATCGAGGATCGCGTCGGCGATCGGCTCGTTCATGCCGGGCAGGTTCATCAGGGCGTCTCGCGCGGCGCCGTCTTGCCCCTCTTCCCACTGGGGCAACACGAGCAAGTTCAGCCGGGCCGACTCGTTTTCCGCCCCAAACCGGATGCCCGTGATCTCGTCCTCGTCGATCCGCGGGGAGACGACGCTGAACCGGGCGCGACGCCCGCCCTGCTCGTCGTCGCCCACCAGGACACCGCGAAACAGATCCGCGTTGTCCAAACATCCCCCCGCCTGTTGTCGTTCGTCCCGTGACAGCTCGGAAAACGCCTTGAGCAACTCCTCGCCGGAGGCCACGACCTGCTCGATCCGCAGCTCGTCGCCGCAGAGGTGAGCCGCCTTGTTCTCGGTCGACATCGTCATCACAAAACTCAGCCCGGCCAGGCTGATCATCACGATGACGACCATCACGGCAAACAGCACGATCCCCGCCCGGGAGACGGAGGGGCGGCACGTCCCCGAGCGCAGCGAAGGGCGTGTTTCCTCGGCGCCCACGCCCATCACTTCGTTCTGGGCGTGACACCCCGGCCGCGCATTTTCCAGTCGGGCAGGTCGGGCGAGCGGGTTGTGGGCACGGGCGGTCAAGACTGGGTCCTCATCCACTCATCGGTTAGCGGGCGGACCGTGGGCCCCGAGGGCGGCGCCGGTCGGGGCCGGGGCGGGATGCGACGGGGGGCCGGGCGAGGCGCAGGTCGCACGGTTACCGGTTGAACCTTCTGCGGCGCGCCATGCTTCGGCGAGCCGGGAACGTCGATCACGAGACGATAGGTCGGACCCACCAGCTCCGTCGCAAGCCCCGCTTCCAGCTCCTCGCCGAGATCGGCGGTTTCCTCCACTCCGCCCGGTTCCGGCTCGCCGGTCGTCTCCGAGGATTGGGCGACCGTGCCCAGTTGCATGGTCACCTCGACCGCCACGGGAAGCGATTTGCGGGATAGGCTGTTCCACTGGCCGGTCCAGCCGCTGCCGTCGAAGTAGCGGAACTTGAGCCGGACGACCTCGGGCACCCAAGTGATCGACGTGTCGACGACTCCCGCCCCCGACGGATCCGACGCGCCGGACTCGTCCGCCAACTCGCCACCCGGAATCGCCCCGCCCGATGCTCCCAGCTCGGCCAATGCGCTGCTCGGGCCCAAGCCGGGGTCCGTGTCGGGCGGGGTCTCGAAATCGAGCTCGCGGCGGACCAGGCCGGGCAGGTTTTGTGCGTCCGGCTCGGTCGCCTCCGTGGCGGCGAGCGGATCTTGAAACGTGTAGTAGACGGTCCGCAACTCGGGCACGCGGGCGGCCGACGGCTCCTGCTCAAGCCGCTCCGAATCGCCCACCGGCGTCGGGTTCCCCTGAAGCGGAGTCACCTGGAGGACGTCGAGCCGCAACTGGTCGCTCGACCCGCTGAGCACAAACCGCCGAAGCGGCGTGGACGTGCGGGTCCTCGCCGGCGCGCCCGGGATCGGGTCCTGGATCGCGCTGTGCAGATCGTCGGCCAACTGCTTCAGCAGCGATCGGGCGAGCTGTGAGGTCTCCGTCTTGGTCTGCCCGACCGTGAACAGACTCGTGTAGATGCCGAACAAGCTCCACAAGGCCAAGAGCAACGTGACGGCCAACGCCGTTGCCAATAGGACCTCGATCAGAGTGAAGCCACGGGCGCCGGCCGGCCGGGCAAAAGGTGACAGCCACCTTTTGCCGGAACGGCCCGAAGGGTGCTTCGCACAAAAGGTGGCTGTCACCTTTTTCTTTTTCATGGAAGCTCGCCTCCTTCCAGCCCCAGCTCGATCGGGGCCGTCAACGGCGACTCCGAACGGGGGCTTGTCGTGTCTTCGTGATTCGGGTCGCGAATCCAGCGCGTGAGCGTGAACTGCTTGGGGCGAGGCCCGTCGGCGGCATCTTCCAGCTCGGGGAGGTCTTCCGAGACGGTCACCCGAAGCGACGCCAGGTGCAGCTTCTCCACCGACTCGATCTCCGCCGACCAGACCCACCCCGGGGCCTCGGCGAGGGCTTCCTGCTCGACCGGCCTGACCCGCTCGACCCCGGCCAGGATCTCGTTCAGCTTGCTTTGGCAGAGCAGTTGCGCGGTGGTGAGGCGTTCGGCGTCGCGGGCGTGCATTCTGCCCACGGTGGCCAACTGCCCGAGCACGATCAGGCTCGCCAGAAGGATGCTCGTGGCCAGGAGCACTTCCATCAGGGAAAACGCGTTTCGCAGTGCCCGATTCATAGGGATTCCTCCACCGGCGACTCGAACGACTCCTCCGCAGACGGCTCGAGCCGCTGGATTTCTCCGATGCGGCTGGCCCCGGTCAAACCGCGGAGCGTCACGTCGACGTAGTAGTCGTACTCGCCGTAAAGGCGCAACCGCGCGTTGAACGTGCGCCCGTTGGGATAGAAGACGATCGGCGCGGACCAGCTTTCGTCGCTTTCCGAGGGAATCGAGTCGGGCTCGTCGGGCGGGATCTCGGAGGCCGACGGGTCGAAGAAGCGGACGCCTTCGGGCAGCTCGTACCGGGCGGCTGCGGGGTAGGTGGAGTCCTCCGCAACCGGCGCCTCCTCGACGCCGCCCTCCAATGCCACCGGCAAAAAGCCACCGCCTTCGGCCGTGGACCTGGCCGTGATCTCGTAGACGCCGGCGCCGGGCTGGTAGCGGAACTGCTGCGGGGCACCCGACCCGATCGCCTCCAGCCGCGCCCGGGACAAGGCGACGCGAAGCTGCTTGGCGGAGTCGCGGAGCTTGCTCTTGGCGAACGGGCGGTTAAGCGCCGGCAGAGTGAGGCTGGCCACCACCAGCACCACCGCCACCACGATCAGCAGTTCCAGCAGGGTGTAACCGCGGCGCGTCGACCGTCGGTCAGGAAAGCTTGGCATGGTACTCCGTCGGCCTGTTTTCCCCGTGCCTCGTCAAACCGGCTCCAAGTGACCCGGTTCATCGGGTCCCCGTGCCGCGCTGGCCCGTGGGGTCCATCCGACCGCACGAATGCAGTCACTACAAACCGTCGCTCGGAGTGACCCGACGGACCGGGTCCTGCGAGCGCGGGTAGCCGTGCGTGGCCCGCGTGGACCCGACGGATGCGGTCACCACGGACCGGCGCGGCGGCTACGAGCGCTCGATCGCGATCTGAGGGAGCACTAGAACTTGTCTTCGCCGCCGCCGACCTTCACGTCGCCGACGTCCACGTTGCGGTCTGGGGCCTCTACGTCTCCACCAAGCTCGCCTTCGCCTTCCTGGCTGGTGACCCAGCTACAGATATCGTCCTCCGTGTTGTCCTCGCCGTCGGGGCCCCAGGACCAAATGTCGGGCTCCTTGCTCGCACCCCGTTCCGGTGGGTACGCATACTGGTAGTCGTTCCCCCACGGGTCCTTGGGGAGGGCGGGTTTGTTCATGTACGGCCCCTCCCAGTTGCTCGCCGAGCCTCCTCCTCCCTCTTCCGAGCCAACTCCCTCTTCCGAGTCGGTGGGCTCCTGGAAGAGGGCCTGGAGGCCTTGCTCCGACATCGGGAAAGTGTTGGTGTCGAAATTGTACTTCTCCAAGGCACTCCGGAACGCCTCGATCTGCACTTTGGTCGCGCTGAGGTTTGCCTTCTCGCGTGCGCCGAAGAACCGCGGCGCGGCCAGGGCGAACACGATCACCAGAATGCCCAGCACGATGAGCATTTCCATCAAGGTGAAGCCTTGTCGACGACTTCGTCGATTCAGAGAACGTCTCATTTCGATTGCCTCCCTGTTGAGCAGAAGTTGTCTTTCACGGCCTGCGGCAGGCAGGCCACCAGAATTCGGACCCAATACGTTACGATCGCCAAGCCGCGTGTTAGGATCGGCCGAGAAACAAGTCCCGCATTTCGGAGTGGCTGGGGTCGAGCGAAGCGAGCCCCCAGAACGCGATCCGAGGAAGTTGCTTTTCGGCTGATCCTTGTTTCGATTCTTGCCCTTCGGTACGCCCGTTACGCCATCATCGTGCTCATCTCGAAGATCGGCAGCAGAAGCCCGAGCAGCACGAACATGATCACCATGCCCATCACCAAGAGCATCAACGGCTCGACCATGCGGACCATCATGTCCAACTGCCGGCCGAGCTTGCGGTCGATCCCGTCGGCGATGTTCACGAGCACGTCGTCGAGCGTGTTGGACTCCTCGGCCACCGTGATCATGGCCATGACCGGCCGGGGGATCACGCCGCACTCGGCCAGAGGCCGCGAGAGCGTTTCGCCCGCCGAGATGTTCTCCGCCGACTTGAGAATCGCCTGGGCGAGCACGCGATTCCCCGTCGACTCACTGCTGATCTCCAACGCCCTGAGAATCGGCACGCCGTTTCGGAGCAGAGTCCCCAGGATACGACAGAAGCGGGAAACGGCATACCCGAGGAAGATGTTGCCGGCCATCGGGATCTTCAGCTTCGCGCGGTCCAGGATCAGGCGGCCGCGGCCGGTGGCGACGGCCCGCCGCAACCAGTAGACCAAGCCGGCGGCCACCGCGGCCAACACCAGGCCGTAGCGGGCCAACACGTCGCTGAGGCCCAGCAGCACGACGGTGATCAGGGGCAGGCCGCGTCCGCTTCGTTCGAGCATCGTGAACAGCTCGGCGAACTTCGGCACGAAGAAGACGATCAGCACGATGGTCACGATGGAGCCGACCGCGGCCAAGAACCCCGGATAGAACATCGCGCCGACGAACCGCGACTTCAATTCCTCCTGAAGCTCCATGAAATCGGCCGTCCGCTTCAACGCATCCTCCAGGAACGCCCCTTCCGCCCCGGCTCGGACCATGCTGATGGCCAGTTCGTTGAACACGTCCCGATGCGAGGCGAACGCCTCTTCCAGCGAGGCCCCCTCGCCCACCTGGTCGCGAACGTCGGCGAGCACCTTGCCCAGACCGGGGTGCGTGGCCTGATCGGCGAGGATCTCCAGCGCCCTCATCAGCGGCACGCCGTTTTGCAGAAGGTCCGCCATCTGTGTGAGCGTGCTGGCCAGCACTTGCGCGGTGATCCGCTTCTTGCGCTGCCACTTGGGCTTCGGCTTGTCGGCGTTCTCCACGTGGAGGGGAAACAGCGACTGCTCCGCCAGCATGCCGAGCGACTCTCGCTTGGTGGCCGCGGTGATCGTGCCGGCAACGTCCTCGCCGGCGAGGGTCCGAGCCGTGTACACGAATTCCGGCATGGTCTCGCCTTCAGTCCGACTTGGTCACGCGGAGCACTTCGTCGACGGTGGTCTGCCCGCGGCAGACCTTCACCCAGCCGTCCTCACGGAGGCTCCGCATCCCAGCCTTGATGGCGGCCCGCTGGATCAGGTTCGTCGACGCCCGCTCGCTGGCCAGACGGCGGACCTCGTCGTTGGTCACCAGAAGCTCGAACAGGCCCAGGCGCCCCGTGTACCCCGTCTGCCGGCAGTGGCGGCAGCCTTCGGTGCGGTGAAGCGTCGCGCCGTTCTCCAGGCAGTCCTGCAAGGGGAAGTCGTCGGGCACGTCGTCGAAGCTCGGGGTGAAAGGCGTCCGGCACTCCCGGCAGAGAGTTCGGACCAGGCGCTGGGCCATCACCCCTTCGACCGTGCTGCACACGAGAAACGGCTCGACGCCCATGTCGATCAGCCGCATGAAGGCCCCCGCGGCGTCGTTGGTGTGCAAGGTGCTGAACACCAGGTGGCCGGTGAGCGAAGCCTGGACCGCGTTCTGGGCCGTCTCCAAATCGCGGATCTCGCCCACCAGAACCACGTCCGGGTCGTGCCGCAAGATGCTTCGCAGGCTCCTGGCGAACGTCAAGCCCACCTTGTTGTGCACTTGGATCTGATTGATCCCATCCAGTTGGTACTCGATGGGGTCCTCGGTGGTGACGATCTTGGTTTCCTCGTTCTTGATCTCGCTTAGCGCGCTATAGAGCGTGGTCGTCTTTCCCGAACCCGTCGGACCGGTAGCCAGAATGATCCCGTGCGGCTGGCTGATCAAGTGGTTGAATTGCTGGTAGCTGTCCTCCTCCATGCCGATCCCGCGGAGCGAAAACTGCATCCGGTCCTTGTCCAGGATCCGCATCACCACTCCCTCGCCGTGCAGCATGGGAATGATGGAGAGGCGGACGTCGATTTCCCGGCCGGCGATCTTGAGCTTGATCCGGCCGTCCTGCGGCAGGCGTTTCTCCGCGATGTTCAGCCTGGCCATGATTTTCAGCCGGCTGATAATCGCAGACTGGAAGCGGTTGATCTGAGGGGGCGCGGGCTGCTTCTGCAACACGCCGTCGATCCGATAGCGGATCTTCATCCCCTCGCTCTGCGCTTCCAGGTGAATGTCGCTGGCTCGGGCGTCCACGGCCTCCAAGAGAATCTCGTTCACCAGGCGGACCACGGACGCCTCCTGGGCCTCCTCCGGAGCGTCCGACGCGTCAAAGTCCAATTCGTCGAGGACCTCGACTCCGTCTTGGCGCTCTTCGCGCTGGGCGATCAAGTCGTCGATCGTTTCCGCCCCGACGCCCAAATGCGCCTTGACCAGCTTCGCCAACTCGACGGGAAGCGCAACTACGGGCAGCACGCTCGTGCCCACCGCGGCGCTCACGGCATCCAAGGCGTGCAGGTCGAACGGATTTCCGGTGGCGACGACCAGCGACCCGTCTCGACGCCCAATCGGAAACACCCCGTAACGATGGATGAATTTGATCGGGAAGTCGTGGAGGATCGACAGATCGATCTTCACAGCCGCCAGGTCGACGAACTCCATGCCCAGCGCGCAGCCTACAGCTGAGAGCGCTTCTTCCTCGCTGGCGAATCCCAGCTCAGCGGCAACTTGGTCGAGGCGCCCGTCCGATTCCTGGGCTTGGTGCGCGACGCTCAACTCGCGCGCGCTCAGGACTCCCTTGGGAGGAGCGGTCTTGGCAATGATCATGGTCTTGTAAGGCTTGGACCGGTTAGCCGGTTCTCTCAGTGCCCGTCGATTGGGGCAAATCAACCGATAGGCGGAGAAACATCCATGGTGAACTCTCGGCTCCGCGCAACCTTCCGGATGACCGGGGAGGTTCTAAGGCAGGCTGGGTAGGCAGGATGGCCTTGGGTGTGGGGGGTTGACTACTGGTAGCAGCGTCAAGGTACAATATCTACACTGATGATTGTATTCCCGGAAGCACCGTCGTCAATAGAGCTTCGTGGGGGGCGGCAAACCCGTAGGCCGCAAAGGGGGGTCTTGGATGAGGGAAGGTCGATACCTCCATAAGTGGGGCCAGTGCCCTCCGAGAAAGGGTTTTTCTTCGCCATGAGCGGACGCAAACGCTGGACAAGCCGGGATCTGCGGGCCGTCCCCCCCTCGCCGGGGCTGACAGTTGCCCCCTCTGCCGTCGCCCTCCTGCTCTCCCTTTTTTTCCTCGGTTCCTCTCCGGCCGCCCCTCTTGGACCGCCTCCGGCAAACGCCAGGCAGCGATCGGCCCGCAGTGCGGTCTCGGCTAAGCTGATCCGCTACGCGCAGCGACTGCTCGACCAGTTCGACCGCAATGGAGACGGACGGCTCGACGAGGCGGAGTGGACCGAGATGCTGTTGGACAAATACGACAAGAACTGGGATGGACGCCTGGGGCCGGATGAATGGGACGAAACGCGGATCGCAAGGTATGACCGAAACCAAAACGGCCTATTGGAGGAAACCGAGTGGCGCAGGATCTGGATCACTCAGAGATTGCCACGATCCGATGGCGGGGTCGGCGTCGAGCAGTTGGTCCGTGCGATTGCGGCGCTGGGCGGGGGGAAGCCGATCGTGTTGAAACAGTCCCATTTGGGGGAAAGGATGAAGCCGCTGCCGTTGCTCAGCCCGGCTACCGCCGGAGACACGCGCGCCAACGGCCCAGAGAGCCCTGCTGAAGACACAGATGTTCCCTCCACGGGCCAGAAGCCGGTGGCCGGCTCGCCGTCTGGCCGCGGCGCCCGTAACACGAAGTTCGTTCTTCCCCGTTCCCAGCTTCCCCGGAGGTTGCCGCCGTGGTTCGTGCCCCGCGACGCCGACGGCGACGGCCAGCTCACCATGGCGGAGTACGCCCCAAAGGCCACCGCGGCACAACTCGCCGAGTTCACCCGATACGACCGCAACGGCGACGGCGTCCTCACCGCCGAGGAGTGCGCGCGGGGCCCCAGGCCCACCGCCGAGGAGACTGCGGAAGAAGCCGAAAAAGCTGAGGAGGAGGCTGCCAAGCAGCCCGGCGAAAAAGCTGAGGAGAAAGCTGCCGAACAGCCCGGCGAAGAGGCTGCCGAAGACACCGGCCAAAAAACCGGCAACCAGACGGATGAACCGACCGAAGAGAACGCCAAGGAGGCAGCCGCCGCTCGGGCCGCGGCCCTGAAGAAACTGCGACTCCAGCAAAGGGCCCGAAACAAGAACCCGGTGAAGAAGCCGTCCGCGAAGCCGACCGCGAAGCCGACCTCCAAGAGTGGCAGCTAGACTCGCCTCGATTCGGCGAGCACGGGCGAGCGTTCCCCATTATCGGGGTAGCAGCGGCGCTGCTGCCCCGATTCGCCAATTCGGGATCGCCGGCCGGGCAACGGACCCGCCGGCGCACGCGGAGCGGCAGAAATCCCCGAGTCACGCTATCCGATTCTATTTCGCCCCCCGCCCGGCTACGGTTCCGCAAAAAGAGCTTGGTCCACACGGGTCCCGTCGGCAACGGATTCGTGACAACGTCTGCTCGAGGCTTGCCTGATGTCATCCTATCCATTGATGTTTCGCGTGCGACAACGGTTCGAGGCCCCCCGCCTGGACGACGTCGCCGCCGAGGTGCACGCCCAGTTGGAGCGTCTGAGCCTGGCCGCAAAGGTCAAGCCGGGCGACAGCGTGGCGATCGCCGCCGGCAGCCGCGGCGTGGCCAACGTCCACGTGATCCTCCGATCGATCGTCGAGCATCTCCAGGCGCTGGACGCCCGGCCGTTCATCGTCCCCGCCATGGGAAGCCACGGCGGCGGAACGGCCGAAGGACAACGCAACGTCGTCGAGTCGTACGGGATCACCGAGGAGTTCGTCGGCTGTCCCATCCGCTCCACCATGGAGACGGTCGTCGTCTGCCGCACCGCCGAAGGTTTCCCCGTCCATTTCGACCGCTTCGCCTACGAGGCCGACCACGTCGTCGTCTGCAACCGCGTCAAGCCCCACACCCGCTTCGTCGGCGAGATCGAAAGCGGGCTGATGAAAATGATGCTCATCGGACTGGGGAAATGCGAGGGCGCTTCGATCTACCATCGGGCGATCCTCGACTACAGCTTCGACCAGATCATCCGCAGCGTCACCGGCGAGGTGTTCCGCAACTGCGGCATCCTCGCCGGCATGGCGATCGTCGAGAACGCCTACGACGAGACCGCCCTGGTCGAGGCCGTCCCGCCCGAGCAGTTCGAGAGCCGGGAGAAGGAGCTGCTCCTGCTGGCCAAGAAGTGGATGGCCCGGCTCCCGTTTCGGCACGTCGACCTCCTCCTGATCGACCGCATCGGCAAGGACATCAGCGGCGCGGGCCTCGACACGAACGTGGT
>DATKZH010000768.1:0-20913 GCA_035528065.1 Thermoguttaceae bacterium | reverse complement strand
TATGGCCACGTAGTGGCGGAACGTGGAATGCTCCCAGTCCCACGGCCGTCGCACGTAGCCGTGCTTGACCGGGTTGTAGTGGACGTAGTCGAACCGGATTTCCAGGTCCGACTCGTCCTGGATCGTGTGCTCCCAGAACCGCCGTTGCCAGACGCCCCGCTCGCCTCGCTTCCTGCGCGACTCGCTCACGGGCAGCTCCGTGCCGCCGCCCGCCAACCATCGCTCCGTGAACCGGCTCTTAATCTCCTTCCATCGCCCCGAGTAGTCGGAGTCGCCGGGGGGCAACTGCCAGATCATGTGCAGGTGGTCGGGCAAGAGGCACGCGGCGATGGTCTCGAAGGGGAACTCGCCACGCACCTCGCGTTTCCCAGCAGTGCGCGAGCCGACGGATCCCAAAACAGCGGGCGCCGCCCATCGCACACCAAGGTGAAGAAAAACGTGCCCCCCGGCACGTACCAGCGGCGGTAGTCGGGCATGCCGCGGGTCTCCTCTACGGATGCAACCTGGATGGTGCGTTTCACGCACCCTACGCGTACTCTCACGGAGAGTGTAGCCGCCGCGCCGGCGCGGCTCAAGATGGACGTGTCACGTTGTCGAGGGAAATGGTGCGTTGCACGCACCCCACGCGTGCTGAAAGGGCGTAAAGAAGGATGGTGCGTTGCACGCACCCTACGCGTGCTGTACGGGTGTAAAGAAAGATGGTGCGTTGCACTACGCGTGCTGTACGGGTGTAAAGAAAGATGGTGCGTTGCACGCACCCTACATGTACTCCGTCCGGGCGGCAGGTCGTTTGGGCGATTCGCTCTACCGACGCGCCCGGTTGCCGCGGCCTTTGTTGGACGCTTGGACGGGCTTTTTGGGCGTCTTTTGGAGGCCCGGTTCTCGGCCTAACGTGTTCGAGCATACCATGTTAGCGCCAAGCCGCAAGGCCCTTTCTGGCCGACACGCATCGCGTCCAGCTTACTTCGCCGGGTGGCCAACGACCGCGCGACGCCCGGGCACGCTCCGGGGAAGTTGTTCCGCCCAAAGCAGAACTTCCGTGCCAGCCGCGTAGGGTGCGTGAAACGCACCATATTTGCCCGGCGGGGGATGATGGTGCGTTTCACGCACCGTACGCCTCGCTGCTCACCTTCTGCGCCTGGCCCGTCTTGGCCGAGCGCCACGCGGCGTCGAGGGCGGCGATGGTCTTGGTGGCTTCGCGGGCGTCCTCGCAGGGCGTGCGGTCGTGGAGGATGCAGTCCGCGAAGTGGGCCATGTAGCGGCGCACCGCCAGGCCCTGGCCGTAGGCCCCTTCCAGGTCGGCCGGGTAGTCGATCACGGCCGGCCGGTTGCCGTCGAGCTTGTCGAAGACCACGCGGAGCTGGCTCGGCTGAAAGTCCTCGAACGTGGCGGTCGCCGTCGCCCGCGTGCCGTAGATCGTCAGGCCCATCATCGGCCAGCCGGGCTGGACCACGCCGTACGCCCCGAGCACCCGGCCGATCACGCCGCGGGCGAACCGGAGGTTGAGCGCGAAGTTGTCCTCGATCGGATAGTCCGAAAGGCCGCCGCGGCCGGCGTAGCAGTGGACCTCGTCCACGTCGCCCAGGAGCCACACCAGCGAGTCGACCGGGTGGCAGACGCCGCCGTACATGAAGTCCTGGGGGACGTCGATCCGCCAGGGCGTCAGGCCGAAGAAGTCCTTGATCTCGTGGACGTAGTGGGCCTCGGCCAGGACCGGCTCGCCCAGGTCGCCGTCGTCGTAGAGCTTCTTCAGCGCCAGGAAGGACGTGTACCAGCGGCACGTCTCGCCCACGAGCAGCTTCAGCCCGCGGGCCTCCGCTTCTCGGGTGATCTGGACGGCCTCGCTCAGCCGGGTGACCATCGGTTTGGTGACCAGCACGTGCTTGCCGGCTTCGAGCGCGGCCAGGCAGTGCTCGCCGTGCAGGTGATCGGGCGAGAAGACGGCGACGGCGTCGATCTCGTCGCGCCGGACGAGCTGGCGGTAGTCGGTGGTGAAGAAGGGGATGCCGTGCCCTCGGGCCGCCTCTTCCACCTTCGACGGCGTGGTGGCGCAGACGCCGCGGACCCGGAATCGGCTCGAAGCGTCGCGATTCAGATAGAAGAGGTCCCGGCCCATCCCCAGCCCGATCACGCCCAGGCCAATCTCGCTTCCCATGTCCGGCCTCCTATAGCGCACGCAGGGAGTAGAGCGGTGCCCGTATTGTGCAGCGGGGGGCCGGCGCGGGCAAGGTGGCGCGGGGCTCGCGTGCCGCAAGCCCGGCGGGCGGTTCTCACGGGATGCAGAAAAGGTAGACCAGGAGGACGACCACGCTCCCCACCACGGCCGCCAACAGCCCGCTGAAGCGGCGGCGCCGGTAGAAGACGAGCAGGGCCAGTCCGGTGATCGAGGCGACGGTCATGATCGCGGCCGAGGCGTCGATTACCCAGGACCAGGCGGGGCCCGTCACCCTGCCTCGATGAAGATCGTTGAGCACGGCGACGACGCCCGGACGCATCTCGGTCAGGTTGTACTCGCCGGTGGTCCGGTCGATGAATGCCGTGGCCGTGTATCCCGGCCCCTGGAAGCTGACGATGCACTGGAACGGGTCGACCACGAACTCGCCGACGGAGCCCCGGAGGCCGTGCCGGCTCCTGAGCGTCTCCGCGACCGCGAGCTTGTCGACCGCACGGGCGTCGTCGATCGCGGCAACCGGGCCGCCAAGACTCTCCATCTCCCCTAACGGCGGCGGGGCGCTCAACGCCTCGGGCGCCGGAAGGGCGCCGGAGTCGGCGAGCGGCGGCGGCGCCGCCATTTCCTCAAGCGGCGGCGGCGCGGCCGATTCATCGAGTGGTGCAGCGGCGCTCAGGTCATCCGACGGCGACGGCTCGGCGAAGCGCTCCGGGGGTCGAGGGGCCTCGCTTGCCCCGAGGTTCAGAAGCGCCGGGTCGATCCGGCCCTGCATCTCGCGGATCGCCCCTTCGCCCGAGTAGAACCAGTCGGCGTGGTTGAGCGTGAAGCCGGTGACGGCGAAGAACAGGAGGGCGAGGAAGCCGAGCAGGGAGACGTAGGTGTGGAGCCAGCGGACCAGGGCGCCCAGCCGGCGTGTCCACGTTTTCGGCTTCGAGTTTCCGTTGCTTGGTTCCGACATTTCACTCCCCGGCACCGTATGGACGCGGCGTTAATTCTCGGTTGATCGGTTCGTCGTGACCGCGATGAAGCGATCGGCCCCGCGGATGGCCCCGACAAGTCGGGCCACTACAAGCCGGGCAAATCGCGATTCGAGATCGAGCAAGGCACTCGATGGGATGCCGCGCGTCGTGCAGTCCGATCTAAGTGCCCGGCCCCTTCCTCTGCTCCTCCAACGACTTCTTCGGCCGGTACTCGATGGACGCCCGCGGAACCTCGTAGTTCCCCTTCGTCTCGAAGGCGAACGGCTCGCTGCCGATCTCGATCATCTGGCGGGTCAACTGGTAGCTGCCGTGCTCCCGGGACGCCTCGATGTTGACGATGTACTGCCCCGTGGGCACGTAGCTCCCGTCGTTGGCGCGGCCGTCCCAGACGATGCGGTACCGGCCGGGCGGTCTGCTGGCCCGGGAGACGGCGTAGACCATCCTCCGATCCCTGCCGTGCAGGTAGTACCATCGGCGGAGATAGGGCAGCCATTGGTAGTCACGGCCCCAGAGGGCAATCGTCCGAAGCGGCCTTCCCTTGGCGTCCTCCATCCAGACGGCCACGTAAGGCCGGGCGTAGCGCCATCCGCCGCCACTGCGGAGCTGCAACTCGACGACCACTTCATACTCGTGGCCCCAAGGGAACGGCTCAGCCGGCTCCGGCGGGGCCTCGGCCTGCTGACCGGCTGCGGCTTCCTGGGAGCCTTCCGCCGGCTCTTGGAACCGCACGAGCGTCGCGCTGGTGCCCGGCGCTTCTTGCCCGGGCTCCGCAAACCCGGCTTCGGCCAGCGCGAGAAGCTCGCCTTCCGGGATGACGAACTTGTCCCAGCCGGAGCTCTTCTGCACGGCGCCGTCCCGGGTGACGATGAGGCACTCGGTGCCTTCCAGGCGGTCCACCAGGGCAACGCCCTCGCTCGGCTCCAAGACGTTGAGGATCGTGGCCAGCGCGTCGGCCTTTGCGGCCTCCGGGGCAATCACGGTCGCACTGACGATCCGCTCTACCGGCTTGCCCGTGCGCGGGTCGATGATGTGCGAGTAGTGCGCCCCGTGGATCTCGAACCCTCGCTCGTAGTTGCCGCTGGTCGCCACGGCCCCGTTGCGGATCTCGACGCAGCAGAGCGGGGGAGCGTTTTCGGCGGGCGACCAGGGGTCGGCGATCCCGATGGCCTTTTCGGCGTCGCCATAGACGCACAGATCGCCGCCGATGTCCAGCAGGAGGCCCGTCACGCCGGGGGTATTGGCCAGCGCGGCCCGACAGGCTCGGTCGATGATGTACCCCTTGGCGAGGGCATTGAGGCTCAAGGGAAGGTCGGCTCGCCGCGTGATCGTCTCTCCGCTCGCGTCGATCTCCCAAAGCGACTGCCCGACGCGCCGAACGGCGTCGGCCAGCTCGGTTTCGGTGGGCAGCCGGTTCTGCTTGGCGCTTTGGCTCCAGAGTCGGCCAAAGACCTCCGCCGCCGGGTTGAAGGCACCGCCGGAGACCGCTTTCCAATGGTCGCACGCCCGGAGGACCTCCACAAGCTCACGGGAGGCCTTGCGGGGCGTCTTCTCACCGCTCAGCAACCGGCTGAACTCGCTGGCGTCGGAATAGGTGCTGAGAACGCGGGCGAGCCGCGCGATCTCCGCCAGAACGGCCGCTTCGGCCTCCCGGTCCGTCTCCAGCGAAGGCGAGTCGACGTGAAGCTCTAGGGACGTTCCCAGGACGTTTTCGTGATAGAAGCTGTGCCCCTGGCCGGTCGCCGGGAGGCCACCCAGGACCCCGATCGCCAAAGCAGCGCTCAAGAGCCAAGAGCACCGCCGACGATCGACGGGATCGCTTCGGCGGCGGGAAGGGCCGAGGACAACCTTCCCGGCGGCAGCAAACCAAGGCAAGCAGTTTCCCATGAGACAAATCCTTGCAAGCAGAGAGAGGGGATCGTACACCTGATTTCCGGTTCCATGGGCCCGCCGGAGCCGGGGCGGACAGGATTGAGGGAGGATAGACCTGGGCATGGCTCCGCATTTGGCTCCTTCGCCAATTACACAAATATATCGGCGCGGTCAACCACCGTCCAACCCGGATTCGGCGGTTTTCCTCACCCGGTACATTATCCATCCTTCCCAATCGGTCTATGTTGTTTCGCCGGATGCCCCAGTCAATGAGGATTGGGAATAAGGGGTCAGGACTCTTTTTTCAGCGAGAGACTCGCCCCTGCAAGCTTCAGTGGGAGAAAGAAGAGTCCTGCCCCCTTTTTCCACGGCCGCAATTTGCGTTCGCGTCGGGCTCACACTATGGTAGTGGATTGACGAGATTCGGCGTTGGGGAACCACCGATCCTGAACCTTGTGTTCCAGAGGAGCCGACCAGCGATGTACCGACCAGCCCAGCGTCTTTTGCCCAACGGCACGTGGCTTCTTGTGGCCGCAAGCGCGGCGTTCGTGCTCGCCGGGGCGCGAGCATCTGCCGAGGCTCGCAGCCCGGCCCGAAAGCCCAACATCATCTTCATCCTGGCCGACGATTTGGGCTACGGCGACCTCGGCTGCTACGGCCAGAAGCTGATCAAAACGCCCTGCCTCGACCGGATGGCCGCCGAGGGCACGCGGTTCACCGACTTCTACGCCGGGTCGACCGTCTGTGCCCCGTCGCGGTGCGTGCTGATGACCGGGCGGCACCTGGGGCATTGCACGGTGCGAGGCAACGCCCCTCGCGAGCACATGGAGTGGCAGTCCCTCGAGGGAGAAGACGTCACCGTGGCCGAGGTAATGGGTCGCGCCGGGTACGCCACGGCCCTGATCGGCAAGTGGGGCCTCGGGGAACCGGAGATGCCCGGGCAGCCGAACGAGCAAGGCTTCGACTACTTCTTCGGTTACATCAATCAGCATCACGCCCACAACTACTATCCCGAGTACCTTTGGCGCAACAAGGATCGTGTCAAGCTTCGCAACGTCCTGCGCAGAAACGGCCAGTGGTACGAGGAGATCGGCGCCGGCGTGTCCAGCAAGCAGGTCGACTACAGCCACGACCTGTTCGCCGCCGAGGCGCTCGAGTTCGTCGACGAGAACAAGGGCCGGCCGTTCTTCCTCTACCTCGCGCTGACGATTCCGCACGCGAACAACGAAGCGACCCGCCTGGTGGGGAACGGCCAGGAGGTTCCCGACTACGGCATCTACGCCGACAAGCCGTGGAGCGACAACGACAAGGGCCAGGCCGCGATGATCACGCGCATGGACGCCGACGTCGGCCGGCTGTTCGACCGCTTCAAGAAGCACGGCATCGACGACGAGACGGTCGTGATGTTCAGCTCCGATAACGGCCATCACAACGAGGGCGGGCATAACACGGACCTGTTCGACCCCAACGGCCCCTTGCGCGGCATGAAGCGCGACCTGTACGAGGGCGGCGTTCGCGTGCCCACGCTCGCCCGATGGCCGGGGCACGTGCCGGCGGGAACCGTGTCCGACCACGTCGGCTACTTCGGCGACCTGATGGCCACCGCGGCCGAACTGGCGGGGGTCGAGCCGCCGGAAGGTCTCGACAGCATCAGCTTCCTGCCCACGCTCCTCGGCCGGAGCGAAAAGCAGAAGGAGCACGACTATCTCTACTGGGAGTTCTACGAGCAGGGTTCGAAGCAGGCCGTGCGCATGGGCAAGTGGAAGGCCGTGCGCCGGCCCATGCTCACCGGCAAGATCGAGCTGTTCGACTTGAGCACCGACCTCGGCGAGGAGAACGACGTGGCCGCCCAGCATCCCGACCTGGTCGCCAAGATGGAAGCGATCATGGCCGAGGCCCACGTGCCGTCGCCGCGGTGGGAGGTGAAGCAGCCCAAGACAAAGACCCAGACGAAGCCCAAGACCAAGCCCAAGACGAAGCCCAAGACGAAGTAGAATCACGTTTCGGACCGAAACAGACTCCTCATCCACGAAGCCGCGACCGGTGGTCGCGCCCGCGAGAATTCGCCATACCAAACCGGCTATTGAGCGTTCAAACGGCATCCTGGCCCACCATCACGAAGGAGCACCCCATGAAGCGTTCGAGAGGAATCATCTGTGCCCTGTTGTTGTCTCTGTGCGTCGCGCTGGTTGCCGGCACGGCCCAGGCCGCGGAGCAGAAGCCCAAGTGGAAGCCCCTGATGGTCGGCAAGACCCTCAAGGGCTGGCACCCCGTGGGCGACGGCAAGTGGACCGTCGAGGACGGGGCGTTCGTCGGCCGGGCCGATAACGAGAAGCTCTATGGACTGTTGGTCAGCGACAAGCAGTTCAAGGATTTCACCGTCCGGTTCAAGTTCAAGTGCTTTTCCGGCGACAGCGGCTTCTACATCCGCACGATTATCAAGGAGCCCGAGAAGGCCAACGGGCTCCAGATCCAGGTGGGCTTGCCCGAAAGCGGCGTCGGCGGCATCTACGAGAGCTACGGCCGGGCGTGGGTCGACAAGCCCGACCCCAAGAAGGAGAAGGAGTACACCATGACCGACGCCTGGAACGAGATGACGATCGACGCCCACGGCGGCAACGTCGTCGTCCACGTCAACGGCACGAAGACGGCCGAGCTCAAAGACGACCCCAGCCGCCCGGAAGGCCACTTCGCCCTGCAAATGCACGCCGGCTGCGTGATGCACGTGATTTTCAAGGAGATCGAGATCTGCGAGGAGTGAGGCCGGAGTGCTTTCCCAACCGGACGCCGGTTGCGAGGTACGGGTCGGAAGACGTGCAATCGCCGAAGCTCACTTGTCGTGGGCGTCCTCCAAATACGTATAGCCCTCCAGCCCGCTCTGGTAGAACCCCAGCAGGCGGCCGGCTTCGTGGTCGGTGATGCGGCCGGAGCGGACGGCCTGCTCGGCGGAGCAGCGGAGGTGGTCGAGGAGGGTTTTCGAGTCGAACTGCACGTACTGGAGCACCTCGCGGACCGTGTCGCCGAGCACGACGGCGTCGATCCTCGGCTGGCCGTCGTCGGCCAGGCTGACGTGGACCGCGCTGGTGTCGCCGAACAGGTTGTGCAGGTCGCCGAGGATTTCCTGATACGCCCCGACCAGAAACGCGCCCAGGTAGTAGGGCTCGCCCGTGAAGTCGTGAAGCGGCAGGGTGCGGCGGACGTCGCGGCGGTCGATGAAGCGGGCGATCTGGCCGTCGGAGTCGCAGGTGACGTCGGCCAGAACGGCGTGATGGGTGGGCCGCTCGTCGAGCCGGTGCAGCGGCATCACGGGGAAGAGTTGCTTGATCGCCCAACTGTCGGGTATCGACTGGAAGAGCGAGAAGTTGCAGAAGTACGTCTCGCTCAACAGGGCGTCCAGGCCTTCCAGCTCCTCGGGCACGTAGTCCAGTTGTCGGACCAATCGCTGGATCTTCCGCAAGATCGCCCAGAACAGCCGCTCGGCGAGGCCCCGCTGTTCGAGCGGCAGGTAGCCGCCGCCGAACAGGTTGATGGCCATGTCGAGCGCCTGTTGGGCGTCGTGGTAGCTTTCCTGGACGTTGCGGACGGCAAGCTCGCGGTAGGTGTCCATGAGGTCTTGGAGCGGCTGCTCGAATTGGTCGGGCACCTCGTCGGGGACCTCGTTCTCCCTGCGGTCGGAGAATCCCAACACGTCGAACACCAGCACGCTGTGATAGGCGATCACCGCCCGGCCGCTCTCGGAGAAGATCACCGGGTGGGGCACGCCGGCGTCGTCGCAGACGCTCTGGATGCGGAACACGACGTCGTTGGCGTACTCCTGCAAGGTGTAGTTGGCGCTGGAGAGGAAGTTGGTCTGCGAGCCGTCGTAATCGACGCCCAGCCCGCCGCCCACGTCCAGGTATTCCAGCCCCGCCCCCTGGCGTGCCAGATCGACGTAGATTCGAGCGGCTTCGTTCAGGGCGGCCTTGATGTGGCGGATGTTGGTGATCTGGCTGCCGAGGTGGAAGTGCAACAGCTTGAGGCAGTCTTGCAGGTCGCGGGCCTTCAGCTCGTCGAGCACCCGGAGAACCTCGCTCACCGTAAGCCCGAACTTGGACCGGTATCCGCCCGAGGCCTGCCACCGCCCCGACCCCAACGACGCCAGCTTGACCCGAACGCCGATCGTGGGGCGAATGCCGAGATCGTAGGCGTACTGCAATATGCGCGCCAGCTCGGTATACTTCTCGACCACCAGGAAGATCCGCCGGCCGGCCTTCTGGGCCAAAACGGCCATCTCGATGAACCGCTCGTCCTTGAAGCCGTTGCAGACGATGGGCACGTCGTCGGAAGCCATGCCAATCACGGCCAACAGCTCGGGCTTGCTGCCGGCCTCCAATCCCACGCCATGGGGACGGCCGAAACGCAGCACCTCCTCCACGACTTGCCGCTGCTGGTTGACCTTGATCGGGTAGATGCAGTGGTAGTGGGACTGATACCCGTACTCGTCGATTGCCCCCTGGAACGCGGTCTGGATCTCACGCAGACGGTGCTCGAGCACGTCGCCGAAGCGGATCAGCACGGGCGTATGGACCCCTTGGGCCCGCAGGCGGTCGACCAGCAGCTTGAGGTCGATTGCCCGATCCGGGTCCTTGTGGGGATGCACGCTAAGGTGCCCCTCCGGGTTGACCGAGAAGTAGCCTTTTCCCCAATTGGCCACTTCGTACAATTCGGCGGCCTCCAGGACCGTCCAGCGGCGACTCTCTTGTTCCATCTCGAGCATTTTGGATCCGTCGTGGTGTTTTGGGCAGTCAGACCTGCCACGGAAGCGTCATCGGCGCTCGAGACACACGTCGGGCACCGATGACAACGGGAGGAAGCGAAGGGGCCCTCGTTTCTCGTCCTTGGAAACCCCTTATTGACGCCCGCGAAGTCAATGCGCGAGGGCGACCAACGGGAGCCCGGTTTTTCCGGCCTCCCGTTGGTCGGCCTTGATCATTCCCAATGCAGACATCAATAGAATCCGGTTTCCGACCGCGATCGAGAAAGCCGCTGTCGTGCTCGCTCGGTTATCGGGACTTCGCGGAAGCCCCACCGTTCTCACGCTCCCAAACCAGCACCGGCGTCCTGCCCGGCTCACCACTCCCCAAGCCGGAAGCCCGTGCCCCGACTTTCTGGGGACAATCCGCCCGAGCGCGAACCCGGCAGACCGCCGTTGCCGAAATGAGAACGTTCCACCTCCCGTTTGACAACCCCCGGGCTGGACCGTCGGCCGGGCCCGGGCGGCTCAGTCGCCGCGGAGCTTCAGGCTGTGAACGGAGAGCTTGTCGCGGACTTCGTTGAGACTGGTGACGCCGAAGTTCTTGCATTCCAACAGTTCGTCGCCGGTCCGCCGGATCAATTCGCTGATGGTCGTGATCCCCAGCCGGATCATGCACTTGCGTGCCCGGACCGAAAGATTCAGCTCGGTCATCGGCTTGGACAGCAGCTCTTGCTCGTCCGGCGAGAGTGATTCCGGCTCGAACATCTCCAGGGCGTGCCGCTCCGGCGCGAGTTGCCCCAGCCTCAAGCCCCTGGAACCAAGCATCTCCTTGATCTCGATCAGACTGGTTTCGCCGAAGTTCTTGCTGGCCAAGAGCTCCTGCTCGGTGCAGCGACACAGGTCGCCCAACGTGGTGATACCCATCTTCTGAAGGCAGTTGCGGCTGCGGACCGAGAGCTCGAAATCGGTGACCGGGATGCCGAGGATCTGGGTCATCCGGTCGCGTCTTTTCTGGGCGTCCTCGTCGTAGTACATGTCGCCGGACGCCTGAGCGTCCTTCATGTACAGTCTGGCCCGGGGGTGACTGGGGTAAACGTCCAGGATCCGCAGGTAGCACTCGATGGCCCGCTCATACCGCTCCAGGTCCTCATAGAGCAGCCCCAGGTTCAGAAGGGAGCCGACGTGGGGTGGGAAGCGGGCCACGGAACGCTGATACAGCTCCAGGGCCTGCTCATCGTTGCCGCGCCGGTCGTTCTCCAGGGCCAATCCGAACAGCGCGCCGGAATGGCCCCGGTCGGTCTCCACCGCCCGTTGGTACAGGGCGACCACTTCGGTGGGGTTGCCTCCCAGTGTGGCCACGGTGGCCCCCCGTTGGTAGAGGTACTCCGCCGTCTGCTCCACCGCGCCGGACAGCTCGTCCAACGCGGCCAGGGCGGCCGTCGCGTCGCCGGCCTGGCGAAGGGCTTCTACCCGACCCAGCGTACAGTCGTCGCCGTTGTAGCCTGCCCGGCTGGCTGCGCCGTAACTGTCCACGGCCGCATCGTACCGCCTGAGGGCAAAGAAAGCCCTGGCCATATAGAAATGGGCCAGGGCCCCCCCGTCCCCCCTTCGCAGGCAATCCACGGCCCTCTCGTATCGCCCGAGCAGGTACAGGCAAACCCCCAGTCGCACGTTGCTGGCCGGGCTCTGATCCTCTTTCTCCTCCAACTCCGCCACGGCGCCGCGGAGCGTTCGGTACGAGGCATAATCCCCGGCCATGGCGTCCGCCATCTGCTCGATCTCGCGAGGACCGAACGAGCCGTTAAACAACACCATCTGCTTCAGATCCACCTGAAGGCCCTGCGCCATCTTCGCTATCTCCCAAAATTAGCCACCCTGCCAAAAACCGACCAAGCAGCGGGCCCATGTTATGCCGTGGAGGGGGCGGCTTCCAGCCACCGCCTGGCCCCCGCACGGGACCTGGCGCAGCCCCCCGATTCGCCGGAGATCCCCTGAGACATGGACCGCCCGAATCCGTCGGCACTACAAACCGAGATCCACGGCAAGATCAAGAGCCAGCGAAGGGAGTCGGACCCTTAACCCCGGCATTACGAATGCCGTGCTCTGCCAATTGAGCTACGCTGGCACGTTCCTGTCCTGGGGAGGCACCTACCGCGATTGTCGCCGTCCCGCCTACCTTCAGGCCGCCAAAAACCATCCGCCTTGCCAGGCCCTCGAGGGGAGCGCCGCCAAGAACGCCCCTTTCTGAAGACGGAAGCTAGATTCGCCAATTTAGCAAGAAATCCGGTCGGCGAAAAGCCCTCCGGGGCCTCGGCCTAACCTGGGCATGGACGCCCCCCCGGATGGGCCGTTGGCCGATCCTGCCCAGGCGGCCCCAGCCATTCCAACCAAGCAGCGGCCCTTCACCCCCCGTCGTGCTTAGCTCGTCCGGGGGATACATATCCACCTTGGCGGGCACCCTCCCAAAGCGCCCACCGCAAACCGCGGAACCGGCAGCCGGTTTCGACTCCGTCGCCTCGGTCGATTATGCTGTCGGCAAGCCGCAGCACGCACGGCTCGGGTCGAACCGAGCGTTCGTTGTCCACGCTAACGTCATCACCCGGAAAAAGGTGACAGCCACCAAATCTGGAGAAGTTGGAAAAGATGGTACCTAGCAGAATTCCCAGATTGCCGAGATTTGGTGGCTGTCACCTTTTCTTTTCCTCTGCGTCCGTTGGCAATGACCGTCATTCTTGGTCCGTCAGAAAGGAAGGTGCGTGATGTCCGTTCCCAAAGGTGTGACGATGAGGAAGCTGCTTTGGCTGACGATCGCCTCGTTGCTGCTCGTGCTCGTTGCGTCCGAGCGTTCCGCGCTCCGTGCGGCGAACGAGCCGGGCCCGAACGGGCTCCAGCCCGGCGAGCCGGCCCAGGTGGGCATGGCTGCCGCGCCGCTTGCGCAAATCCCGGAGCGGATGCAGGAGTTCGTGGCCCAGAAGCAGACCGCCGGGGCGGTCACCCTGGTTGCACGCCGCGGTCGCATCGTCCACCTGGAAGCCGTCGGCCTGGCGGACGTAGAGAGCGGGACGCCCATGCAAAAGGACACGATCTTCGCCATCGCGTCGATGACCAAGCCCGTCACCGCCACGGCCGTGATGATCCTCCAGGACGAGGGCAAGCTGTCGGTCGACGACCCGGCGTCGAAGTACGTCCCCGAGCTGGCCGACGTCGCGCTTCCGACCGGCCCGCCCAAGCGCCCGATCACGATCCGCGATCTCATCACGCACACTTCCGGCATCGGCGGCGGCCAGCGCAACCAGGGCTCGCTGGAGCGGACCGTCGAGCTGTTGGCCAAGGAGCCGCTCCGCTTCGAGCCGGGCTCGAAGTGGCAGTACAGCCCCGGGCTGACCGTGTGCGGACGGATTGTCGAGGTCGTCTCCGGGCAGTCGTACGACCAGTTCCTCCACGAGCGGATCTTCCAGCCGCTGGGGATGGTCGACACGACGTTCTTCCCCAACGCCCGGCAGCAACAGCGCTTGGCCCAGCTCTACAAGCCGGGCGACGACAAGAAGTCGATCGTGCCCACGGAGCATTGGCTGAGCGAGCTTGGGCCCGCCAGGACGCCGAACCCCTCCGGCGGCCTCTTCTCCACCGCGACCGACATGGCCCGGTTCTACCAGATGATCCTGGGCGACGGCCGGCTCGACGGCCGGCGGATCGTCTCCGAGGCGGCCGTTCGCCAAATGACCCGCGTCCAAACCGACGAGCTGACCACGGGCTTCACCGACGGAAACGGGTGGGGCCTGGGCTGGTGCATCGTCCGCAAACCCCAAGGCGTCACCGCGATGCTCTCCCCCGGCACGTGCGGCCACGGCGGCGCGTTCGGCACGCAAAGCTGGGTCGATCCGAAGCGCCAAATGATCTTCGTCCTCATGGTCCAACGCACCGGCTTCGGCAACGGCGACGCCTCCGACCTCCGCCGCGTGCTCCAGCAGTTGGCCGTGGAAGCGGTGGACCATTGAGGCGCATCCGACTGGAGCGTACTTGGTTTCATGAATGCCGAGGATTTGTAAGCGTCCGGCCCGTCCATGGTGTCTTGCCCGAGCGGAGGAGGCGTCGGCCTGGGGGCTGCGACCTTGGCCAAGACGCGGCGTCGACGTCGGCGGTTGTGCTTGGCGGCCGGGGGCATACAGCAGACGCCGGCCCCAAAATCGGCAACTGGACGTTGTGTCGACAATTTGGTTTCCCGGCCAGTGACCGACCCGGCTTCCTTCCCAGTGGCGGCTTCCTCCGCGCGGACCTCCGTCCGAAACCCTCATCCGAGCAGCTCCTGGCCATGCGGACGAAATGGAGGCAACAGGGGATCCTGCCCGCGTTGCCGGCGCCGACCGGTGGCGGAGCCTGATCGGGATACCCTAATATGGCCACAGCCCCGGCGGCTTGGCCGTCGGGGCTGCGAACCATCACTCGACTTTCAGAGATCGAGATGACCGCAATCCGCCCTCGTCAGATGCCGCCGTCGACAACGTACCGCTTGGCCGGATTATCGTTCCGGACCGCCAGGTTGTGCTTCTTGACGGTTCCGATCTCGACGGGAACATCCCAATACCCCGCCTCCTTTGCCGGGGTTGGTTCTCCGACACGAAAATCCGTGATCGGCGGGCCGGCCGTTTCCTTCCCGATCTCTTCGGTCGTGGAAGAGCCGTCGGTGAATCTCCACACCTCGTCGGCGTCCATTTTCTTATAGGCATTGAAGAACGCCTGATACCAGATAGCAACAAATTGGTCAAGTTATTTTGACGCGACGCCTAATCCGGCGACTGCCGAGCCGCCGGCTGCACTGCGAGCTCAGGCGCTGACCACCCACGTGGGCAGACAGGAGGTGGTGATCGAGAGCGGCCGCGGCATGGAGAAGGCGGCCATACCGGCCACTCACTCGAGCAGCTCCAACTCGCCGGGCGGAACCCGGGCAACGTCGGGATACGGTCCGCGGCCGAGCCGCGGGGCGGAGGCTTTCCATCGGGCGGCGATCTCGTTCCATCGCTTCAGGCGAGCCGCGTCGAGCAGCGGATCACGCGTTTCTTCCCGCCACTGCCCGAGCGCCGATTCAAGCCGCCGCCGTTGGGGGGCGAATTTAGGATCGTCGGCCAGGTTTCGTGTCTCCCCCGGATCGTGCCGGGGGATACGGCTGAGTGACGGATCGCGATTCCGAGGGAACCGACGTGCGCGGTTTGCCAACTCTTCGCACAGCTTGCCCCGGGGGAGCGTGTCAGAGTTCGTCGCCCAGGTGCCGGCGGATTTGCTCGTTCATCCGGTTTCTCAGCTCGCACTCTCTGACGACTTCGTTTCGGGGTAAGCCTTCCAAGTCGTCCGGTACCGGCACGTAAGGTTCCTTGCACTTCGGGCAGTGCAGTCGCTTCTCCGAGATAGGCTCGCGACAATTGGGGCACTCCCGGTAGATTAGCGAGTCGCAATAGGGACACTCGTCGGACGTCACGTTCCTGAGGCGAAGGAATCTGGGTGCAACGTACAGTTTGCCTTCGACGGTGGCGAGGCACACGCTCGGGCAGGACGTAGACCCGCAAAAGGCGAAGCGTGGGCCGTATGGGGCTGTCTCGCTGCGCTCGAAGTCTGCGATCTGGAGCCCGAGGGCGTCGGCGAGTTTCTCGGCGCTTTTTCTCGATACCGGTCCTCTTCGCCGAGTGATCAAATTCGAGACGAGCGCTTGCGAGACACCAGCGGTCTCCGCGAGCGTCTCTTGGGTCCATCCCTCCTTGTGTTTGCGCTCCTCGAGTTTCGCTCTTACCTTGTCGCTGAATCTCTCCCAGTCGATCCCCTTGGGCGTCAGTTCTTCCGGGGGGGGCGCCATGGCTGGATCCGGAGACTGGGGTTGATTTTGGATTGGCTTAGCTGATATTAGATAATACCATGTAATCGTCCCCTGGCAGGGGGCTAATCTCCATTCTCAACACCCCCCGAGGGAGGTAATGCATGTCCCAACAACCGGCGTCGTCGGAACCTCGCATTTCGCTGGAAGCGATCCGGACGCTGGACGAGCTCGCCAGAGCGTTTCGTCGCAGACTCCGAGACTGCGCGGTACAATTGTCGCAAGCGAATGGCTCCGGTGTCCTGATCTGCCCGGAGACCATTCGTGAAGCCCTGCCCCTGGCATGTCGGGAACTGCTATCGGCCGCAGGCCGCAATCCGGAGAACCAGAGGGGTTCGGATGACCGAAGACCCGAAGCGGCTTAGTGGGGAGTCGGGGAAAGAGCCCGAAGTGGGGTCTCTCCGTATCGACGAAGACACAGCGATTTTCGACGCGCGTTGTGCGATTGAGGAGGGATTGCAGGGGCATCTCAAGAGCTGTTTGCAGGTTTTCGGCGAGACGGCACTCCGTCGGGTCGACATCTCTGAAGGTCTACTCATTTCGATCCTCAAGCTGATCGCACCGGGCGGCAAGTACCCGATGCAGAGCGGCCGTTTCTGGCAGATCCTGGATCGGCACGGCCCGTTTTCGCCGTTGGATCTGGAGGACTCCATTCGGGAACCGCTGATGAACGAGATCGAAGCGCTGCTCGCCGCAGCGGAAAACGAGAGCTTCGAGGATGGTTTCGACAGTGTCTTGTCGCTGGAATTACAGCGGCTTGTGCTGCAACACGACGGCGTGGCTTTGGAGATTGTTTCCGATCTGATCTGCGAGGACCGGGCCGCCCCGGACGTGGCCCGAGAGGCATTGGCGTGTCTTGGGGAAATGGAGGATGAACAAACCCACAATGGTCGCCGACGCGTTTTGGAACGTGCCCTTGCGTGTTCCTCGCACGTCGCCCGCGACGGGGCCGTCACCGGTCTTTCAGACTTGCGTGATCCGCGTTCGATCCCAGCGCTGGAGGCTGCGGCGGAACGTGAAGACTACCGCCTGCTCCGGACCAACATGCTGGAGCTCGCGGGGCAGTTAAAGGGGGCGTGAGCAGTGACCCTCGTGCTGCGCGTTATCCGGCAATACCGCTGGGACTCGCCGGACAAGTACGACTGGCTTGCCGAGGGCGACGTGCCCGCCGATCCCCTGGCTGATTTCGCCAACACAAGGGGCAACTCCTTGTCCGTCTGGTTCGTCGACGATGAAGAGAAGGGCTTGGAACGCGTTCTGGCCGCGCTGGCCGCAAATCGCGAGAAAGCGGACAAGCTTGATTACGTGCTTTTCACCCAAAACCATCTTGAGGCCGGGGGCATTGAACGCCGCCAGATCAGCGGGACCACGCCCGACGAGCACGTCAACGAACAGCACTGGGACTTGATTCACCTATCCGCCCGGAAGGTGCTCACGCTCACCGAGCGAGTGTGGCACGATCATCTTGAACCGAAACGCGTCGACAAGAGAATGGTCGTCCAACTCGTCGCTGAGGGTGTCCGTGATGGACGAATCTCGACGGGCAGGCTGCTGCCCAAGCTGCGGGAGGACGTACGGCGCTATCTCGAGGGCGACGCCGACGAGCCCCGAAAACCAAGGTGACCGTGGCAACTTGTCGCGGATCAAGACCCGGGCCGGAATTCAGGGGAAAGCATCCTTCCCACGCCGTCGTCCACGGCCGAGATCGTTGCCAGGGCTTTTCGTCAACGCTCCGGCATCGGACCAGGGAACCGGAGCGACGAACAGCGGATATCGTTTCACGGTTGTTTCCTCCGCGGCCTTGGTGATTTCTTCGTTTTCCTGACGTTCGGCTTCTCCTCGGAAGCCGGCTGGTCGGGGGCGTATTTCGGATTCTTCTCGGTTGGCAGCGGGGCCCGGACGGTGTCGAACCAGGCGAAGAGGTCGTCGAGCAGCTCCTCGCGCTTCGTCGGGTTGGCTGCCGCCAGGTTGTTGCACTCGCCAATGTCCTCAGCGAGGTTGTAAAGCTCAACGGCGTTGTTCGTGTCGACGTTGTCCCGCCCGCCGTCGAGCTGCCACTCTTCGTGATAGAGGTGCAGCTTCCAGTCCCCCTTATGAATCACGCTGACGGGGCGTGTGCGGAACACGGGATCACGCCCGCGGATCACGGGGCCGTTGAGGTATCCGGGGAAGTGCCAGAAAATGGCCTCTCGGTTGAGTTGCCCTTCACCGCGGAGCAGGGGCAACAGGCTTTCACCGTCGAGCACCTTGCCCTCGGGCACGGCGGCGCCGGCGACGGCGAGGAACGTTGGGTAGAGGTCCACGTTGATGACCGGCACCTCGCTGCGCGTGCCCGGTCTCACCATGCCGGGCCAGCGGACGATGAAGGGTTCGCGGATGCCGCCCTCGTAGTAGCAGCCCTTGTTGCCTCGCAAGGGCTCCTGCGGCGACGCCGGCGTAGCCCCGTTGTCCGAGGTGAAGACGACCAACGTGTTCTTGTCGAGGCCGAGTTCCTCCAGCTTGTTCATCAGGATTCCCACGCCGTCGTCGAGATCGTAGGTGCAGCCGGCGTAGAGGGCGCCGGTGTGCTGTTTGCCCGGCTCTCTCGCCTGGAACTTGTCCAAGGTTGCCTGCCGTGCCTGCAACCCGGTGTGAATCGCGTGATGCGACACGTAGGCGAAGAATGGCCGGTCACGGTTCGTCTGGATGAACTGGCAGGCGGCCTTCGTCAGCGTGTAAATGCCTTTGGGATCTTCCTTGGCACCGCTGCCCGGGTAGTTCTTGTCCACCACCACGTCGAAGCCCTGCTCGGCGGGCTCCGCCCCGTCGTTGCCCCCGAGATGCCATTTGCCGAAAATGCCCGTGGCGTAGCCGGCGGCTCGAAGCGCGTCGGCCACGGTGACGTTGTCCGGCGCCAGCCCGCTCTTGTTCGGAATCGGGACCATCCGCATCAGGTTCTGGGGTCCTCGCAGCGTGCTCCCCACGGCATACACGCCGTGCCGCGGCGTGTAGGTGCCGGAGATCAGGCAAGCACGGCTCGGCGCGCAGTTGCCCGCGGCGGCGTAGCCGCAGGTGAAAACCATGCCCTCGCGGGCAAGCCGGTCGATGTTCGGCGTTTCGTAGAAGTCGGTTCCCTGGTAGCCGACGTCTTTCCACCCGAGGTCATCGGCGAAAATCAGAACGATGTTGGGTTTCCCAGCCAAGGCGACCGACAAATCACTCTCGGCGAGTAGCCATACGCCAAGCGCGGCAAGCAGAAGCTGCATCGAGTGTGTCTTCATGGTGTAGCCTTCCTTCCAATCCTATTGGGCGACGCCTTGGCGTCACGGTGAACTCTTGCAGTGGACGCGCAGCCCGGCGGAATCGGCGGAGAGGTCCCAACGCAGTTCGCTCGGGTCTGCCCGGGCAGGCGTGACGTCGACGATCACGTGGGCTTCCGTCTTCAGTTCGACCCCGTACGGAGCGGTGCGGCTGAGGCAGTTGCTGATCACGCCGTTGCGGTGCGGGTACTGTCCCGTCATCAACATCGCCCGATAAGGGCTGCACACCGGGTAGTTGCTCGCCGCCTCGGTGAAGACGATCGCTTCGGTAGCGAGCCGGTCCAGGTTGGGCGTGACGACCGGCTCCTCGCCGAGAAATCCCATCGCCGATCCCCGCATCTGATCGGCAAAGACGAACAGCAGATTGGGCCGCTGCCCTCGACGTTCCTGGTCGGCGTGGACTCCTCCCGGATCGTACGCAAGGCAGGCGACGATCACTACAGCAATCCCAAGGCAAGAAGGCCGGCAGTTGCTCCATGGCATGGCAAGCACCCCTTGACAAAGCGGTTCTCAATACGAGCGGAGGGCCGGGTTTGAAATGTCACGCTCTCGCGGTTCGACCTCTGGCTGAGCGTGCTCGGCCCGCGTTACGCAGGTTCACCGATCATTCCGACGAGTCATTCAGTTCGTTAGGCACGCAACAACACAGTCTAGCGAATACGATGGCAGCGGAACCTCGCCAACCACTGGATTGAAGATGAAGCGTTCGTTACCCGAGCCGTAAAGGATGAACTCCCGCAGCGTCGCGCAATCTGAAAACTGGGCGATGAGCCGATCCGGAATCTCGTTCTCTTCCAAGAACGGCCTCATCTTTTCTTTATCAGTGAACACGAGCACGGCTGGCTGATTCCGAACCTTGACTCGGGCCACTTTCGTTTCGCCAGGGCGGAATCGAAAGTCGCCTGACGGAAGTGCATCTATCGGCCCCGACAAAACCACGAAGCACGGATACCTGAGAATCTGTGGCAGAATGATCTCAGCTGCATTTTCTACCGCATAAGCCAAACCGAGAATCCAAGATTCCGGGAGTCCGAGCCTCCCATCCGGCGGCAATTCGATCGAAGTGCTGTATTTGGAAGCGGCATTTGTGCCTGTAAGATACACCTCATCAGGCCACCTCGCTTCGTGGAGCATTACACACCGCCAACATCCGTAGAAAATGTCTTCAAGCGGCACATTCTCCGTTACTTTCACTCCTGGGAGTTTGCAGGTCCTCGGAAAGCGCAGAGATTTCGGGCATACCCCTCCTGTAATCGTGGCCACTTGGTCGCTTATGAAACTTGTAAACGCCTTTCGATCGGAACACCCAAGTTCCTTGGGCTGTCGGATCCGGGAGATTCCTGCTGCTGCGATGAAAATGAGTGCAGCCGCGTCTTCCTTGTCACCATCACCCCAGAGCTTTCTTGCCGCCTGAATCCTCTTCTGAGGGCCTTCACATTTGGTCGAATCCAACATTGCCACCTCCATCGCGCATTGATGTCGTCTGGCACGCGCAAGCACTCAAACCACAGACATATTACCACAGAAGATGGTTCACGCAAACGTTACTGCGATGCAGTGACGTTTGTCCGACGTACGATCACAAGCGGTCTAAGAGGGATGGAGCGGACCCGACTCGGTGTTGCACGCTTCGGACATCGTTGCGTTTGGCAGCGATTTCTGGTATGCATACTTTACTTTGGCACCAGCGGCCCACGCGCGCGAATGTGATCCGCGAACTTCTGGATCTCCCGGGCCAGTTCCGCCTTGTGCTGACGCGTGAAACTCGGGGCGTAGATTTCACAGTAGGTAGCGCGGTTCGCAACCAACTTCTCAAACAGGTTTGGCCAATCGTAATCCCCCGGCTGGATGGCCTGCTGGCCGCGACAGATCGGCTTCCGCCACACACGGTCAAACGCAGCTTCCACTTGTGCGGTTGGCGCACCCCAGTCGCCTTTCGGCCCCCAGCCGTTGGCCTGGCAGAAGAAGATCGGGTTCGAGGGTCCGATTCTTTGGAC
>DATKZH010000767.1:0-11633 GCA_035528065.1 Thermoguttaceae bacterium | reverse complement strand
GATCAACTACCGGGGCTGGACCGAGATCTTCATGCACCCGTTCCCCCGCGGCATCCCGATCATGCCGACGCTGGGGGAGGTGACGGCGGAGATCAACCGGGCGCGCGCGTACTTGGGGGAGTGTCTCCGTGAGATTAGCTGAATCGCGTCGACTTGTGCCACGGCCCTCGTTCCCAGGCTCTGCCTGGGAACGCACTACTCGGCAGGCTCCGCCTGCCCTACGCGACGGCCGGGCGGACCACCGGCATCCATCCGAGTGTGTGCGCCACCCGAATCCCTTGGTCCACCGCCGAGGCGGAGCCTCGGGTTGGTGTGTTCCCAGGCGGAGCCTGGGAACAAGGAGAGATCAGAACTTGAGCCCCGCCTCACAAGGAATCAATCCATGAGCCAATCCCACCCAAGCCGCCGTAGTTTCCTCAAGAAGTCCTCCGTCGGACTGGCCGCCGGCATGACCGTTCCCTACGTATTCACCGCCAACGCGGAAGAGAAGACCAGGCCGCAATCGAAGAACGACCGCTTGCGGATCGGCTCGATCGGCATGCGGTACCAGGGCACGGTGATCGCCCTGAAGGCCCAGGAGCACGGCGACATCGTGGCCATCGCCGACGTGGACCAGCACGTGCGCGAGCAGGCCCGGGCGGGCTTCGGGAGCACGCCGGCCATCTACGAGGACTACCGGAAGCTCCTGGACCGCAAGGACATCGACGTGGTGACCATCGGCACGCCCGACCATTGGCACACGAGAATCGCCATCGACGCCTGCCGGGCCGGCAAGGACGTCTACGTCGAGAAGCCGCTCACCCTGACGATCGACGAGGGGAAGCTCTTGTCGAAGGTGGTGAAGGAGACGGGCCGGGTCGTGCAGGTCGGCTCCTGGCAGCGGAGCGATCAACGCTTCCGGCTGGCCGTGGAGATGGTCCGCGGCGGGCGGATCGGCAAGCTCGAGCGGGTCGAGGTGATCCTGGGCAAGAACCTGACCGGCGGGCCGTTCCCCGAACGCCCCGTGCCCGGCAATCTGAACTGGGAGCTGTGGCAGGGCCAAACCCCCGCCGTGCCCTACATCGAGGAGCGCTGCCACTACACGTTCCGGTGGTGGTACGAATACTCCGGGGGTCAAATGACCGACTGGGGCGCCCACCACCTGGACGTCGCCCAGTGGGGCATCGGCTCGCTGCCGGTGGAGATCGAAGGCGAGGCGAAATACCCGGACGTGCCCGACGGCTTCAACGTGGCGATCGACTTCTCGGCCCGGTACAAGTACGCCAACGGCGTCGAGATGACGGTGGCCGACAACGGGCGCAACGGCATCATGTTCACCGGCACCGAGGGCCGGATCTTCGTCAACCGCGGCACGGTCGACGGCAAGCCGATCGAGGAGCTGGCCGACAAGCCCTTCCCGCGAGACCAGTTCAAGGTCTACGACTTCGACAACCTCGACCGGCCCGAGCGGGTGGGCAAGCTCGACGCGATCGTCAACCACATGGGCAACTTCTTCGACTGCATCCGGGAGCGCCGCACGCCGATCTCCAACGTGGCCTGCCAGCACCGAAGCGTGTCGACCTGCCACCTGGGCAACATCGCCATGCACTTGGGCCGCAAACTGACCTGGGACCCCGAAAAGGAAGTCTTCGTCGGCGACGACGAGGCCAACGCCCGCCTCAGCCGCACGCAGCGGTCGCCGTACGAGATCACGGCGTAACGGCGAGCTCGATCGGGTTCAAGCCAGTCTCGGCCTGTTGAGCCTTGCACGGCCAATGAACGGAGGGCTTCCACCGGAAGCCCGGGACCGAACGGTCCGGTCCACGTCGGGTGATCATTGGCAATGGAAACATCAATAAGTGCAAGAAATCGTGCCGCCAGGCGATTAGGGTATTGGGGAACCCTCGCGCGCAAGGACGGCCGGCCGCGAAACGTCCTCCCCCTTGGGCAGGTTGCCTTCGGCGGGGTGGCATCCCATACTGGAACTAGACGCACGCCCGAATCCCCGGATCGCTCGGATGACCGAAGCCAGCAACCAGGAGCACGAGCCGATATCGGCCGATCTGTCCGGGCGGCAGTTGGGGGACTACCGTCTGTTGCGACGATTGGGCCGCGGGGCGATGGCCGAGGTCTATCTGGCCGAGCAGTGCTCTCTGAACCGCCAAGTGGCCGTCAAGGTGCTCAGGCGGGAGCTGGCCAACGATCAGACCTACATCCAGCGATTCCAGCGTGAGGCCCAGGCGGCCGCTTCCCTGGTCCATGCCAATATCGTCCAGATCCACGAGGTCGGGTGCATCGACCAGGTCCATTTCATTGCCCAGGAGTACATCCAAGGGCTCAACTTGCGACAATGGATTGCCCGAAACGGGGCGCTCGACCTACGAATGGCCCTGATGGTTATGTGGCAGGTCGGCGCGGCGCTGTCCAAGGCGGCCGAGCAGGGAATCGTGCATCGCGACATCAAGCCGGAAAACATCATGCTCACCCGGTCGGGGGAGGTGAAGGTGGCCGACTTTGGCTTGGCCCGCGTCCCCACGCGCGGCGATGCCGTCGAGCTGACCCAGGCCGGCATGACGTTGGGCACCCCCCTGTACATGAGCCCCGAACAGGTGGAGGGCAAACCCCTCGATCCGAGAAGCGACATCTACTCGTTCGGGGTGACTTGCTACCACATGCTGGCCGGATCCCCTCCATTTGGTGGAGAGACTGCTCTCGCCGTGGCGGTCCAGCATCTGAAGAAGTCGCCGGACTCGCTGGAAAACCTTCGCCCCGACTTGCCGCCCGGCCTCTGCCGCATTGTGCACAGGATGCTCGCCAAGGCGCCGGGGGACCGGTATCAGTCCCCCCGAGAGCTGCTGCGAGAGCTTCGCCAGGTGCAGCTCGAACATCTCGATGAGGAGTGGCCCGAGGATCTCTCCGGCTGGGAGATTCCCGATCTGGACACGGCGGCCACCTTGCACGAGACCACCCAGCATCTCGACGCCCTGATGAAGACCGCCGGCCGCGGCCTAGGTGGCCGTCTCCGCTGGTTTCTCTTGGCCGCGGGCCTGGTGATCGCCTTCCTCGTGGGCGGCACACTCGCCTCCCTGACGGTGCGCGAGCAGCCTTTGCTGGCCGAAACCGGCGTCGCGATCCAGCCGGTCCCGAAATTCGAAAACGCGATCAGTCAGTGGATCTACGCGGTCCACGTCAACACGGAAGACGCCTGGGAGGCGGTCGACGATTACTTTCCCGACACCTACTGGGCACACCGGGCCAAGCAGCAACTGGCCTGGCTCTACCTCAGAAAGGACGACTACAATCGAGCCAAGGCGAAGTTTGAAGAGCTTGCGATGCTCGACGGGTCGCAGCAGGAACTCCGCGCGTTCGGCTTGGCCGGCCAGTATTGGGTCTTGAAGCAGCAGGAAAAACCTCAGGAGGCAGCGGAAATCCTCAGCGAGTTGCTGCCCATCCTCCCCCAACTCCGTGATTCGCGGATGCGCCGCATGATTGGGCAGGTTTTCCTGAAGAGCGAGGAGGCCACCACCGACCAACAGATCCAGCAGTGGCTCGATCAAGTCGAAAAGGAGGCCGCCGAAGCCGATTGACAGGGCCACCAACCCGTGGTAAATCTTAAATTCCACCGCCAAACTGAGACGATACCCTCTCACCCCACGCCCCCTTCGTCTAGTGGCCCAGGACATCGGATTCTCAGTCCGAAGACAGGGGTTCGACTCCCCTAGGGGGTACTTGAGCCCGGTTTCTTCGGGCTTTTTTCATGCGCTGATTTCGCCGAAGTCATTGTCGTGACTTAACTTGCTACATATCATGGATTTCGGCGATTAGATGTGGGTAGCCTTTTGGGTAGCCTTTCGGGTATACTCGGGTAGCCTTTGACTGTCCAAAGGATACCCAAGGCGACCCAAGTATACCCATGGTGAGTCGAACCAAAACAAAGCGTCACGGGCTTCCCAAGGCCGACAAGCGAGGGAGAATCCGACCTTACGTCGGCAAGCTCGCCTCTGGGGAGAAGGCTCGGTTCACAGTCGGTGATCGAGATACGGCCCCGTCCGAAGCCACACGTCGGCTCGACGTGATCCGCTCACTATATGAGAAGCAGTGCGCCCGCTCCGGGATCGATTTCTGGAACGAGTGGACAAGGCGGGTCGCCATTCGCATCGGGGCCGGTGAGCCGGTCACTGATGTCTTCCTCGGCGACCTTGACCGCCCCCAACACATGGCAGGCTGCGTGGATCAGCTTCGGGCTTGGGGAATCGCCGTGGCTGTCACAGAACCCGGAATCTACGGGAAGGGTCTGGAGGCTCACAGCGGCCAAATTCAGGCGATGGTACAGAGACTTGTCGCCGAAGAAATGCAGAAGGCGATGCGAGGAGCGGTCGCCAGCAAGGTTTCGTTGCCGGTCGATCCGATGGCAATGGCGGAAACCGTCACGCTTCACCAAGCCATCGACGCCTATAGCCGCCATCTGAGAGACACGGGCAAGACCGACGAAGAAGGCAATCTTGTTGCCCGTGTCAACAAATGCCGAGACCGGCTCCGCTACCTGAAGCTGGCGCACAAAAACACTCCCTTGTGGAAACTAGACCTCACACAGCTTTCCGAAATCGTCGCCCACTGGCGGAATCGTCCAAAGACCCGAAAGGGAAACCGGTGCAGTAAGCTACACGCACAGGATATGATCAAGGAACTGTGGCGATTCTTGAAGTGGCTCGACAGCTGCCCGGCCTACCGCTGGAACAAGCCACAAGGTTTCGAGGACGTAGACCGCACGCCAATCGCCTTGCCGCAGGACGACAACGGCGCTGCCTTCCAGACCGTCACGAAGGAAACCTACTCGCCAGAACAACTGGCTAAGATCCTTCGACACACGGACGCCTTTGGAAAGGCACTGATCGGCGTCTGCGTCAATTGTGCCTTCGGTCAATCGGAAGTGGGTCAGTGGTCCACCAGCCGTGTCTTGCTGAACACGCCCCATCCCCATGCGGAAAAGATCGGAATAGCCACCAGCGAAGCAGATAGCTGGATCGTCGGCCCTCGCCCGAAAACAAAGAAGTACGGGGAACACCTGCTATGGCCGGAAGTTGTCGAGGCTGTCAGACCGTTCTTAGATGGCAGGGATGTCCTGCCAATCACTAGAAACGGGACGTGGTGGTATCGTACGCATTCCAAGAACCCACAGACCAGATTTGCCAGGTGGTGGACGGACTTGATTAAACGAGTTCAGAAGAGCGACCCAAGGTTCCCCTACTTCCCTTTCGGGACATTGCGTGACGTGCTGCCTGACATTCTTCGAAATCGATATGGCGACGACGTAGCGAGACTTGCCCTGCAACACGGCTCCCTCGGGGAAGACCAGTTGTTGAAATGCTACGCAAACCTTCCGTTTAGGAAGCTCTTTGATGCCACGAAGGAGCTGATGGATCATTTTCGTCCAATGCTCGACGCCCTGAATACCACTGCCTGATGGCCCTGACACTAGCGGGCGACACTTGGCTTAGCTCCCAGCCGTCACGTCCACCACCTGTCTAAGCTCCGGCCCCGCCGAAGTCGCAATCGCCTTGGCAGTCCCGTCCGTACGACTTCCGACCAGTGGGCCAGTTCATGCAGGAGGGCGGCGTAGTATTCCTTCTCCTGCGGAAACCGCTGTTTCTCGGGGCAGCAGATGTAATCGCCGAGTCGGTGGTAAGAGGCTTGTCCCCCACCGAGCCGGATGTCTGCCCCCGTCGCCGTAATCGCCTCTTCGGCGGGCTCGAAGTCGCTGAAGTCGGGGTTTACCTCCAATTCACCGACCCCAAACCGGTCCAGATGCGCCCCCTCGACCTGATCCACGGAAAACACCGTGTAGGTGCGAAGCAAGGGGTACTGCACCTCGACCTCCTCGCCCCTGTCGTTGCGTTCGAGCTTTGTGATCCACTTGAAGAAGATCACTTGGCAGCCCCACCGGCCGGGCGGAACGTCGCTCGGGCGGGCCTTCACGTAGGCAGAGAGGCCCTTCCACTGGTTGAATGTCCCGAAGAACTTGGACTTGAGACCTTAGCGGAACTGGTGGAGGTGGAGCAACAGGACGTTGATGCCGGAATAGCGGCGGTTGGAAATGATGTTCGTGGGCAGCCCGGCGTTGGGATGCCCAACCCACGGGCTTCGCCACGGAGCCACCTTCCCGGCCTTCAGGTGCTCCACTACGGTGGCCGTGATCTTCTCTCTGATCTTCCTGGCCGTTCTCCCGTTCATGGGTTTGGAACGACCGATTGGCTGGTGTCCGCTACAGGCGGGACGGGAAATCGAGGAGAATGTCGCTTGGCTGGGATCTGAGATGACAGCTTGTCGCCAGACCTCGCCGGTGGGAAAATGGCGTCTGATGTGCCAGTTCGCTTTTCAGGGAGACCAAGATCATGTTCCCTCCGAAGACCGTGCTGCTGACAGTTGTGCTTGTCCTGATCAGTGCGATTCAAGTCGTCGCCCAACCACAAGGCGAGATCGACTGGAACCGTGCCCGAGAACTCCGTCAGCGGTCGATTCGGGGCGAGAAGCTGACAGAAGATGAGCAATCCTACCTGCAACGGGCCGTCGAGCTACGGCAGAAACAAAGGCCCCAGCAGCGTCGTCCCGTCGAGATCAAGCCACCGGTTGGGCTGATACCACTGACAGATATGACCGGTGACGACCGCTACAAGGGGCAAGACGGCGGCCTCTACGGCGACGGAAAGAACGAGCCGCCGCAGGAACACCTCGAAGCGGCCTTACATCACGCCAAGATGATCCGGCCATTCGACGCCGAGGGAGAACCCTCCCACGATGGCAAGCTCGTCATGATTTCGGTGGGAATGTCGAACACCACTCAGGAGTTCTCGGCATTCGTCCGGTTGGCCAACGCTGATCCCGCAAAATCCCCGAACGTCGTCATCGTCGAGGGGGCACAGGGCGGAATGGAGGCGTCCGACTGGGCCTACCCTGAGAAGCGATTTCGACAGGAGCGTCCAAGTCCTTGGGACGTGTTGGATCGCCGCTTCCAACAGGCAAAAGTATCACGTCAACAGGTTCAAGTGGTGTGGATCAAGCAGGCTCGACGCAATCCCGCTTCACTGGGCGAATTTCCGAAGCACGCCGAAGAGATGAAGGGGGATCTTGTTATCGTGCTCCAGAAGCTCAAGGAGCGATTTCCGAACTTGCGGATCGCCTATCTGTCCAGCCGGATCTATGCTGGGTATGCGAAGACGCCGCTGAACCCAGAGCCGTATGCCTACGAATCAGCCTTCGTCGTCCGTTGGCTGATCCAAGACCAGATCAAAGGCGAGCCATCACTGAACTACGATTCCGATAAGGGAACCGTGAAATCACCGCTCCTGCTTTGGGGGCCGTATCTGTGGGCGGATGGCGAAAATGGACGGAAGATCGACGATCTCGTTTGGAAATCCGAAGATCTAGCAGGCGACGGGACACACCCGAGTGACAGTGGACGGCAAAAGGTGGCCGAACTGCTGTTGGGATTTATGAAGAACGACCCCACGGCGAACGTGTGGTTCGCAAAGTAGAACCGTGGTGTAATCACATGCACATTGGCTTCTTCCGAGTCGAAAACCATGCGCACGCCCTTTGGCAGGCAGACCGTCTTCGACACGCTGAAGAGACTGCGCCGCAGAGATTCCAGGCGAAGCGTCTTCGGCTCTGCGGAGCACGACTACAAGCTCAAGCCGCCTGTATCCACGTCTGTGATCGAAGCATTCGAGAAGGAGCATGGCGTTACGCTTCCCGAAGATTACCGCTGCTTCATCACGGAGATTGGGAATGGAGGTGCTGGCCCGTATTATGGGCTATTTCCGTTCGGACAACATGACGATTCCATTTCGTGGGAGGAAGGCGACCTGATTGGGGACGTTTCAAAAGAGTTCCCGCATGTTGAGGCTTGGAATCTGCCCGAGTCCTTTTGGGAGCAAGAACCCGACATGCCGCCAGACACTCCCATCGAGGAAGAGGACAGACTGTGGGGAGAATGGGACAGAGTTGAGCAGAAGCACTACTGGCACCCATCGATCATGAATGGGGCAATTCCGATCTGCCACTTGGGTTGTGCTTTACGACAGTGGCTTGTCATTAACGGGGAACAGAAGGGGTTCATCTGGAACGACTTCCGTGCGGACCACCGTGGGGTTCTTCCTCTTCAGGATGCGTCCGGCAGGCAAATGACCTTTTCGGACTGGTATATGTCGTGGCTGAATGAGTCGATTCGTAACGCCCGCCTAATAGGCAAGGTCGTCGATTTGCTGAGCCGAGGAGACAAGTTGAGGGCAGTGAAGTTCTACGAAGAACAGGCCGGTTCTGATCCGGCACAAGCGGAGCGAGCCGTTGAAGCGATTGCCGCACGCCACGGAATCGCCAAGCCGAGATCACGTCGTCGTGAGTTGTTGGAGGCGCTGCTACTGCTTGTTGTTGGCCTGCTGCTCGGCTTGTTGCTGGGGCTGTGGCGTGGGTGAGTTGTGTGCCTGTCCGACCAGATGAATGATTTATTGGGAGTCGAGGAACGGTGGACTCATTGAACGATGTTGCCGAAGCATTCCTGCATATCTGGTTGTCGAAGACCTTCGATTCTTCGGTCGATGTCGACATCGGCTCCCTGTCGATTGACGACGCCTATGAGGTCCAACGACAAGTGATCGCCGCCCGTGTCGCCCAAGGTGAGCACATTGTCGGCTACAAGGTTGGCTGCACCAGCCGAGCCATTCGGCAGCAGTTCGGCTTGACCGAACCGATCTGTGGTCGGCTTGTGGCCCCACACGTTCACCACGGCGACACAAGGCTCAATTTGCATGATTACGTCAATTGCGCTGTGGAGCCCGAGTTTGTCCTCGGACTTGGAAATGATGTGCGAACCGATGTCGAGGATGAGAAGAAACTACTCGATGCCATTGAATGGGTGGCACCGGGGATCGAGGTCCACAACTACAAGTTCTGGTTCGGTGAGCCGACCTCGCAAGAACTGATCGCCTCGAACGGCATCCATGCCGGGCTGGTTGTTGGGGATCGGAGGGTCTCGCCAACAGAGATGGATTTCGATTTGGAGGGCGTGGGGCTGTTCCGCAACGGAGAGTTGGAAGCATCGGGAGTCGGTGCCGAGATCATGGGAGGGCCGCTGAAGTCGTTGCGGTGGCTCGCCAATCACCTTGTCCGGTATGGCGAGCACCTTCGGGCCGGACAACTCGTGATTCCCGGATCGCCTGGGGAACTGATTACTGTTGAACCGGGTGATCGTATGACTGCCAGTTTCACGAGGATCGGGAGCGTTGAGGCCGAGTTCTCTGTGGGATGACTGAAACGGGTCGGTGGTGTCCTTCTACGGACGCTCCGCCACAAGTGCTGATTCAGCAGAACGCCGCTGAACCGTCAACGTCGTCTCTTGAAGGGGAAAGGCAGGTTGGGGTGGGTCTATCTCGCCCACGACGAGCAGATTCACCGGCCTGTGGCGGTAGCAGCGTCCTGTTCATAGGACGCCTCATGAATCCCAAAGCCTGAAGAATGTCACTGGCGACAAGACGGAATCGAAACATGCAAGCCAAAAGGTATCTCTGGCGGTGCGATGGATGCGGCGGCTCTGTCAAGGGCTTCCTCGGCATTTGCTGGAGATGTGGGACTTCTCGACCGGGCGGGGAGACAGCCCGGCAAGAGACGCTCGTACAAGAAAAGGCCGCATTGCTCCAATCTCGGTCTGAGGCGGAAGAACTCCTGAAAGGACAGCCAGAACACCTCGGTCAGAGGAAACGTGACATCGAGAGACACCTAAGACGCATCGCCCTTGCCCGGTCCATTGTCCTGACAACTGCGCCGATGGCGGCAGAATACAAGGTTGTTGATCGGCTCGGCACCGTCGTTGCGACAGGAGAAGAGTGCCGCCCATCAGCTATTGTGCGGGATCACTACGGCGAGGGCTATCACGGTGAGCGTCACCACGCCAATTACGGCGAACTGGTCGTATTCATGATCATGTACAAGGCTCGTCGGTTGGGAGCCAACGCAGTGATCAATGTCTCGCTCACGCCTCCTCCCCCGAAAGATGATTACGGCTACGAGGGATCGGGCGAGGCGGTGGTCATTGAAGATATCGTGACATGACCGACTCCGATAATCGAACACAGCGAATCAACGCACAGGTAATTGGCTTTCCTTCGCCGGGACAAGCTCGTCTACTGATCGCCCCCGGCAACGGGGTTCTTGATGGGGGCGTGCCTGTGGACATTCCCATAGAACTCATTTCGGCTGATTTACGAGTCGATAGACAAATGGTCATCGCTGTCTATGAACAGGACAGCCTTGAGATTCTTGCCGTGGAACCGGACACGGGGGATGTCCCTCTGATTGTTAGAATTGGCGTTGGTCTCCTGGAAAGTTACGCTACTACGATTCCGTGTTGACGTCAGCCACTGGCCGGTTGGGGCGGCGACGAAGCGGAGGCCGTAGGCCGAAGCGGAGTCGCCGCCCCAACCGGCCGCGACGTCGACGAGGGACGCTCCAACGCCCGGGCCAACGTGGGAAGGTCACGCCAGCCCGAGATGCGATGGAAGCCCTTCTCCACCTCCAGCAACGCGTACGCCAGCCAACGAGACGCCTGGTCCGTCTCCGCCCGAAACCGGGTCACTCGCCCCACCTTGCGACGCGTGTTGCGAAACGAGTTCTCGATCAGGTTCGTACTCAACAGACTCTTGTGCAACGTCGACGGCACACCCGGCACGTGCAACGCGATCAACTCCTCGCCCGCCTCGCGAAGACTCGCCAACGCCTCCGCGTTCTTCTTGCCAAGGAATCCCTCCAATTCCCCGAGCACTTCCCGGGCCGCCGCTTCGCCTTGGACCTCGCGAAGACGCTTGAAGAGCCGGGCTAGGTCACCCCAGTCCCGCTTCGACAGTCGCGCCCGAATGTTGCGCTCCTTGTGGACCAGGCAACGCTGAATCACCGCGTCGCCAAAGAACTTCACAACCGCCTTCTTCAACGCCGACGAACCGTCCAATACGGCCAGCAGCCGACGCGACGTCGTAAAGCCACGCTCGACAAGCCGGCTCACCAAATCCCGGCAAACCTCGTAATTCTCCGTGCTGCCAAGCTCGAAGTCCAAAACGTGCTTCGTCCCGTCCGACGCCACGCCGATCGCCACGATCGCCGTTTCATCCTTGCTCAACACGATCCCGTCGACCATCAACACGAGCCAGTCGCGCGCGGCGATGTCACGCGTCCGAAGCTCGTCGACCAGCTTCTTGCCCGCTTCAACCCAAAGTCGCGATACGCTCGACTTGCTCACGTCGGGCGACTCCGGATGCACCTCGGCCATCTCACGCCCGCTCACCCCGGCGGAGAGCGCCCGGAGTACCATCTCGTGCAGGTGCTCCAACTGTCTCGCCGACTCGTACGTCCGCAAACGGACCTCCTCCGTCGAGCCGTCGTCCTTCCCGCGGCGCACTCGGGGACGCTTCACGTCCTCACGATTGCCTTCCCAAACCACGTAACCCGACGTACTGCCCGCGCGCCGACAGGTCGCCTCCTCGGTCGGATGATACTTCTGGCCGCACAACCCGGCCACCTCGGCGGCCATCACCTCCGCCATCATCATCCGCACCCCGCCCCGAAGATACTCCCGAAAAATCCTGCCCGCCTCGCTCACGCTCGCTTGT
>DATKZH010000766.1:0-18910 GCA_035528065.1 Thermoguttaceae bacterium | reverse complement strand
GTTTCCTATTGGGTGCGCCAGAGGCGCCCTTGCTTCTACGGCTTCTGAGGCTGCGCTCCACCGACCTTTCCCGGAATCCCCGTGCATCTTGGCCAGCCAACGGCGGGTGGCACGGGCATCTTGCCCGTGCTTTCTCGCGTGCACTGGCGAGACGCCAGTGGGACCCAACTCACAAGGCATCCAACTCACAAGGTTGAGGTAAGGACCGATAGACTGCTGGGGACCTGTTGCGGGAACCGGCGCCCTACCAGACTAGTATACTGTCGGGGCCCCCGTTTGGTTCAACGTCTGGTCACCGGGCCTCCCCGCCGCCACAGCCCATTTTGAACAACTTGCCCATCACTCCATACGTACTCTGGGGGAAGCGGCGTCGTGGCACGTCCTCGAAGGCGACTATCGAATATACCCGATTCTGCCCGCGTCCGGAACTTGAATATGCCAGCGGCCCAGTGCGACGCGGCGGGCGGGGAAGTGGGTCAGAAAGGGCTTGCCTATCAGCGTTTGACGGGGCACCGCCGGTCTTTCGGGCCAGGTGCGGCTGTCTTCGGAAACGGGACTGTTGTCTCCCAGCACGAAGTACTCATCCGGGCCCAAGCGGAACGGCTCCTCCAGTCCCCATCGTCCCTTTACCCCGACCGGGTGGGTGTAGTACACGTCGCGGTAGACCCGCAGGTCGCGTAGCTCGACGCCCAGTCCGCGCGATCCGATGGCCAGAGGCCGGGAGGGCGGCTTGACCGGGGGGCCCGTTGGCTCGTACGGATACACAACGGCTGGGTGACCGTCCATCGCCAGGAGGAATTGGCGGTCGACCAGCGAGACCTCCACGTGGAGATCCTCTTTCCACTCCGGCATTTTTCGGGGGCCGTCGCGCCCGACCGGCCGGCCGTTCCGACGCACCTCGTAGCGGCTCTGCCGGGGTTCCATCCGGACCTGGAACTCGTCCCGACCGTCGGTCGCCCATACCAGAAGCGGGCCCTCGCCAGACGTGCGCACCAGCCGAAACGACAGCATCACGTCGGCCACCGGATGGACGTTCTCCGCCCGCTGCGGCCGGGTCTGGTTGTAGCCGCGGTAGTTGGCGATGGGGGCTTCTTGGGTCAGGTCCGGCAGGCCCGGCGTGCGACGCCAATGGCGATACGTGAGCCAGTGGATCGACGTTTCCCCCGGAATCGAAGGGTGGACGAAGCGGCCGTCGGCCGATCCCCAGCCCGCGCCCGCCTGGTCGTCGTCCCAGCGGGGCGGAAGGCCGCTTCCGGGCGGGTGGTCGGCGTCGTGGACCAAGACGGCGAGTGCCCGTTGCTCGGGGAGTGTTTTGCGCTGGAGCTTGCCGTCGACGTAGACCTCTCCGTCGTGGATCTGGACGGACTCGCCGGGCAAGCCGACCACCCGCTTCACGAGGATCCGGCTCGGCTGTCGAGGCTGGCGGAACGCCGCCAACTCCCAACGGCGAGGAGAACGCAGGCTGTAAGTCAGCTTGTCGACCAGGAGCCGGTCGCCATCCACGTCCGGCTGCCCTGCCAGGTCGTTTTCGCGACAACCGCAGTTAGGGCACACGGCCCGGGACCTGACGGGGCGCAGATCCGAAGCGCACGCGAAGCGATGCCCGCACTCGGCGCAGAGGACTTCCCGGTGCGGCCCCCGGAGCGTGTCGGCCATCGAGCCGCTCACGACCTGGAAGGGGACGAAAAGGCCTTGCACCAGCCAGGTTCGCAGCACGAGCCCGGCCATCGCCAGAACCAGAAGCCGCTCGGCGGTCCGACGCCATCGAGAGCGTGCCCGCGGCGGTCGGGGCCCGGAAGCAGTCGGCAGTTCGCATGCTGCGGCCATTGCTGTGCGGCAGGGTCGCCCCCGCTGCGGGATGGAGGTGGAGGATGCGGGTAAACGTCCGGCGGCGCCGGTGCCCGCCGCACTGGCGATTCGTGACTTGGCGAAGCCGCAAGCGGCTCAGAAGACGAGCCGGATCTGCCGCAGCCGGGCTTCGGTTTCCGCCATCAAGGCGTCTTCGGCCGCCTCATCCGCCGCCTCGTACGTGACGGAGAAGCGCAGGTAGGGGCCGGCGTCGTCCCAGGGGACCGTCGAGATGGAGTGCTCGGTGATCAGGTACTGACTGGCGGCCTCGGCGTCGGGGAACTCGGGTCCGCCGCCCACGCCCCGGGGACTGGGCGTGTAGAGGAAGTACGTCCCGCCGGGCATCCGGCAGTCGAACCCGCAGCGGCCGAGCGTCTCGACCAGCTTGGCCAGGCGCCGATAGTATTTCTCGCGGATCCGTTCGGGGATCTCCGGGTCGTCCAGGGCGGCGGCGGCGGCCTTCTGGATGGCGATGAACTGGCCGGAGTCGCAGTTGTCCTTCACGTCGGCAAACGCGCGGACGATCCGCTCGTGTCCGCAGACCCACCCCATGCGCCAGCCGATCATGTTCCAGCCTTTGGAGAGCGAGTGGATCTCGACGCCCACGTCGCGAGCCCCCGGCAACTGGAGGAAGCTGAGCGGCTTGTCCTCGTAGCTGAGCATCACGTGGGCGGCGTCCTGCACGACGACCACCGAGCTTTTGTGGGCGAAGTCGATCACCCGGCCGTAGAACTCCGGCGTGGCCACCCTGCCGGTGGGACTGTTCGGGTAGTTGAGCACCAGCAGTTTTGCGCGGCGTCGGACGTCGGCGGGGATCGATTCCAGGTCGGGGAAGAAGTCGTTCTCGGCCTCAAGCCGGAGTGGATGCACTTCGCCGCCGAAGTACTGGGTGTGCGTGCCGGCGACCGGGTAGCCGGGCACGGTCATCAGCGTCACGTCGCCCGGGTTGATGAACGCCGCCGGCAGCATCGCCAGCGCCGGCTTGGAGCCGATCGAGTGGTTGATCTCGGTCCGCGGGTCCAGCTCGACGTCGAACTGCCGGGCCATGAACCGGGCCACCGCCTCCTTGAACTCGAGGATCCCGTTGTCGGCATAGCCCCGGTTCTCCGGCCGGCCGATCTGCGCGGCCATCTCCTGGCGGACGCTCCGGGGCGCCATCTCGTCGTTCTCGCCGATCCCGAAATCGATCAGCGCCCGGTCCGGATGCTCGGCCAGGGCCTTGCGATTGGCCCGCTTGATCTTCTCGAACTTGTAGATCTCCGTGCCTTTTCCGGAGGAGGCACCGCCAATCCGGTCGGCAAACATCGGCTGGAAGTAGGGATCGCTCATGGGTCGCGTCTGAGGGAATGGGAAATCCGGAGCAGTTGAAGCTAATAGGCTACCGTAGCGAGCGATGCCCTGCAAGGGGGGGAGGCCAACGCGGGGCGGGCCAAGCCGTCTCGCGTCGCCCGTACGTTACCCAAATCGGAGCCCATCCGTGCAGACGAGTTGGCTCAGGGCCCTTCCGGGGGAGGCTCGTCGCGTGCCGGCGTGTTCTGGGCCGCGAGGTCCTCAGGCAGGATCCACCATGTCCAATAGCCCTGGTTACTCACGATGGCCCGTCGCGGCACCTGCCAAATCACCAGAAGCACTCCGAAGAGGTCGCCGTACGCGCACAGGCCGTTCCACATCGACAGCAGCCCCACCCAACCCCATCGCCACCCGGCCAGCCCGCACACGATCAGGGGCATCACCGACACCACCAAGAACGGCGTGGCGAGGATCCACACAAAGCGGTTTCGCGACAATTGGTGATCGTAATGGGCGAAGAAGAGGAGCGTCGCCGGCCAGAAGCCGACGATCGAGTGCGGCGAGCCGCCCATCCTCGGGTGTGCGAAGAGGTGGAGGCACTCGTGCAGCGGGATCATTCCCACCAGGACAAAAAACACCACGGCGGGATGGACGTGCTCGAAGTCGAGCATCCCCAGCCACGCCACCGCCAGGCCGAGCACGATCACGACCCCGATCCCAATGGGGAGGCCGAGGACCTGCATCACCCAGGGGCCCGGCTCGCGAAGCCGTTGCCAGCCTCCCTGCTCGGGATGGAAATCCGCGTTCTCGGGGATGCCGCCCAGCAGGAACTTCATCGAGATCGCTCCGGCATCATCTCCCTCCTATTCACGGCGGAAGTTAATCAGCACCAGGCCGAGCGGGGCCAGCTTGGCTCCCAGCGAGCTTTCGAGCCGCTCGTAGTAGGCGTCGCTGCCGGGTTCCAGCTCGCCCGACTCGATGGCGTCGAGCAGCCGGTCGAGCTGGGCGACGATGATGTCCTCCGCGTGGTGCTTGACTTCGTCCTCGCTGAATCCCAGCAGGCGCGCCGCGGCCGCCTGCATCTGCTCCGGCGCGGTCCCGATGGCCACGCTGAATACCCGGGGCAGCGGATCGGCGAGCGAGCGGCCCGAGGAGGTCCGCTGCCGAGAGACCTCGACGCGGATCGGCTCCAGCGACAGCCAGCCGTAGTCCTGCACCAGTGGAAAGACCATCCGGGCACCCCCGTGAACACACGTCGCCGCCTTTGGCCCTGCCGCGCCGTAGATGACCATGACGCGATTCGGCGGGCAACGTTTGTACTGCCTCATGAAGAGCGTCAAGACCACGAACATCGCCGCCGACAACCCGACGAACGCGATCACCACCGGCACCACCGTCGGCGGCAATGCCTCGCCTTGCGCAAAGATCGCGACATCGGACACGGCTATTCTCCTTTCGGCCGGTTGGCGGCCTCATCAATGCTGTTGATGGCCGTCTGCGCTACGCAACGTGTTCCTTCGTGAGCATGCCGTCCACCAGCCGCCAGATGTCGCGGACGTTCTCGTTGCGGAGCTCCGGCGGCAATTGGCTCTCGGGGAAGTTCTGGTAGCAGACGGGCCGCGCGAATCGGAGGATGGCCGCCGTGCCCACGGACGTGAAATGGACGTCGCTCGTTGCCGGGTAAGGGCCGCCATGATTCATCGACGGGCAGACCTCCACGCCGGTGGGGAAGCCGCCAAACAGCAGACGCCCCGCCTTGGTTTGAAGGATCGACACCAGTTGGCCGTGTTGGTCCAGCTCTCCCTCGGCCGCGTGAATCGTGGCGGTCAGTTGGCCTTCGAGCTTTCGGGCGACGTCGAGCACTTCCTCTTGAGTGCGGCAGCGGACGACCAGCGTCGCCGGCCCGAACACCTCGCGGCGGAGGGCCTCGCTCGCGAGGAAGGTCGCCGCGTCGGTCGCATACAGGGCCGCGCCCGCCTGGGTCTTCGCCGGGTCGGGCGCCTGGCTGGAACGGGCCAGAAGCTCCACGCCGGTGCAGGCCTCCAACTCGTCGGTTCCCTCACGGTAGCCTTGCGCGATCGACCCCATGAGCATGGTGGCGGGGGCCGTTTCCCGCACCAATCGACCAAGGGCCGCCAGCAGCCCGTCGAGCCCCTCGTCCTCCAGCGCGATGACCAGCCCGGGCTGCGTGCAGAACTGGCCCACGCCCAGGGTCATCGATTGGTGCAGCCCGGCGGCGATCCCTTCGGCCTGCTCCGCCAGGGCGCCCGGCAGGAGGAAGACGGGGTTGATGCTCCCCATCTCGGCGTAGACGGGAATGGGACGGGGCCGTGACGCGGCGGCGTCGAACAGGGCCCGGCCCCCGGCAACCGAGCCGGTGAAGCCGACGGCCTGGATCACGGGGTGGCGGACCAGATCGAGGCCGGTCGTGCGGCCCGGGCCGTGGACCATGGAGAACCAGCCCTCGGGCATGTCGGTCGCCGCCACGGCCTTCTGGATCGCCATGCCGACCAGCTCGGAAGTGCCGGCGTGCTGCGGCCGGGCCTTGACGATCACCGGGCATCCGGCGGCGAAGGCCGACGCGGTATCGCCCCCGGCCACCGAAAACGCCAAGGGGAAGTTGCTGGCCGGGAACACGAGCACCGGCCCGATGGGGACGAGCATCCGCCGCAGGTCCGGCTTGGGCACGGGCTTGCGGGCGGGTAGCGCCGTGTCGATCCGGGCGTCGACCCAGGAGCCTTCCGCCACCACCCGGGCGAAGAGGCAAAGCTGGCCCGTGGTCCGCGCCCGTTCCCCGGTCAGCCGGCCCGGGGGCAGGGCCGTTTCCTGCCCGCACCGCTCGATCAGCTCGTCGCCCAACGCCTCGATCTCGTCGGCGATCCGCTCCAGGAGCGCGGCGGTTTGGGCCGGCTCGACGCTCCCTCGCGACCCGAACGCCCGATCGGCAAGCTCCAGGGCCTGGTCGAGCTCCGCTTGCGTGGCGTTGTGGAAGCCGGGCTCGAGCTTCCGGCTCGTGGCCGGATTGATCGCTTGAAAGGTCTCCGTGTCGGCGCCCAGGAGCGAGCTTCCGACGATGTTCTTTCCGTGAAGTGCCATGCCGTGTGGCTCCTTTCCAGGACGCGTTGACGCTTGGCGTTCACATGACCCGGTTCTCCAGCGTGCCGATCGGCTCGACGTCGATACGGATCGTGTCGCCGGGGTGGAGCGTGAACTCGCTCGGGGGCACGACCCCGGTGCCGGTCAGCAGGAAGCAGCCGGCCGGGAAACTGTTGTCGCGAAACAGGTACTCGACCAGCTCCTCGGGCTTGCGCTTCATTTTGTCGAGCCGGGTCAAGCCCGCAAAGACGACGTCGCCGTCGCGATGGATCATCATGCCGATCTTGGTCGAGCCGGGAAGCGGCTCGGCGGCCAACACGATGCAGGGGCCCAGGGCACAGCACCCGTCATAGACCTTGGCCTGCGGCAGGTAGAGCGGGTTCTCGCCCTCGATGTCCCGAGAACTCATGTCGTTGCCGATGGTGTAGCCGACGATGCGGCCGTCGGAGGCCACGCACGCGGTCAACTCCGGCTCCGGCACGTTCCAACCCGAGTCGCTGCGGATGCGGACCTGCTGGCCGGGCCCGACGACGCGGTGCGGGCTGGCCTTGAAGAACAGCTCCGGGCGCGGGGCCGAGTAGACGCGATCGTAGTAGTCCCCCTCGCCGGCCGACTCCTCCATCCGGGCCGAGCGGCTCCGGTAGTAGGTGACTCCGGCGGCCCAGACCTCCTGCGTGCCGATCGGCGGCAGCAGCTCGTCGGGGTTTGGGGGAGCGTCGACGGGCGAGAGGCTTCCCTGCTGCTCGACGAGCCAATCGGCCAGGTCGCTTCGATTGACCAACTCATCCCAGTCGAGGTTGCCCAGCTCGAAGTGCTGCCCATCGGCTTCCAGCAGGGCCCCCCGTGTCGTTCGATACAGTTTGAGCACCACTTCTCGAACCTCCAGCGAAACCCTGTGCCCCGCTTCGGCGCCGGTTCAGTGTAGCAGAATCCGTGGCCGCGCGAACTCCGTTGCGATACGACGCGGCACGCCTTTCGGGGTTCTGCACGTGGCGGAGGGAAAATCCGCCGTCCGTGTCGTGTCCCGTTGACGGGGCGACCCGACGGCGTAGAATCTCGCGAAGCGTTTCCCCGGCCGACAAGCCGCCAGGTGCGAGAAGGAGTCAAGGCGATGAGTACCCACGAGGACGAGAGGCAGCAGGCGCACGATCTCGGTCTCGACGACGACGTTCTGGAGATCATCAAGGCTTCCATATCTTCGCCCCTTTCTCGCCTGACGTTGAGGTCCGGGGCAATGGAGGAGGAGCCGGACGACCCCCGATTCACCGGCCGGGTCGAGCCGGGCGAATGCGAGGGCGAGATCGCGCTGACTCTCGACGTGCTCTCGGCCGTCGTGCCCCGGGAGGATGCCTTCGAGATCGTCGCCTCGCTCCAACCGCAGCTCGAGCGCCGCGGTTGCCAGGCCCTGTTGGCGGCGAACATCGGCTTTCACGACTGGTCCCAGATCTTCGAGGTGGACGTGCTCGATGCGAAGAAGCAGTACGACGAGCAATCCCTGGTCGTTTTCTTCCGATCCGAGCATCCCGCGTCGCTGTTTTGGGTGAGGCAGACCAACGGCGTCAACTTCGGGGTGTACACCCGAGACGTGCTCGATCGGCTCGACGAGTGGGCCGAGCGATGCTCCTTCGCCGTGTTGGGGGCCGGCTGGGATTGGGTCGAGTTGAAATTCGACACGTTGCCCGACGATCTGGAGGGATTCGCCGAGGAGGTCTATGAGTTCTGCCCAGACACGATCGATCAGGCAATCGTCAGGGTTCCGCCCGAACATCTCGCCGGCAAGTCCGCGGAGGAGCTTTCCGAGGAGGAACTAGAAGAGATGGTGGAGTTCTTGGAAGAGGCCCTGGACGAGCAAGACTCGAGCGATCTGGCCGACTTCCTCGCGCGAGAGAAGCGGCTTTTTCTGTGGTGGGATTAGCGTGCCGCAAAGTAGCACAGGCATCCTGCCTGGGTTGCGGGCTTAATCTGCTTCCTGCGTCCCAGCCGAGGGGCCCGGCGGCTCTTCGCTCTCCTCCACCACCGCCTTCACCCGCTGCCCGTCTTCCAGGTCGCCTTCCGGGGCCCGGACGATCAGGTCGCCGGGCGCCAGCCCGTCGGTCACTTGGGCCAGCTCGTCGTTGAGGATGCCGATTTGCACTTTGGCGACTCGGGCCCGGCCGCCCCGGATCGCGTACACGTTCCACTGGCCGTCGGCACCACGGAACAGGGAGGACCGGGGGATGACCAGGGCGCTGGGGGCTTCCCGCGTCCTGATCCGCACCCGCACCCGATAGCCGACGCCCAGGCCCCGCTTAGCACGTAGCCATTGCAGATCCTCCGGCTTGAAATGGATGATCACGATGACCCGCTGCTGCTCGACGCCCAGGGAGCTGATCTTGGTGAAGCCCGCGGGGTAGACCCTGTGAACGGTGCCGACCGCGTAGTCCCTGGCGCCGGGGAGGTTCTTGCCGATCGCGGGTCCGTAGATCTCCACCGGGGCACCCTCCTTGACGTTGACCACGTCGACGCTGAGCACCTCGGCATCGACCTCCAGGTCCTCCAGTCGGCCGATCTCCAATAGTTCGGTGCCGGCGGGCAGGAACTGCTCGTTGGTGACCGGCCGATCGAGCACCACGCCGTCGACGGGGCTGGTCATCGTGCCCCGCTTCTGGTTCTGTTCCACTTGCCGCAGCCGGGCCGTCGCCTCGGCCAGTTGCTTCTTCAGCACGGCCTCGGTGAACGATTTCCGCTCGATATACTGGCGGACCATGGTCGGCAGCATGTCGGTGGCCAGTGCCAGTGCCCGCGTGGCCTCAACGACGAGCCCGTCTTGTGCCAGGTCCGATTTAGCTTGCACCGCGTCAAGCCGAGCGCGATCGAGCTCGTCTTCGCTTTGCGCTTTGGTCTTGGCGAGTTCCTCGACGCGTTTCAGGTTCTTCTGGTGGTAGTCCGATTTCTCAATGCTGGGGGGGAGCCTCGTCTCGGCGACCAAGACCGTATTCCTCATCGACTCGACGAACTGCTCCGCCTGCTTCACCGCGGTTTCCTCGATCGCGCTGTAGGCGTTCTCGCGAATCGCCGCTTCCAGGCGCTCGACGACCGCGCGGGCCTCCTCGACCGTCAGATCCAGGTCGAGGGGGACGAGCTGGGCGACGATTTCCCCTTTCTGGACCTCATCCCCCTCGCTCAGCGTGATCGCCTCCACGCGCCCCCCGAAGGGCATCGTGACCAGGTGAGTTTCCGGAAGCCGCGTCTTCCCCCGCTCATCGACGAACTCCTGGATCGGGCCCTCGCGGACCTCGGCCACGTCGACGGGCAGCCCCGACCACAGGCTCCCCGCAGACACCCCGATCACGCCTACGACGAGAACCAGCCCGCCGATCGTCAGCCAAGTCGCTCTTTTCATGTCAAAAACTCCCATCTCCCAACTCCCATCTCCCCTCTACTCCTTCGCCTGCAACGCCTCCAGCCAATCCATCCGGTGCACGACGATTTGCACCACCGCGTGGGCCGAAAGCCCGAACAGGACGGCCAGCGCCAGCGTCCAGATCCACGTGCCCGGCGTGGCGATCACGGGGAACCGGAACAGCTCGGTGTCGTACGCCATCGCGGTGAGCACCGAGAGCCCGTACCCGATGGGCATGCCCAAAAACGTGCCGACCAGCGTGACGATCATGCTTTCGCGCAGGAGCAGGCTCCCGACCTGCCAGGGGCCGTAGCCGAGCACGCGGAGCGTGGCCACCTCCCGCTGTCGTTCCGACAGGCTGATCAGCGAGGCGTTGAGAATGCTGCCGAAGAAGACCACGCCGGCAAACAGAACGAACGCGGTGATGAGAATCCCCATCTGTTCCACGAGGATCTTCTCCAGGTTGGCGATCATGTCGCGTCGGGCGGAGACGCCCTGGAGGGCGGGCATCCGCTTCAGCTCGCGGTACAAGGCGTCGATGTGGGCCGGGTTCCGATCGGTGGTCAGTTGCACGCCGCTCAGCGCCAGCTCCTCGTGGACCAGCCGGCTCAGGTAGTGGATGTCGGCGTAGACGGCCATGCCGAAGAAACTGTCGGAGATCTGGAGGACCGGCACTTGGCGCTCGCGTCGAAGTCCTTTGGTGGGCCGAACCGTGACCAGGTCGCCCCGCTTGAGGTGAAGCACCTCGGCCAGCTTCCGGCTCATCACCAGTCCGGTCGAGGGGACGGGGATCGGGGCCGCCTCGAGGTCGCGGGGCACGGTCAGTCGGGCGTCGGGGGCGATTCCGGTGATCGCGCCCTTCCTCCGGAACGGGCCGTTCTGGAACGTGCACGAGACGTTCAGGATCGGCTCGGCCCAATCCACCCCCGGCAGCCGGGCCGCTTCCCGCAGGGCGTCTTCGGTTCGTTCGTCCTTGAGGGCCAGGTCGACGTCGCTGCGGAGGATCCACTTGAACTGGTAGTCGACCAGGTACCTGGCCGCGTCCATCATCATGAACCCGTTGACCAGAATGGCGCTTCCCATCGCCGCGGCGAACACGCCGGCGATCGTCCGCATCCGGCTTCGGATTACGCCCCGAACCACCATCCGCCAGCCGGAGCTCAGCCGGCTCCAGAACCACCCGACGCGCTCCAGCAAAACGGCCCCTCCCTTCTTGGGCGGCTTGGGCCGCATCGCCTCGGCCGGCTTCAGACGGAGCACCGCGCGCGTGCCCTGCAAGCTCCCCAACACCGCACACCCCAGACTGATCCCCACCGCGATCAGCAGAAGCTCCGGATAGAAGCGATTGACCAATTCCGGGAATTCGTAGACCTGGCGGTACATGTACGTCAAGCCCTCGGCCAGCCAATGCCCCGCCCCGCAGCCGACCAGGCCCCCGGCCAGGCCCACGGCGAGTCCGAACTTGAGGAAGTGGACGAACACCTGGCGGTCGGAGTAGCCCAGGGCCTTGAGCGTGCCGACCACGGTCCGCTGCTGTTCGGCCAGTCGTCGGAGCAGCACGTTGAGCACCATCGCCGCCACGGCCAGGAAGATGCAAGGCATGATCACCGCAAAGACCTTCAGACCCTCGATCTCCTGGCTGAGGAACTTGTTCGACACCTGATCGCCCAACGGCGTCGTGGAGAAGACGCCGTACGGCGAGAGCAAACGCTCGGCGCCGGCCAGCAGCTCCGTCGGGTCTGGCCGCACTTGCGGGTCCAACCGGCCCACGATCTGGTTGGCGGCGCCGTCGAAGTCGAACACGTCTTCCGCGTAGGTCTGCTTGAGATAGAAGACGCCAAAATGCTCCGCGTCGGGGGCAAGCGAGCCGGGCTGCAAGAGGTAGACGAACTCGCTGGAAATCGCCGTCCCCACGATGAACAGCTCCTGGCGGCGGTTGTTCAGCACCAGCCGAATCCAGTCGCCCGGCTTCAGCCCATGACGGGCCGCAAACGCCTCGTTGACGATCACCTCGTTCTCGCGGCGATCGGTGAAATAGCCGCCCCGCCGGAGCACCACGTCGTTGATCACCGCTTCGCGCCGGGCCGGCAGCGACAGCACCATCCCGTTCAAGGGCTTCGTCACGTGCTCCAGGTCGACCGTCGCGTAGAACCCGATGCGGGGACGGATCGCCGCCACGCCGGGCAACTCGGCCAGGGCGTCCAGCTCGGCCAGGGGGACCTTTTTCAAGTCGACCCAGAAGTCGGCCATCCGGCACTGCCGGTAGTAGCGCCGCTTGGCCTCGGTGAGGTTGTGGTAGGCGGCGCCCATCGACACGTAACAGGCTACGCCCACGGCGATAATGCTGATAATCGCCGTGAGCAACAGCCACGAGGCTCGAAGCTCGCGGAGCAGCTTCCGGTCCAGCACGCTCACCAGACGACCTCCTCCGGCGGGACCGGCTCGGGGTTAGAGCGCACTTCGACCACCTGCCCGCTGCGGAGCCGGATCACCCGGTCGGCAACCGGTGCGATCGCTCCATTATGGGTGATCAAAATCACCGTCTTGCCGAGGTTCTGCTTCAGGTCGACCAGAAGCCGCAGGATCCGCTTGCCGGTGGTGAAGTCCAGCGCCCCGGTCGGCTCGTCGCACAAGAGCAGATCGGGATTCTTGGCCAAGGCCCGGGCGATGGCCACGCGCTGCTGCTCCCCGCCCGAGAGCTGCGACGGGAAATGGTCCAACCGCTCCTCGAGCTCCACCAGCCGCAGGGCCTCGCCCACGTCCATCGGGTCGCGGCTGATCTCGGTCGAGACCAGCACGTTCTCCCGGGCGGTCAGGTTGGACACCAGGTTGTAGAACTGGAAGACGAACCCGACCGTGTCGCGGCGATAGCCCGTAAGCTCGGAGGAGCTGAACGTGGTCATCTCGCGGCTGCGGAACCAGACGCGCCCCACCGTGGCGGTATCGAGGCCGCCGACGATGTTCAGGATGGTCGTCTTGCCCGACCCGCTGGGCCCGACCAGCACCAGCATCTCTCCCTCGTAGACGTCAAGCGTCACGTCGCGGAGCGCCTCGACGGCCACTTCGCCCATCCGGAACGTCTTGCCCACGTTCTCCAGGCGAAGCAGCCTGCGGGAATCGTTCTCCGGTCCTGTTGCTGTCATCTTCCTGCCGATCGAAGCGCGCAGGGTGCGACCATGTAGCCCATGCGGAACGCGACCGTGTGGCCCTATCTGGAAGGTAGGTCGAGACTTACCGCCGGGCAACCGCGTCCGCCGGTCCCACCCGTCGAACGTCACAAACCGTCAATTCTTTCCTAATCGTACCCCCAAAGGTCACTATTGACCACGATCCCCAGGGTGGTAGGCGGGACCCCATATTTCGCTATAATCGGTCGTTTTCTCGACGACGCCCGAAAGCCGACGGGAGCAGCCAATGGTCCATCAAGAGCGATTCAACTTCCAGACCGGGGGGCATCGCGACATGCACGACGTGACCGGCCAGGTCGCCGAGGCGGTCGACCGCTCGGGCATCCGGACGGGCGTTGCCCACGTGTTCGCCGTCGGCAGCACGGCGGCGGTGAGCGTCGTGGAGTTCGAGCCGGGACTGAGGCAGGACGTGCCCGAGATACTCGACCGGCTCATGCCGCCCAGCCGGGAGTACGGGCACGAGCAGGCCTGGCACGACGGCAACGGCCACTCGCACTTGCAGGCCACGCTGCTCGGGCCGTCGCTCTCCGTCCCGGTCTCCGACGGCGCGTTGGTGCTGGGCACGTGGCAGCAGGTCTTCCACCTCGAATGCGACGTGCGGCCCCGGCAGCGGACGATCGTGGTCACGGTGATGGGGGAGTGAGTTGGGAGTGGAGAGTGGCGAGTGGCGAGGCTCGCGTGCTGTGTGGTGGCTGGTCGGACGCGCCTTGCGCGGAAGCTCCAGTACTGGAGCAAGCCCACGCGCTGCGTCGCGTGGGACCTGCGTCACGTTCTGCGGCTCTTCCGTTTCTGGGTGCACACTAACCCGAAGCGCGAGCGAGGACGTTGCACAACGTAGGCTCTCCTGCCTCGCCGGCGCTTCGGGTTAGTGTGAAAATAACGACTCCCGCACCCAGAAACGGAAGAGCCCGTTCTGCTCGATCCTTCGCGACTGGCCGCCCCTGCTCGCGTCATGAGCCGCTTCGGTAGAACTCCACCACCCTGGCACGCACCGCGCGCGTATCGGCTTCCCCTTCGTCGACGAGCCGCTGGATGAGCTCGACATACGGGGCCAGGCCATTCGGATCGGGGACCGGGCGGACCTGCTCGAAGGCGTCGGACTCGGGCTGCCACTGGAACAAGAGCTGATGCCCGCCGCTGCCGTCGGCTTCCCACAAGCTGGCCGCACGACGGCGAGAGCTCCCGACGCGGCCGTCGACGTGCATGAACAGGACGAGCCCCACGCGGCCGAGCGACTCGCGCGTGGCCAGCAAAGGCGGCGAGCAGACGATCTCCGCCAGCTCGTCGAGCGTGTCGGCGTGCAGACACGAGGCGATGCGTCGCCCGCCTTCGATGAGCGAGAGAAACCGGGCGACGTCGCGGCCCCAAATGTAGCCGTACCAGTGCCCGGAGCCGATCTCGTGGGCCAGGTAGCAGGCCGGCTCCGCGGCTGGCCGGGCGAGCGCGTCGGCGATGACGCGGGAGCGGTCGACCGTGACGATGGGCACGCCCGGGGGCAGGAAATTCAATAGCGCGGCCATCAGGGTCGTCTTGCCCGCCCCGCCCGGCCGGGCCCCGGTCAACAGCGAAGCGCCGCGCTCCATCGCCCGCATCGCGTAGGCCGACATCTCGACGCTGATCGTCCCGGCACGGATCAGGTCGACGATGCTCAAGGTGCGTCCGCCGCGCTGGTTGAGCGCGTCGATCTGGCGGTAGTTGTGGGCTTCGACGTCCATCGCAGACTCCGCCGTGGTGCTGGGCTACGACGCAAACGGCGCTTCCGTAGGGGCGCGCAAGCAGAGACTTCACGGCTGCTGGGCGATTCTAACGGGGCCCCGTGGACCATCCAAGGACCCCCGAGGACGATCGGCCGGTTGTGGCCGGCGGAAAACGGAGTAAACTAGCGCTAAACGGTTTTCCTGACTGCGATCGTTAACCATGGGATGTTACGGCTCCGTTGTAGCCGTAGTAGCCGTAGGGTGGGTCGAGGCACGAGACCCACGTGCTTCTCGGTCCACTTCGGCTCGATCGTCAAGTGGAGGGCACACAATGGATAAATGGTATGGCTTGGAGACGTGCGGCAATTTGTGTCGGTGGATTATGATGCTCGTTAGCGAGAAAAAGGCGCTCTTAGGGACTTGGTCCATCGTGAATAGGGATCACACGTATATAGGGTTCTGGTCGTTGCGACCGAATAATTCGATCACTGCCGAATGGTGCGGTCGCAATCCAAGTACCGATACGTGGCATCGCTGCACTGGAGAGGGGACTTGGGAGTTCACTGACACAACTGTTCGGATCACATGGAAGGCACCGCAGAGGGGGACTGATGATATTCCTTGCTGGGATACCTTGTTGCGCCCCATCAAACCGACAGGCGTTCCTGGCGATTCCTGGACGAAGGATCGAGACTGCTGGCGAGCACGCAAACTCTACGGTTCTTGAATACGGTTTCTCTTTCTTGGCCCCACGTTCACGCTCGCCTTTAGGAGGAGCATTCGGTGAAATTGCAGTTTTTGGGTGCGGCGCGCCAAGTCACCGGCTCGAGATACTATCTGGAGGCGGGGGGGGCGAAGATGCTGATCGATTGCGGGATGTTCCAGGAGCGGGAGCACCAGGAGCGAAACTGGACGCCGAGCCCCGTGCCGCCCGAAAAGATCGACGCGGTGGTGCTCACCCACGCCCATCTCGACCACTGCGGCCTGGTCCCCAAGCTGGTCAAGGAGGGGTTCCGCGGCCCGATCCTCGCGACGCCGGCCTCGGCCGACCTGGTCGAAATCATCCTTCGCGATTCCGCCGAGATCCAGATGGAAGACGCCGCCTACAAGAAACGGCGTCACGAGAAGGAAGGCCGCAGGGGCAAGCACCCGGAGCTGCCCCTTTACACCATCGGCGACGTGGAGCAAGCCCTGCCGCTCGTGAGAACCGTGCCGTACGAGCGGACGGAGAAGATCAACGGCGACGTTTGGGTCACGTTCCACGACGCGGGCCACATCCTCGGCTCGGCCGTCGTCGAGGTGACGGTCTGCCAGGGCGACCAGCTCCGCCGGGTGCTCTTCTCCGGCGACCTGGGGCAGTGGGACCGCCCCATCGTCCGCGATCCCACGCTGCTCCACGAGGCCGACTTTGTGGTGATGGAATCCACCTACGGCGATCGGGATCACGACAGTCACGAGTCGATCGAGTCGCAGTTGGAGCGGGCGATCAACGAGACGATCCGGGGCGGCGGGAACGTGGTTATCCCCACGTTCGCGGTGGAGCGCGCCCAGGAGCTGATGTTCTACGTCAGCCGGCTGGTTCGCGATCGTCGGATTCCCCACGTGCCGGTCTTCCTCGACAGCCCCATGGCGATCGACGTGACCGACGTGTTCCGCCGGCATCGGGAGTGTTTCGACGACCAGACCTGGCAGATGATCTCCTCCGGCGAGCCGCCGCTTCAGTTCCCCGGCCTGAAGATGACCCGAAGCGTCGAGGAGTCCAAGGCGATCAACAAGCTGAAGGAGCCGGCGATCATCATGGCCTCCTCGGGGATGTGTACGGGCGGGCGGATCAAGCACCACCTGCGAAAGAACCTCGGGCGCCCGGAATGCACGGTCGTGTTCGTCGGCTACCAGGTCCGCGGCACGCTGGGCCGGCAGATCCTCGAAGGCAACCCCCAGGTCCGCATCCACGGCCGCCCGTGGCAAGTCCGCGCCCGGATCGAGCAGATCCACGGATTCTCCGGGCACGCCGACCGCGGCGCCCTGCTGCGTTGGCTTTCCGCCTTCAGGAAGCCGCCGCGCCGCCTCTTCCTGACCCACGGCGAAGAAGAAGCCACGCTGAGCCTGGCCGACCGCGTGCGTGACCAGATGGGTTGGGAGGTGGAGGTGCCGGAGTATCAGCAAGAAGTCGATCTTGGGTAAACGCCGGCAAACTCCTGAGAACCCGCCCCCATTCTCTCTACGGGCCGTGGACGAGGAGATAGGGCGAGGGGACTTTTTCGAAGAACGGTATGGCCTCCGTGTTGGCGACGCAGATCCACTTCAGGCGCTGCGGATTGGTGCCGTCCGGGACCGGCTTGATCCGGCCCTTGGGATCGAGGTACTCGCGTGTTTCATCCAACACGAAAGTCACCGTGCCGTTGACGGCGACTTTTTCCCCGCGCTCGAAGTGGGTCGGGTTGTCGTTGTCGGCAAACGCCAGCTCGAGGAAGTAGATCTTGAACGATGCGGGCACGTCGCCGGGGATCATCTTCTTCTCCTGACGCGTCAGCGGCCGGTGGGTCAGCGTCCACGTGCCCTTGCGAACGATGTCTTCCTCGGCCTTGACGACTTTCGTCCTCCAATACTCGTTTCGGCGGGTCACCTTGTAGCGGAAGGTCAGGGCGAAGCTGCCGTCGGGGTCGAATCGGATGCTCTGCGTGCCGAAATGGAACTTGATGCTCCCGAGGGCGGGGTCCTCGCGATCTACCGTCTTGGCCGATCCTTTCCAGGCCCACGTGCCCGTCTGCTCCGAGAACTCGACACACTCCTCAAGAGGCGGCCACTCGTTTCCGAAAAGCGACACCCCTTGGGCTCGACACGGCGATGCCCAGACCACGGCACCGACCACTGCCAACGCCAACCCGAGACAGCGCATCTTGCTTCCTCCGCTTGAGTCCGGGTTTCCCATTTGTCGTCAACCCGGAGCCGATCCAGGCTGCCGGGCCACGGAAAAGGGGATGCAGCTCGGTCGCAGCCCTTTTCCTGTTCCATGAGGATGTCCACACAAGATGGATGGTACCGGGGCAGGCCCCGCTGTCAACCATCCGCTCACGATCACATGGCGAAGCGCTGATCCGTGCGTCTACCCGCCCCCACGCCGGGTCACGCCTGCTGCGGGCTCGGCTGCGGCTCTTGCCAGGCTTGGATCGCCGCTTCGTGGAGGGCCGGGTCGTCCGAGTGTTTCTTCCAGAGCTTCAGCAAGTCGGCGTGCAGCTTCGCCAGACCCTGCAACGTGGCCTGATGCTCCCGCGAGTCGATCAACTGCCGCTGCTGGAGGAACCGGAGCCAAGCGGGGACGATCTCCATGGTGGCGGCGACCGTGCAGTACCGGGCGGAAAGGAAGCCCAGTTGACGCGCCAGATAGGGCTCCAACGTCTTGGCGTCGGGGCAGAGGACGTGAACGGCGCGGGATTGCGTGCGCCGCGATTCCCCCTTACGCCTCTCAGGCCGCTGTCCCGGCTCGTACAGTCGCGGGCAGTGCTCGAGCCGCCCATCCAGACGCGCGAGAAGATAGTCACTGAGGTTCTCGCTGCCCTGATCCGCCTTGCCCGGCCGAACGCCTTCCTCGCGAACGAGATAACCCAAGAACTCCATGCAAGCGCGATGGCACCATCTGCCTCTCTTCTTGCCGGGAACGGCGTCCTGCCGGACCTGGCCGGTGAAACTGCCCACGAACGCCGTCACGAAATCCTCGTCGACCGGCTCCCCGTAGAAGGCCAGCCGCTCGATCAACTCCGGGTCGTCAGGGCGGGGCGCCGCCGCCCGGCTACAGTACTGAATCATCTCGTAGCGGTAGGCCCTGTCAACGAACTCCTCCACGCCCCACGACAGGATGTCGCCTGCATCCCTCACCCCGGGCCAGCCGATCCGCATCATCTCGACCAGGGTGGACAAGTCGCAGTGATAGGCGAGCGAATCGAGGGTGAGGTTGAAGATGTCGATTTGGTCGCCCGCGCACGCGGCAATCTCCTTCGCCAACGGACCGACCTCGTCGAACCGGCCGCAGGCCACGCGAAGCTCAATCACCCAAGAGAGGCAGGACGTGGCCGAGTCGCGGAATATCTCCGGGGCGCGTTCCTGGAACGCTCGAACCAGGATTTCAAAGCCGTCGGCGTCTCGTCGTTTCGCGGCCCCGCGGAATACCTGATCGAGCATCTCGACGCCCATTCCTTCGGCCAGCAGGTCGGGCGTGTCGAGCGTCTTGAGGAACAGCGCGGTTTGGCCCTCGTAGTCACACGCCTCGAGTTCTTCCCAGAGGGCCTCCCTGGCCTCGCGGAGCGGATCCGGCTCGGCTTCCGGCTCGTCCTCCTCGTCGTCGTCCTCCTCCTCGCTCGGTTCGTCCGCGCCGGCCGACATCGCAGCCGTCAACTGCGGATCGAGCGGCT
>DATKZH010000765.1:0-17231 GCA_035528065.1 Thermoguttaceae bacterium | reverse complement strand
CTCCGCGATCCGCTCGTGATCTTTCGGCCGGGCCCAGGCGATCAGTTGGCTGGAGTCGGAGTTGAGCGTCAGGGTCGCCTCGGGAACCGCGTCGCGGATGAAGCCAAGCGCGAAGTACGCCCTTCGCGACTCCATGCCCGGCAGCGGATAGGCGACCACCTTGACGGCCGCGCCGGCCGGGCCTTCCACGTCGATTTGCTCCAGGGCCTTCCGGATTTTCTCATGGTCGGCCGTTCGGGCCCAGGCGATCAACTGGTCGGGCTGCGAGCCCTGCGATAGCTCCGCCTGGGGGACCACTTGACGCAGGAAGCTCATCGCCGTGGTGGCCGTCATCGCTTCGAGCGTGTAGACCTGCGCGACCCGCGCCGCCTCGCCCTCGGTGGCCGCCGACGCGATCTCCTCGACGATCTGCCCAATCCGCTCGTGGTCGGCCGGTCGGGCCCAGATGACCAACTGCTGCGGATCGCTCCCCATGCTCACTCGCGCCTGAGGCACCTGTGTCTGCAAAATGATCATCGCCGCCGAGGCCGTCATCCCTTCCACCGTGTAGACCTTCACCGTGGAAGACGTCGCCGCGGGCGACTCGACGTCGATGTCTTGCAGAATGCTCGCGATCATCTCGTGATCGGTGCGTGTGGCCAACGCGGTGAGCTTCCGCGGATCGGACGTGTCGGTGGTCAGCGTGGCGTTGGGGACCGCGCCGCTGAGCACTTGGTTCGCGCTTGCGGCGGTAATGTGCGTGAGGTTGTACACCACGGCTTTGGGGGCTTTCTCCGGCGGCGGACCGGCGGTCAGGTCGTCAATGAGCTCGGCGATCTCTTCGTGATCCTTGGGACGGGCCCAAGCCACGACTTGGCTCGGCCGGGCGCCTTGCAGGAACCGGGCCTCGGGAATCGCGTTGGTCAAGAAGCTGACCACGTAGCTGGCGGCGCCGTAGCTGCTGACGCCTTCCAGCGTGTAGACGACCGCCGCGGCGTCCTCCGGGCCCTCCACGTCGATCTGCTTCAAGGTGCTTGCGATCCGGTCGTGATCTTTCGGCCGTGCCCAGGCGATCAACTGATCCGCCTGCGAGCCCTGCGAGAGCTGCGCCAGCGGGACCACTTGACGCAGGAAGCTCATCGCGGTGGTGGCCGTGAGCGACTCCAGCGTGTAGACCTGGGCGATCCGGGCCGCCTCGCCTTCGCCGGCCGCCGCCACCACTTCGTCGACCATCTGCTGGATCTGCTCGTGGTCGGCCGGCCGGGCCCAAACGACCAACTGCTGCGGATCGCTGCCGAGCGACACCTGGGCCGCGGGCACGAGCGTCCTCAGCGCCTGCATCGCGTAGCTGGCCGTCATTCCTTCGATCGTGTAGATCCGTAGCGCGAAAGTCGTTTTCGCCGGGCCTTCCACGTCGATCTCCTGCAAGACGCGAGCGATCGTGTCGTGCTCGGAAGGCCGCGCCCAGACCGTCATCTTCTGCGCGTCGGTGCTATCCGCCGTGAAGGTCGCCTGCGGCACCGCCTGCTGGAGCACTTGCGTGGCAGCCGACGCGGTGATCGATTCCAGGTGGTACACGACCGCGCCCGGGGCCTTGTCGGCCGGCGGCTCCTGGGTGAGCTCCTTGACCAGCTTGGCGATCTCTTCGTGGTCCTTCGGCTTCGCCCAGGCGATCAACTGCATCGGCTCGATTCCCTGGACGAATCGAGCGTCGGGAACGGCCGTGGTCAGGAATTGACGCACGTAGTAGGCGTTCGACGCGGTCACGCCTTCCAGCGTGTACATCACCGGCTCGGCCCCCTCGGGGGCCTCGACGTCGATCTGCTTCAGCGTGCTCTGGATCAGGTCGTGCTCTTTCAGGCTGGCCAGAGCGACGATTTGATCCGTTTCCGCGCCCGGGCTGAGCTGTGCCTGGGGCACGACCATCCGGAGGAGCGACATGGCCGTCGTCGCGTCGAGCGCCTCCAGCGTGTAGACGACCATTTGTTGGCCGGCCTCCGCCTCCTCGGCCGCGGCGGCAATCCCGTCGACGATTTGCCGAATCCGCTCTTGCTCGGGCGGGCGGGCCCAGACGACGAGCTGCCGCGGATCACCGCCCAGACTGATCCGGGCTTGCGGAACCTGCGCCTGCAACACGGCCATCGCCGCCGAGGCGGTCATCCCTTCGATCGTGTAGATCTTGATCGTCGAAACGGTCTCGGGGCCTTCCGCGTCGATCTCTTTCAAGATGCCGGCGATCGTTTCGTGCTCGCTCGGCCGGGCCCAGACGGTCAGCTTCTGCGGGTCATTGGTGTCGAGGGTGACCTTGGCCTGCGGCACGGCCGTGGTGATCACTTGCATCGCGTTGGTGGCCGTAATCGACTGGAGCGTGTAGACGGCGACCTTCGCGGCCTTCTCGGGCGGGGCCTCCTTGGTCAGTTGCTCGACCAGCTTGGCGATCTCGGCGTGATCTTTCGGCTTGGCCCAGGCCACCAGTTGACCCGGCTCCACCCCTTGCACGAACCGCGCTTGCGGGACCGCCGTGGTGAGGAAATTGAGCACGTAATACGCGGCGCTCGCACTCATCCCTTCGAGCGTGTAGACCACCACCTCGGTGTCCTCGGCCCCTTCCACGTCGATCGCCTCGAGCGTGGCGGCGATCTTCTCGTGCTCGGCCGGGCGGGCCCAGGCGATCAACTGGTCGGGCTCTGAGCCGGCCGAGAGCCGGGCCTGCGGGACCACCTGCGCGAGGAAGGTCGTTGCCGCCGTCGCCGTGAGCGAATCGAGCGTGTAGACCCGGGCCGTTCGGGCCGCCTCGCCTTCGGTGGCCGCGGCCGCGATCTCGTCGACCAACTGCCCGATCCGCTCGTGATCGGCCGGCCGCGCCCAAACGACCAACTGCTGCGGGTCGGTCCCCAGGCTCACCCGCGCTTGGGGAACCTGCGTGCTGAGAATCGTCGTCACCGCCGCCGCCGTCATCCCCTCCACGGTGTAGACCTTGACCGTCGAAGTCGGGGCCGCCCCTTCCGCGTCGATCTCCTTCAGGATGCTGACGATCGTCTCATGCTCGGTCGGCCGGGCCCAGACGGTCAGTTTTTGCTGGTCGTTCGGGTCGAGGGTCACGTTGGCCTGGGGCACGGCCGTGGCGAGCACCTGCATGGCCGCGGTGGCCGCGGTGGCTTGGACCGTATAGACGACGATTCTGCGGGCCTTTTCGGGCGATTCCTGGGTTAGTTGATCGACCAGGCTGGCGATCTGCTCGTGTACCTCCGGCGTCGCCCAGGCCACGAGTTGGTTTTCCTCAGCACCGACGGCGAACCGTGCGTCCGGGACCGTGTCGGCCAGGAAGCGGGACGCGTAGATGGTTCCCATTCGGCTCATGCCTTCCAGCGTGTAGATGACCGCTTTGGCGTCTTTGGCCTTGGCGCTTTCCACGTCGACGGCGGCCAGCGTGCTCTCGATCACCTCGTGGTCCCGGGGAGTGGCCCAGGCGACCAGTTGATCGGTGCCGGGGCCGACCGTGATTCGGGCTTGGGGCACGGCCAGTTGGAGAATCTGCGTCGCACTGGCGGCGTCGATCGACTCCAGGCTGTAGAGCGTCGCGGTGGGCGCGATGCTCGCGGGCGCCTTGGCCGACATCTGCTCCAACATGGCGGCGATCTTGCGGTGGTCGGCCTTTCGCCCAAACGCCAAGATCGTGCGCGAGGCGGGGTCGGGGATGAACCTTACGTCGGGCACCCGCTCCTGGAGCATCTGGACCGCCAGGGAAGGGTCGACGTTGGGGACCGGATACGAGGCGAACTCCTCCTCCATCTCGGGCAGCACGCCGGTGTCCATCTCGTCGATGGCCGCTTGGATCTGATCGTGTTCGGCCGGGCTGGTCCAGACCATCAGGCGCCGCGTCCTGTCGTCGACGATGAACTCCGTGTCGGGGAACAGCCGCTGGAGCACGGAGAGCACGTTTTGCGGATCGACCGACCTGATCGTATAGACGCCGAGGCGGAACTGCCCGTCTTCCGGCGCGCCGCCGGTGATCTCTCGGATGATCTCGGCAATCACCAGATGCTGCGTCGGCTTGGCCCAGACGGCCAGCTCGCCGGGTTTGCCGTCGGGGATGATCTGCGCGCCGGGCAGGTCTTCGGCCAGCGTGGGCAGGAGGGCCTCGAACCGCTTCCGTTGCGACGGAGTGACCGGGTAGACGGCCAGCTTGCCCGGCTCTTCCGGCGGGGTCTTGGCCTCGAACTCTTTGAGGGTGGATTGGATCACCTCGTGGTCGGCCGGCGTGGCCACGGCCATCAGCCGATCGTTCTCCGCGTCGAGCGTGATCTGCGCTTTGGGAACCAACGGCTGGAGGGTGGCGATCAGGCTGTCGGTCGGCTTGCGCGACAGGAGGTGGAACCGCAACACCGGGGTATTCGGCCCGGGCTCCTCCGGCTGCAACTGCTCCAGGGTGGCCTTGATCGTCGCCTGGTCGGCCGAGATCGCGAGTGCCACGATGCTGTTGGTTTGGGGGTCGACGGACAACTGGGCGTCGGGCACCAGGTTTTGCAGCAAGGCAAGCGTAGAGTTGGGATCGGCCTTGGTCATCGCGTAGACCTGCAACTGCGGCGTGGTCTCCGGCGTCCCGCCGCCCCGGCCCAGGCCCTCCAATGCCTTCCGGACGATTTCATGTTCCTCGGGCGTGCCCCAGGCGATCAGCCGGCGCCCTTGGGCGTCGAGGGTCAGCCTCACGTTGGGCACGAGCGGCTGGAGCGTGGCCATGAACGTGCTCGCCGCCGCCATGTTGGCCGCGGAGATTGCGTACGTCTCGAACCGCGGTTGGTCTTCGGCCGGCCCATCCCCCGCGATCTTCTCCAGCGAGGCCTTGATCGACTCGTGCTCCTCGGGCCGGGTCCAAACGAGCAGCCGATTCGTCTTCGGCTCCAGCACGAACTTCACGTCCGGGTATAGTTCTTGCATCACGGTCAGCACGCTGCTCGGATCGGCCGACTTGACCGAGTAGGCCACGAGCTGACGTTTCTGCTCTTCAGGGACCTCGCCCTTCAGTTCCTCGACCATCTGGGCCAGCACGATGTGCTGCGTCGGCTTGGCCCAGAGGGCCACCTCGTCGGGGGAGTCGTCGGCGACGACTTGGACGCCCGGAAGCTCCTCGCTCAACGTCGGCAGGATCGCCTGGAGCCGCTTCTTCTGGGCCGAGGTGACCGGGTAGACGACGAGCTTGCTCGGCTCTTCCGGCGGGGTCTTGGCCTCGAACTCTTCGAGGGTGGATTGGATGACCTCCTGGTCGGCCGGCGTGGCCACGGCCATCAGCCGATCGTTCTCCGCGTCGAGCGTGATCTGCGCTTTGGGAACCAACGGCTGGAGGGTGGCGATCAGGGCGTCGGTCGGCTTGCGCGACAGGAGGTGGAACCGCAACACCGGGGTATTCGGCCCGGGCTCCTCCGGCTGCAACCGATCGAGCGTCGCCCGGATCGTCGTCTGGTCGTCCGGGACGGCGAGCGCTACCAGGCTGTTGGTTTGCGGGTCGACGGTCAACTGGGCGTCGGGCAGCAGGTTCTGGAGCAGGGTGAGCGTGGAAGTAGGATCGGCTTTCGTCAGACTGTAGACTTCCACCTGGGGCGTGGTCTCGGGCGTTCCACCGCCCCGGCCCAGGCTCAGCATCGCCCCGCGGATGATCTCGTGCTCCTCGGGCGTGCCCCAGGCGATGAGCTTGCGGCCCCTGGCGTCGATCGTCAGCTTGGCGCCCGGCACCAAGGGCTGGAGCGTGGTCGTAAACGTGCCGGCCGCAACCGACGCCGCGGCACCGAAGATCGGATAGGTCTCGAACCGCGGCTGGTCTTCCGGCGCTTCGGTTTCGATTTTCTCGACCGTCGACTTGATCGTCTCCTGGTCGGCCGGAACCGCCAGCGCGACGAGGCTGCGCGACTGCGAATCGACGCTGAACTGGGCATCCGGCAGCAGGCTCTGCATGAGTGCAAGCACGGAGCTCGGATCGGCCTTGCTCAAACGATACACTTCGAGTTTGGGCGTCGTTCCCGCGGAACCCCCGCCGCCGCCCATGCTCTCCACCGCCTTGCGGACGACTTCCTGTTCGTCGGGCGTCCCGAACGCGACGAGCTTCCTGCCTTTCACGTCGACCGTCAGCCTGGCCTGGGGCACCAGCGGCTGAAGCGTCGCGACGAACGTGGCGGCGGCGGTCGTGTCGTTCACTCCGTGGATCGGGTAGGTCTCGAATCGCGGCCGATCTTCGGCCGGCCCCTCGGCCTCGATCTGCTCCACCGTCGACTGGATCGTCTCATGATCGGCCGGAACCGCCAGGGCGACGAGGCTCTTCGTCTCGAAATCGACGCTCAATTGGGCGTCGGGGAGCAGCGACTGGAGGGCGGTCAGCATTGAATTCGGGTCGGCCTTGGTCAAACGGTAGACCTTCAAACGGAGCAGGTTCTCCGCCGACCCGGTGCCCATGCTTTCCACCGCCTTGCGAACCACTTCCTGCTCTTCGGGCGTGCCCCAGGCGATGAGCTTCCGGCCTTTCGCGTCGACGGTCAGCTTGGCGCCGGGGACGAGCGGCTGGAGCGACGCGATGAACGTGCTTGCGCCCGCGGGCGTGTCGGCCCCGTAGATCGGGTAAGTCTCGAATCGCGGCCGCTCATCGGTCGGGCCCTGCGCGTCGACTCGCTCCAGCGTCGACTTGATTTCCTCGTGGTCGGACGACACCGCGTACGCGATGATCCGCTTTCCCACCGGGTCGAGCGTGAGTTGCACGTCGGGCAAGAGCCCCTGGAGGAGCGTCACTGTCGTCTGCGGGTCGGCGTTCTTCAGCCGATAGACTTCCAGACGCGGGGCCGTGTCGCCGGTTTCCCCCTGCTTGAGGCTCTCCACCGCCGTGCGGATGATTTCCAACTCCGTAGGCGTTCCCCAGGCGATCAGGCGCTTGGTCTTCGGATCCGCCGTGAGCTTGGCGTTGGGCACCAAGGGTTGCAGCGTGGCGACGATCGTCGCCACGTCGGTCGTGTAGATGGGGAAGGCCTGGAACCGTGGCTGCTCGTCCGGCGCGCCGGCCCCCTCGATCTCTTCCAGCGACGCCTTGATCGAGTCGTGGACGCCGGGACGGGCCCAAACCAGCAACCGGTTGGCCTTCAGGTCGAGCACGAACTCCGTGTCGCCGTAAAGCTTCTGGAGCATCTGGAGCACGCTGTCCGGATCGACCGACTTGATCGGATAGCCGACGAGCTTGCGCTGGTCCTGCTCGGGCAACTCGGCCTTGAGCTGCTCCATGATCTCCGAAAGAAGCAGGTGGTCGGTCGGTTTGGCCCAGATGGCCAGCTCGCCGGGGTCCGCTTCGCCGATGACCTGCATGCCGGGCATCTCCGCGACGAGCGTCGGTTGGAGCATGTCGAACCGCTTCCGCTGGGCCGACGTGACCGTGTAGACCACCAGCTTGCTCGGCTCTTCCAGCGGCGTGTTGGTCTCGAATTCCTCGACCGTCGATTGGACGGTCTCTTGGTCCCCGGGCGTGGCCACGACCATCAGACGCTTGTTCTCCGCATCGAGCGTGACCTGGGCCGTGGGGACCAGCTTCTGGAGGACGGTGAGCAGGTCGGCCGGCGGCTCCTGGATGAGCGGGTGGAAGCGCAAGACGGGCATCTGCGCTGCGCCGGTCTCGAACTGCTCGATCGTCGCCTGGATCGTGTCGTGGTCCTCCGACGTGGCCACGGCCATCAGCCGGCTGTTCTCCGTGTCGACCGTGATCTGGGCCTTGGGAACGAGCTGCTGGAGGATCGTCGTCAGGTTGGTCGGCGGGTCTTGCTTGAGCGGGTGGAAGCGGAGGGTGGGCTCGTCGGGCGCCGCTGCCTCGAACTCCAGAAGCGTCGCCTGGATCGTCTCGTGATCGGCGGGCGTGGCCACGACCATCAGACGCTCGTTCGCCGTATCCAGCGTGATCTGCGCTTTGGGCACGAGCTTTACGAGCGCGGTCGTGAGATCGGCCGGCGGCTCTTTGGCGAGCGGATGGAAGCGAAGCTCGGGCGTATTCGGGCCGGGCGTGGCCGGCTGGAGCTGGTCGAGCGTGTCCTTGATGATCGTGTGCTCGTCGCGGGCGGCCAACGCCACCAGGTTGCCCGTCTGCAACTCGATGCTCAACTGGGCGTCCGGCACCAGCGTTTGAAACAGCGTGAGCGCGGAGGAGGAATCGAGCGTTCGCAGCGGATAGACGACCAGGTGCGGCTCGGTGTCGGGCGCGGCCTCCTCGAACTTCTCGATGGTCGCCTTGATCGTCTCGTGGTCGGAAGGCGAAGCCAACACGGTCAATCGCTTCTCTTCCGTATCGACCGTGATCTGCGCCTTGGGCGCTAGATTCTGCAAGATCGTGAGCAAGCTGGCCGGCGGCTCCTTTTCAAACGGATAGAACTCCAGTCGCGGCTCGGCCGGGCCCGGCTCGGCCGGCTGGAGCTTCTCCAGGGTCGCCTTGATCGTCTCGTGATCGGCGGCCACCGCGCGGGCGATCAGGCGGTCGCCCTTGGCGCCAAGCGTGAGTTGGGCGTCCGGGACCAGGCCGGTGAGCATGCTCAAGGTGGAAGTCGGATCGGCCTTCGTGAGCGGGTAGACCTCCACCGTGGGCGTGGTCTCCGGGGTGCCACCGGCCTCCAGCTTGGCCAGCGCCGCCCGGAGCATCTCGTGCTCTTTGGGGGTCGCGTACGCGATCAGCTTGCTGGTCCTCGAGTCGAGCGTCAATTTGGATGAGGGCACGAGCGTTTGGAGCTGGGTCAACAGCGCACTCGCATTGGCCGCGTCGGCGGCGACCCCCTGGAGCTTGTACGCCTCGAACCGCGGCTGTTGTTCCCCCGGGCCCGCCGCTTCGATCTTCTCCAGCGACGTCTTGATCCGCGCGTGCTCGTCGGCACTGGTCCAGGCCAGCAAGCGGTTGCTTTTCGGGTCGAGCACGAGCTTCGTCTCGGGGAACAACTCCTGGAGCATCGTCAACACGCTTTGCGGATCCACCGACGTGATCGCATAGGCCTGCAACTGATACTGCTCCTCCTCGGGCACCTCTCGCTTAAGCTCGTTGAGGATCTCCTTCAGCACGTCGTGCTGCTGCGGCTTGGCCCAGATCGACAGCTCGCCCGGCTGGGCGTCGGCAATCACCACGATGCCCGGCAATTGCGTGGTCAACGAGCTGAGCACCGCTTCGAATCGCTTTCGCTGGGCCGGCGAAACCGGATAGACCACCAGCGCGTTGCGGCCCTCGATGAAGGTGGTTTTCTTCAGGTGGTCGATCGTCTTCGCGATCTTGGCGTGCTCATCGGGCGAAGCGATGGCCATCAGGCGCTCGCCGCTGGCGTCCATCGCCACCGTCGCGTTCGGCGCCACCTTCTGGATCATGTCGAGCAGGCTGGGCGGCATGGCCAGCGCCAGCTCGTAGAATTGCAGTTCGGGCGCGTCCGGGCCGCCCTTCTCCGGCTGAAGGGCCTTGAGCGTGTTCTCGATCACCGCTTGATCGGAAGGAACGGCCAGGGCGATCAGGCTTTTCGACTGCGGGTCGACCGCAAGGTTCGCGTCGGGCAGGATGGTCTGGAGGAGCGTGAGGGTCGCGTCCGGATCGACCTTCGTGAGACGATAGACCTGGAGTTGCCGGGTTTCCTCCGGCATCCGCTCGACGCCGAGCTTCTCCAACGCCGCCTTAATTTTCTCTTGGTCGTCCGGCGTCGCCCAGGCGACCAGCGTCTTGGCTCCCTCGTTGACCGAAAGCTGCGCATTGGGCACGATCTTCTGCAACGTTTCCACAAGCTGAGCACCGGAGCCGTCGGCCACGACGCTCCTTCGCCGGGAGTAACCCCTCGTCGCCGGGGTGGTCGGGTCGGTCTGGAGGAACTGGTCGATCGGGTACACTTGCAGTACCCGCTGCTTCTCCGGCGGGATCTCTTCCTCCATTTTCTCCAGCAGCGATTTGACGAGGTTGTGCTGCGACGGCGTGGCATTGGCGTTGATCCGCTTCGTGCTCGGATCGAGCACGAACTTCGCCGACTCCATCATCTGGCTCAAGATGCTTACCACCGTCTCCGGATCGGCGGTCTTCACCTCGTAAACGCCCAGCTCCGGGGACTCGGGCTGCGGCGTTGGAGATACCTGGGGCTCGTCGATCGACTCGATGACCGTGCTGACCATCGGGATGACCCCGGCCATGTCGGTCACCAGGACCTCCTGCGTCGCACCCACCGACACCACTTTGCCGTGCGGGCTCAGAAGTGGGCTGATCGCCCCGATCACCGACTCGGCGGGCCTTCGGCCGATCGGGATCTTCACGGTGACCAACTCGTTCTTGCCCCGCTTGTCCAGGTCCTCCATGGCGACCTGCGGGACCACGCCTTCGGGAATGCCTTCTCCGATGTTGATCACCATCAGCATCCGGCCTCGGCGGACCAGCGTGAAACCCTGGTGGATCAACACGCCGTTCATCAGGTCGATCGCTTCGGTGGGGGTGTACTCGCGGGTGTCGGCGAAGTTGAACGTTCCGCGGGGCGGGGCTTCGGGCACCACCAGCGACAGCTCCGCCTGCTCGGCAAACCAACTCAGCACGTCTTCCCACGGCAAGAACTGAAATCTGAATTGCAGGCGCTTCTCGACCGGCTTGCCGATGAAGTCGCCGTACTGGACCTGCGTGAGGACCTCGGCCAGCTTCTTGTCGCCCTCATCGAGGATCCCTTGAAGGGTCGCCTGGCGATCTTCTTCGGGGGCCTCGGCCTTGGAGGCCGCCGTGAGCTTCTCTTTCCGCTCGGCCAAGATCTCGGCGATCTGCTCGCGCTGCTCCGCGTCCAGCTTCAGTTGCTCGGCCACTTCCGCGTCGGCAAGCTGCTCGAAGTTCGGCGGCTCGGGAACTGCTTCGACCGGTGCGGCCTCGGCCGGGGCAGTCTCGGGCGTTGGAGCGTCGGAAGGCGACGGCTCGGCCGGTGCGGCTTCCATCGCCCCGGGCGGCGCGGCCTCGGCCGGAGCAGCCGGGGCGGGTTCTGCCGGAGCGGGCGGCGCAGGAGCGGCCTCGGCCGGTTTCGCTTCCGCGGGTGGACTTTCCGCCGGTTTCGCTTCGGCGGGAGCAGGGGGCGCAGGAGCCGCTTCGGCCGGTTTCGCTTCGGCCGCAACAGGCGGCGCAGGAGCGGCCTCGGCCGGTTTTGCTTCGGCCGGCGCGGCCGGTTTGCTCTCCGCTGGCGCGGTGTCGGCTGGCGGACTAGGGGTCGCATCCGTCTTGGCCGCCTCGGCGGCGGGCGCCGCTTGGCTGGCTGCGGATTCTTGCCCCAACGCAATGCCCGCGGTCATTAGGCAGGCCATTGGCACAAGGATGGCCAGAGCCGGAAAACGCTGGGAGAATCGAGTACCGAAGAGCATGGCAGTACCTACTCGGGGGGGGTAGGAGTAAAGGCGGGACCTAACCTATAGCCTACTGAACCGGTTGGGGAAGGTAAAGCAAATTCTGCCGGTCGAGTGGTCCAAGGCGACTTTTCCGATCAGGGCAACAGGTTGCAGGATCTTGGGATACGTCTGCGAAAAGGAGGCTCGCCTATGCGTCTCAATGCTCCGGCGTTTGAGGCGACTCTGGATGGACCGCTTTGCCATGGACTGCGTCGGGGAGGCAGCTAGATCTAGGGGGATCCGCTTAAACCATCAGAGGGGGCCCGGCGGACCACGGCTATCTGCCCAAGGCGGCAACTGGTACGCTAAAGTTTGGCCGCCAATCCGTGAGTCCGTCGATCCATCCATCCCCCGACCAAAACCGACCGGAACCACGTTCCGATGCCGTCGCCTGCCGAAATCCTGGGGCCTAAGGGCCGGATCGCCGCCCGAATGCCCCACTACGAGCATCGCTCGCAGCAGCTTGCCATGGCCGAAGCGGTCGACGAGGCGATCCGCGGCGGGCATCACCTCGTGGTCGAGGCGGGAACGGGGGTGGGAAAGAGTTTTGCGTACCTCGTGCCGGCGATCCTGGCCACCGGCAAGGCCGAGGACCGCGAAAACCCCATACGCCGGGTCGTGATATCCACCCACACGATCAGCCTCCAGGAACAGTTGATCGAGAAGGACCTGCCGTTTCTGGCCGCCGTGATGCCCACCGAGTTCACCGCGGTGCTGGCCAAAGGTAGGGGTAATTACCTTAGTTTGAGGCGGCTGGGCCGCGCCCTCGAGCGGGCCGGAAGCCTGTTCTTCCGGGACGAGGAGTACGACCAGCTCCGCAGGATCGACGCCTGGTCGAAGGAGACCGCCGACGGCTCGCTTTCCGATCTGGACTTCCGGCCCGTGCCGCAGGTCTGGGACGAGGTGGCCAGCGACCACGGCAACTGCATGGGCCGAAAATGCCCCCGGTACGAAGACTGCTTCTACTACCGGGCACGTCGCCGGATCAGCCACGCCCAGGTCCTCGTCGTCAATCACGCCCTGTTGTTCTCCGACCTGGCGCTCCGCCGCGAAGGCTGGGGAATCTTGCCCGACTACAGCGTCGTGGTCTTCGACGAAGCCCACAACATGGAGGCCGTGGCCGGCGATCACCTGGGCTTGGGCGTTACCAGCGGCCAGGTCGAGTACCTCCTGAACAAGCTCTACAACGAACGGACCAATCGCGGACTGCTCGTGCATCAGCGTTTGAACGAGGCCCAGCAGGGCGTGATCGAGTGCGGCCACCGGGCGGACGATTTCTTTGCCGACGTCGACGATTGGCTCGCGGCCCGGCGCGGCGGCAACGGGCGGGTCCGCAAGCCGGAAATTGTCCGCAACCCCTTGAGCGAAGGGTTAGAGCAGCTCGCCGGCTCCGTCGGCAAGCACGCTGCGGGGATTCAGGACCCGGAGGAGCGCCAGGAGTTCGTCGCCGCCCGGGATCGCCTCCGCGCGTTGGCCGAGTCGATCGAAGACTGGCGATCGCAGCGGCTTTCGGATTCGGTCTACTGGATCGAGGCGACCGCGCGGAGAAGGCGGCGGCGGATCAAGCTGGCCGCTGCGCCGATCGACGTCGGGCCGCTGTTGCGCGAGCACTTGTTCGACCAGGTGGCGACCGTGGTGATGACCAGCGCCACGCTGGCCACCGCGGGCGGCTCGTTCGATTTCTTCAAGTCGCGGGTCGGGCTCACCCAAGCGGAAACGCTCTGTCTGGGGAGTCCCTTTGACTACCAGCGGCAGGCCGAGCTGGTTCTCCTGGACGGCATGCCTGACCCCGGCTCGGAGGCGAGCGCGTACGAGCAGCGAGTCGCCGAGATGGTCCGGAGGTACGTCGGTCGGAGCGACGGCCGGGCGTTCGTGCTGTTTACCAGCTACCAGATGATGGGCCGGGTGGCCGAGGCGCTGACCGGGTGGCTCGCCGAAGAGAACCTCGCGCTCTACAGCCAGGCCGACGGGCTGCCGCGGAGCCAGATGCTCGAGAAGTTCATCGGCACGGGCCGGGCGGTGCTGTTCGGCACCGACAGCTTCTGGCAGGGGGTGGACGTACCGGGCGATGCACTCCAAAACGTGATCATCACCCGGCTCCCGTTCAGCGTGCCCGATCGTCCCCTGATCGAAGCCCGGCTGGAAGCGATCCGCGCTTTGGGCGGCAATCCCTTTCGCGACTACCAGCTCCCGGAAGCGATCCTCAAGCTCAAGCAAGGCTTCGGTCGCCTGATCCGCAGCCAGGAGGACACGGGCATGGTCGTGATCCTCGACCCGCGCGTGCGGACGAAGCCGTACGGCAGGATGTTCCTGGCTTCGCTGCCCGAATGCCGGCTGGTGGTCGAGCCGGCGTGAGGGGCGCTGAACCGAGACGGCCACCCGCGCTTCGCTCGACGTTCACGGCTGCACTTCGAGAGGGAGTTCGTCCGGCGCCACGTCCCTGACGCTCAAATCGCCGTAGACGACGCGGTAGGTCTCGGAACCGTTCGGCCGGTACCAGCAAACGATTCGGCCGGCGTCGCCCAGCTTGACGCGCTTCCCCAGGTACTTCCAGCTTCCTTCGACCGTGTTGTGTTGGAGGAAGGCGTGCGTCGGTCCCGGGCCCGGGAGCCACCTCCGCATGTACTTGTCGATCGTTTCCACGAGGCGGTCTTGCGCCGGGGTCCGGTCTTCCTTGGGCATCGCCTTCAATTTTTGCAGCCTCTCGTGCTCTTCCCCGTAGTCGAAACCCGGCATTCGGTCAGGAAACGTCTTGTCGAAGTACTCGGCGACGATGCCCAGGAACTCGATCACCTCTTCCTCGGTAATCTCTACGCGACGTTCCGCCGTGAGGGCGTAGCCTTCCGGCACGTCGAGACGGAAGAGCGAGTCGTCGAGCTCCGCGCCGAAGACGATGTCCTCCATGACGAAGCAACCATGCTCTTCCACCGCCTGCCGGCCGGGCTCGAAGACGTCGCTCCCGGGAACCTGATACCGGACCAGCCGCTTGGTCTCCGCGTCGATCCAGAAGTCGTAACTCCAATGGTAATTGCCGGCCTCGAACCAGAACCCGTGCCGGAAGCCGATGGCCTCGCGGCCTGCGATTTCCTGCGTCCCCAGCCACTCGAGGTTCTTGGTTCTCAGTGTCTTCAGCGCCATGGTGAGAGGCCCGCGCGGAGGCTGGCTGGGCTCGGTCAGTTGGTAGGCAGTGGCCTTCTTCTCGTTGGGCTGCAAGAGCAGCCTCTTCAGATGGACGTTGTCCTCAAGGTCGATCGATCGGACCTCGCCGTCGGCGTCCAGCGCAACGTCCCGATACAGGCCCGGCGCCTGGTAGGCGAAGTGGCGCGTCTTTCCTTCCTTGCTGCCGCGACGTGCGTAGAACGTGGTCTTCCAGGTCACGGTCTTCGCCTGCCCCATCTGCTCGAACGCTTTGACGGAGAGCGGCAGGTCTTGCGCCGCGACGTCCCGGACGCTGAGATCCCCGCAGACGATCCGGTAGCTCTGCGAGCCCTTCGGCTGGTACCAGCAGACGATCCGATCCGCGTCGCCGAGCTGGACGCCCTTGCCCAGGTATCGCCAGGTCCCTTCCGCCGTGTGCTCATCCCGGAAACGCCCGATGGGCATCCTATGCGGACTGGGCCGTTTGTAGAACTCGACGGTCTCGAAGAGCTTCTGTTCCGCCGGCGTCCGGTCTTCCTTGGGCTTGGCTTCGACGGCGTTGAGCTTGTCGGAAGTGACGGCGACGGGAGAGAGCTGATCCGGGAACGTGTTGTCGTAGTATTTTGCCAGGATGCCGAGAAACCGGATCGTCTCCTCCTCGGTCACCTCCCGGCGACGTTCGGCCTTGAGCGTGAAACCCTCAGGCGGCTCGAGACGGAACACGGCGTCGTCGAGTGCTGCATCGAAGACGATATCGTGCTCGATATGGCCAAGCACCGTCTCACGCGACCACTCCTTTTCCGGCGGGTTGTTGTGCGCGGGGTGCGTATCCGGGTCGAAGACATCAGCCCCGGGAACGTGGTGCGTCACGAGGCGCTTCGTCTTCGCGTCGACCCAGAAGTCGGAACTCCAAGGTTCGTTGTTCGCCTTGTCCCAACCCGCCTCCCGGAAGCCGTTCGCCTCCCGCCCGTCGATCCGTTTCTTTCCGATCCATTCCAGGTTGCCTTTCACTGCATGGCGGAACCAGTCGAACGGACCGGCGTCCCGTGGATAGCCCCTGAAAAGGTGGAGGGTCGCCGTCTTCTCTTGGTAGTCCAACTCAAGCTTCTTCCCGTGAATGACGTCCTCGATCTCGACCTGGCGGAGCTTTCCCTCGTCGTCGAAGCGTGCGTCCCGATAGAGGCCGGGGGCTTGGTAAGCGTGCTGCGCCGTTTCGGTCTTGATCCAACTCCGCTTCCCGTCCTGGGAGGTGGCCTTTGTATAGTAGGTGGTCTTCCACGTGATCGTCTTCGCTTTGTCAATCTGCTCCAAGACGTGGGCAAAGACCGCGCCGCGGTCGCCTTGGTCGGCAAAGTGCAACACGCCAAGGCACACGCCGACCAGCAGGGCGGCAGCGACGGCGATTCTACGCATGCACTTCACCTTGGCGCTCCTCGTCCGGAGTGTGATTGGTTGCAGGTCGGATCCGGAGACGCCTCCGGCTTCCACGATCGTCGACAGGACCCCCGGCGAAGGCCCCCCCGGGACGGGCGTTTCACGGAGTGCCGCGAATGCCTTGTCGACAAGCTCCGAACGGGCAAGCTCGTCACTTTCCATGGCAAGACCTCCCTCTCTCGGCGGAGATAGCCGGAGCAAGCAACTCACTCAGTCGAGCCCGGGCACGGTGAAGCAGTCGCCCGACGGCCGTCGAGTTGATATCCAGCTCTCGGGCGATTTCCCGGTAGCTCAACCCGTTCAAACACCGCAGGCAAACGGCTTCCGCCTGCTTGGGCGGCAACTTGGTCAGGGCCACGCGGAGCCGATCGGACAACTCGGCCGCCTGGGCCTCTTGTTCGGGCCCGGCATGCACGGACGGGACGGCGGACCAGGCGACCGGCTCTTCGCGTCGGGCCGTATCCCGCATTCGCTGGCGGAGTCGATCCAGGGCCCGACAGGTGCTCAGACGCGCCAGCAAGCCCGGCCAATTCCTCACCGGTTGCCGGCGCGAAAGCTCCAGCGCGGCCAGAAACGTCTCCTGGACGCAGTCGTCGGCGTCTTCGTAGTCGCCGAGCAGTCGGTAGGCGGTCTGCCAGACCAACGCCGTGTGCCGGCCGACGACCGCTTGCCAGTCCGTCATCTCGGGATCCCTGTGGTTGGCTCACGCGGCAAGAGTATAGTCGATCCGCAGCTCGGTTTTGTGCCGTGAGATTCCCGATTCGGCGGCTGGAGGCAGTAGCAATCGAGGCGTGGTTCGCCTCCCCGGCCAAGTTCGGTACCCCGAACTGCCTGCCATCTGCTCCTCGGTCCACCCACACGAGTGGCTGTCGAATGGCCGCCTCGACGGTTTCTGGGGTGGCGAGCCCGTTGACCCGGGGGGGGCGGGGGCTTAGAGTAAAGGTTTGCGACCCTGTTCCCGGGTGGGGTTGTCGGCCTGGTTCGGGCGTTGCGAGAGTGGCCTTTCCGCCGGGAAGTCTATGCTTGCCAAACGGATTATCCCCTGCCTCGACGTGGATCGGGGCCGGGTGGTCAAGGGGACGAATTTCGTCAACCTCCGCGACGCCGGGGACCCGGTGGAGGTCGCTACGCGCTACGAGGAGGAGGGCGCCGACGAGCTGGTCTTCCTCGATATCACCGCGAGCCATGAGGGTCGGGACATCATCCTCGACGTGGTCCGCCGGACCGCCGACGTGATCTTTATGCCTCTTACGGTGGGTGGCGGAATACGCAATATGGATGACATCCGGGCCCTGCTCAAT